>JALDYH010000052.1:0-23742 GCA_032154175.1 Sphingopyxis sp. | reverse complement strand
TGTGGCAGATGCCCGTCGCCATGATCTCGACCAGCACCTCGCCCGCCTTCGGGCCCTCCAGATCGAGTTCGACGATTTCGAGCGGCTTCTTCGCTTCGAATGCTACGGCAGCGCGGGTCTTCATGGACGGGTCTCCTTTTCGCTGCACCCCATCAGACAATCACCGCCGCAATGCAAGATGCGAGCAGCCGGCGTTCCGCCGATGGATGCGTATCGATGATCACGCAGGCGTGTAATTTTATTCCAAAGGTCACGAAGGTCACGGTACGTACCCCCTCGTTTCGCCTCCCCGGGAACAACGGCCGGGCCAAGGCGACGGGCGCGGAGGGCAGCGAAGGGCGGGAAGAAGACCGTCATGAGGAGCAGGCTATGGCAGAGAAATAATGTAGGACAGCGCTATTTTTCGGCTGACGGGCGCTGGATATAAAGCCCGATCCCGGATCAGGTCCGGGGTAACGACGGAAGGAGCGCCGCCCTCAACACTCCACCACGCTGACCGCCAGCCCGCCCTTCGACGTTTCCTTGTACTTGTCGCGCATGTCGCGGCCGGTTTGCAGCATCGTGACGATCACCGTGTCGAGGCTCACCACATGCGTGCCGTCGCCGATCATCGCGATGCGGCTCGCGTCGATCGCCTTGATCGCGCCCATCGCGTTGCGCTCGATGCACGGGATCTGGACGAGGCCGCCGATCGGATCGCAGGTGAGGCCGAGATTGTGCTCCATGCCGATCTCGGCGGCATTCTCGACCTGCGCATTGGTGCCGCCCAAGGCCGCGGTGAGCCCCGCCGCCGCCATCGAACAGGCAACGCCGACCTCGCCCTGGCAGCCGACCTCGGCGCCCGAGATGCTGGCGTTGCGCTTGTAGAGTGCGCCGACCGCGCCCGCGGCGAGCAGGAAGGTTCGCACCCCGGCATCATCGCCGCGATAGCCGCGCCGGTAAAAACGGATCACCGCCGGAATGATCCCTGCCGCGCCGTTCGTCGGCGCGGTGACGACCTTGCCACCCGCGGCATTTTCCTCGTTCACCGCCATCGCCCACAGGTTGATCCAGTCCATCATCGCGAGCGGGTCGATCAGATTGGTTTCGTGGCGGTTGCGGATGTCGTCGGCGATCTGCGGCGCGCGGCGCTTGACCTTGAGGCCACCGGGCAGCACGCCGACGCTGGAACAGCCGGCATCGATCGACGCGTCCATCGCACCCGCGATGGCGTCGAGCCCGGCATTCACCTCATCGAGACTGCGGTGCGCAAGCTCGTTCTCGAGCATCATCTCGGCAAAGCTCTTGCCCGACGCGGCGCCCATGCTGAGCAGGTCGGCGCCCGAGGTGAAGGCGAAGGGCAATTCGACCTCGTCCTCGGCGCCGCGGCTGTTGCGTCCCGCCTCGTCCTCGTCGACGACGAAGCCGCCGCCGATCGAGAAATACATGCGCTTGGCGAGGATCTCGCCGTCGCCGTCGCGCGCGGTGAAGCTCAAGGCATTGCTGTGGAACGGCTGGCGCTGTTTCATCTGGAAATGGAGGTCGCTTGCCGGCTGGAAGCGCACGCGCTGGCGGCCGAGCAGGTAGAGGAAGCCCTCGTTCGTCGCCCGGTCCCAATGCGCCTTGATCGCCGCAAGGCTGGTCGAGGCGGGGATTTCGCCCGCGAGCCCCGCGACAACGGCGGTGTCGGCGGCGTGCCCTTTGCCGGTCAGCGCGAGCGAGCCGTACAGGTCGGCTTCGACATGTGAGGTCTTCGCGAGCAAAGCCCGCTCGTCGAGCCAGACGGTAAAACGCCGCGCGGCGACCATCGGGCCCACCGTATGCGAGCTCGAGGGACCGACACCGATTTTGAAAAGTTCGAACAGGCTGATCGTCATGGCGGCCCTATAGGAGAAGGCGGACGATCCCGATAGGCCCGCGCGGGCCAATTTTCGTTACGGTTTGCATGAAATCCTCCCCATCGCTTCGCGACAGGGAGGATCCAAAAGTCAGGCCGGATAGGTCCAGGTCGTGTCGCGCGCGAAATTCTCCGCCGCGAAATCCCAGTTCAGCAGTTCGTCGACCACCGCATCGACATAGGCGGGGCGGAGATTCTTGCGGTCGATATAATAGGCATGTTCCCACACATCGATCACGACGAGCGGCTTGATACCCGCCACGAGTTCGGTGCCCGCGTCGTGCGTGTCGGTGACCGACAGCGTGCCGTCGCGCGAGATGAGCCACGCCCAACCCGAGGCGAAGTGGTTCACCGCAGTTTCCTTGAGCTTCTTCTTCAGATCGTCGAGCGAGCCGAAATCGCGCTCGATCGCGGCGAGAAGGTCACCCGTCGGCGCGGTTTTGGCAGGGCTGAGGCTTTCCCAGTAGAAGGCGTGGTTCCACGCCTGCGCCGCATTGTTGAACAGGCCCTTGTTGCCCGAACCTTCGGCGTGATGGACGATTTCCTCGAGCGGCTTCGACGCCAGCTCGGTGCCCTCGATCGCGGCGTTGGTCTTGTCGACATAGGCCTTGTGATGCTTGCCATGATGCGTCGCCAGCGTGTCGGCCGAGATATGCGGCTCCAGTGCGTCCTGGGCATAAGGCAGGGGAGGATGGGCGATCGTCATGGCAGTCTCCATTTTGTTATCGGGGGTTTGCGGCCTTAAACTCGGTATCGCGGCCGCGGGTTGCAACCCCGTGACGGGAAATTTTCTCCCCGTCATTGCGAGCGAAACGAAGCAATCTCCAGCCTTTGACGTTGCACCATGTCGAAGGCTGGAGATTGCTTCGTCGCTGCGCTCCTCGCCATGACAGAAAGAGCTAGGTCACCATGGCCTGAAGGCTCGCGATCCGGTCGGCCTCTTCGGCAGGCTTGTCGCGGCGAATGCGCGAAATGCGCGGGAAGCGCATCGCGAGCCCCGACTTGTGCCGCTTGCTGCTGTGGATCGAATCGAATGCGACTTCGAGCACGAGCGACTTCTCGACCTCGCGCACGGGGCCGAAGCGGTTCAGCGTGTTGTCGCGCACGAACTTGTCGAGCCACTTCAATTCCTCGTCGGTGAAGCCCGAATAGGCCTTGCCCACGGGTAGCAACTCGCCCGCGTCGGACCAGCATCCGAAGGTGTAGTCCGAATAGAAGCTCGCGCGGCGTCCATTGCCCCTTTGGGCGTACATCATCACGCAGTCGGCGGTGAGCGGGTCGCGTTTCCATTTATACCAGAGCCCGGCGCGGCGGCCCGCCACATAAGGGGCGTCGCGGCGCTTGAGCATCACCCCCTCGATCGCCGCATCGCGTGCACCGGCGCGGCGCTCGGCGAGGTCGTCGAAGTCGGTCGCGGCGATGACCTGCGACAGATCGAAATGACTGTCGGCGAGCCGCGGCACGAACGCCTCCAATTGCCGCCGCCGTTCGGTCCATGGCAGGCCGCGCAGATCGTCACCGTCAACCGCGAGCAGGTCGTAAACGCGCACGAACGCAGGATAGTCGGCAAGCATCTTCTTCGAGACGACTTTCCGCCCGAGCCGCTGTTGCAGCGCGTTGAAGCTCGCCGCCTCGCCCCCCTGAACCTCGCCGCGCACGAGCAGTTCGCCGTCGATCACCGCATCCTGATCGAACGCGGCAACAAGTTCGGGGAAGGCGGCGCTGATCTCCTCGCCGCCGCGGCTGTAGATGCGCGTCTCGCTGCCCCCGCGCACGATCTGGACGCGGATGCCGTCCCATTTCCACTCGGCGGCATAGTCGGCGAGGTCGACGCTTTCTTCCTCCAATGGATGCGCGAGCATGAAGGGGCGAAAGAAGGCGACGTCGGCGAGGTCGGGCCGCTCCGCCCTGCCCTCACCCCACGCGAAGAGCGGCGCATAGGGCGGCGGGATCGCGTGCCATAGCTCTTCGACATCGTCGACGGGCACGTCGAACGCCTGCGCAAACGCCTGTTTGGCGAGCCGCGCCGACACCCCGACGCGCATCCCGCCCAAGGCCAGTTTGAGCAGCGCATAGCGCCCGTCGGCGTCGAGCCGGTCGAGCAGGGATGCGACGATAGCGGGGGCATCGCTGCGGCTGGCGGCCGACAACGCGTCGACCACCGCCGAAACGGTGATGTCTTCCTTCTTCCCCGGCGGATCGGGCCACAGCAGCGCCGCCGTCTCGGCCGTATCCCCCACAAAATGCCGCGACAGGCGGAACAACTCTTCATCGACCCGCGTCGCGAGCAGTGCGCGCACCGTCCCGGCCTTCACCGCCGGGAAATCGAGACTCTCGGTCAGCGCGGCGATCGCCCAGCCGCGGTCAGGATCGGGCGTGTGGTGGAGGTAATCGACGATCAGCGCGAGCTTGCTGTTGCGCGAGCGGGTGTAGATCAGCCGGTCGATCAGGGCCGCGAAGCGCTTCACGCCTCTTCCTCCAGATCGCGACCCACCAGGTGCAGCGCGCGCGCCTTGCGCTGGGTGAGCTCGCACCAGCGCAGCAAGCCGTCTTCGCTGCCGTGGGTGATCCAGCTCTCCTTCGGATTCACTTCTGAAATCGTCGTCGTCAGTTCGTCCCAGTCGGCGTGATCGGAAATGACGAGCGGCAGTTCGACCATCCGCTGGCGCGCACGCTGGCGCACGCGCATCCAGCCCGACGCCATTGCGGTCACCGGATCGGGCAGCCGCCGCGACCAGCGGTCGTTCAGCGCCGAGGGCGGCGCGAGGACGATCTGTCCGGCCATCTCGGCCTTGTCGGTTTCCGACACGAGCCGCAATTCGCCCAGATCGACGCCGTGCGCGGCATAAAGCTGGCACATCTTCTCGAGCGCGCCGTGGATATAGATCGGCGCGTTCCATCCCGCGCCGCGCAATTCGGCGATCACCCGCTGCGCCTTGCCAAGCGCATAGGCGCCGACGAGCACCGAGCGATCGGGCTCGGCGCGCACCGCACCGATCAGCTTCGCGATCTCGTCAGCCGTCGGCGGATGGCGGAACACCGGCAGGCCGAAGGTCGCCTCGGTAATAAAGATATCGCACGGCACGACCTCGAACGGCGCGCAGGTCGGGTCGGGGCGGCGCTTGTAGTCGCCGGTGACGACGATCCGCTCGCCTGCATATTCCATCAATATCTGTGCGCTGCCGAGGACATGGCCGGCGGGATGAAAGCTGAAGCGCACGCCGCCGCGCTCGAAGCCACCCCCATACGCGAACGCCTGATTATGGCTCGCCTCGGCATCGACACCATAGCGCAGCGCCATGATCGCGAGCGTCTCGGGGGTCGCGAACACCGCGCCATGTCCGCTGCGCGCATGATCGGCATGGCCATGCGTCACCGCGGCGCGCTCGACGGGGCGCGACGGATCGATCCACAGGTCGGCGGGTTTCACATAGATGCCGCCCGGATGCGGCTCGATCCATGATTTGGCCTTCGCCATCAGGCGGCGAGTTTCCGCGCGCGGATCAGGTCGGCGACGAACGCTGCGCGCTCCTCGGCCGCGCGCTCGCGATCGGGCAGGCGCAGCAGGAAGGAGGGATGGATCGTCGCGATCAGCTTGCCACCTCCGGCCAATTCATGCGGGGCACCGCGCATCGACTTGATACTCGCGCTCTTGCCCGTGACCCCGCGCAGCGCGCTCGCACCCAGCGTGACGATCAGCTCGGGCTGCACCAGCGCGCGTTCCTTGTCGAGCCACCAGCGGCAGATATCGATCTCGCCCGTCGTCGGATTCTGGTGGAGGCGCCTTTTACCCCGCGGTTCGAACTTGAAATGCTTCACTGCGTTGGTGAGGAAGAGCCGCCGCCGGTCGAGCCCGGCTTCCTCCAGCGCCTTGTTCAGTACCTGCCCCGCCGGACCGACAAAGGGCCTGCCCTGCAAATCCTCCTGATCGCCCGGCTGCTCGCCGACGAGCATGATCTTCGCCGCCTTCGGCCCCTCGCCAGCGACGCCCTGCGTCGCGTTGCAATAAAGCGGACAGCGCGTGCAACGATCGACCGCGCGCGCGAGATCGCCGAGCGTCTTCACATCGTCATCGAGGATCGAGTCGTCGGGCACGCGCGTCCGCCATTTACCGGTCAAAGGGTTCGGCATGGAAACGGCCGCTTCGCGCATGCGTTCCACCCGCGCCCCGGCCCCCGCGAGCAAAGGTTTGATATCCTGCGCCTCGGGCAAATTCTTCCAGTATTTCTTAGGCATCTCGGCGCGCATCGCGTCGATCTTCACCCGCGCGGGATTGAAGATCGCGCCATAATAAGTCCGCCACTGGTCCTCGACGACGTCGCGGTCGGGCACTTCATCCCTTGTCCCGCCGGGGCCATAGCTCAGCGTCTCGCCCTGCCAGATCGCGCGCGCGTCGGGGGTCACGATCGCCCAGTCCATGCCGGTGAAGCGCCGCTGGAAGAAGGGCGCGGTGAGGCGCAGGATGCGGTGCGACGGTTCGAACCACGCCGCGAAACTCTCGCGCCCCGCCCCCTCGCCCAAGCGGCGGAAACGCACGAAGGCGTGCATCTTGTGAATGTCGCGGCGGATCGCCTTGTCGGCCCGCCGCAGCCAGTCGACCTCGGCGTCGGTCGTGCGCGCGAGCAATTGCCGGTCGCGCGCCGCGCGCCAGATGATCCGGTAGAGCCGCGCCGGAACCCCGGCATCGCGGTGGCAGATCACCCGCTCGGCAATTTCGAGCAATTCGCGCGGCAGCGACACCGCGCCTGCGGGCGCCACCACCACCGCATCACCGAACAGCGACGCGCCTTCGCCGCCGCCGCGCCAGCTTACATCCTCGGGCGCGATCCCGTCCGCGAGCAGGCCGCGCGCGGCGCTGCGCCATTCGGCAAAATCGCCGGGCGTCCTGAGGAGCACTTCCCTCACAGCGCGAGCGCGAGCTGCTCGGCGGGCGGCACGAAGCGGGCGCGCAGGTCGGCGCTGTCGGTGAGCTTGCCGGGCCGCCAGTCGGGGGTAATGATGAAGGGGAGCAGCTTCTTCACCGACGTCGTCAGTTTGGCGAGGTCGCCGAGCCGAAGCTTGCCCAGCCGCCGCGCCGCGACGATGCGGTCGACCGCCCGCGTTCCCAGCCCCGGCACGCGTAGCAGCAGTTCGCGCGGCGCCCGGTTGATGTCGACCGGAAACGCCTCGCGCCGCTGAAGCGCCCAGGCGAGCTTGGGATCGATTGCGAGGTCGAGCATCCCGCCGCTCGCCCCCTCCATGATCTCGGCGCGCTCGAAGCCGTAGAAGCGCAGCAGCCAGTCGGCCTGATACAGCCGATGTTCGCGCATCAGCGGCGGGCGCACCGGCGGCAAATCGCTGCTCGCATCGGGGATCGGGCTGTACGCCGAATAATAGACGCGGCGAAGCTGATAGCCCGAATAAAGGTTCGTCGCGGTCTTCAATATATCGTCGTCGCGCGCCGCATCGGCCCCGACGATCATCTGCGTCGACTGCCCCGCGGGCGCGAAGCGCGGCGGCATCGCCTTGCCGATCAGCCGGCTCTTCGCCGCCTCGATCGCGTCGTCGGCCCCGACGCGGACCGACGCCATCGTCTTGCGGATCGTCTCGGGCTTCTTTTCGGGCGCGAAACTCGACAGACCTTCCTCGGTCGGCAGCTCGACATTGGTCGACAGCCGGTCGGCATACAGCCCGGCGAGCGCAATCAACCCCGGATCGGCGCCGGCGATCGTCTTGAGATGGATATAGCCCTGGAAGCGATGTTCCTCGCGCAGGAGGCGCGCGACCAGGACGAGCTGCTCCATCGTATAATCCTCGGAGCGGATGATCCCCGACGAAAGGAAGAGGCCTTCGATATAGTTGCGCTTGTAGAAATCGAGCGTGAGGCGGACGACCTCTTCCGGGCTGAACCGCGCGCGTTCGACATTGCTCGACGCGCGGTTGATGCAGAAACGGCAGTCGTAGATGCAGAAATTGGTGAGCAATATCTTCAGCAGCGAGATGCAGCGACCATCGGGGGCATAGCTGTGGCAGATGCCCATGCCTTCGGTCGACCCGATCCCCCGGGTGCCGGTCGAATCGCGCGTCACCGTTCCCGACGAAGCGCAGGACGCATCATATTTGGCCGCATCGGCCAGCACGGCGAGCTTTTCGAGAATCGGCCTGGCGGACATGCCCCATGCCTAGCATGAGAACATATAATGAACAAATATCCTGCGTTAAGTCGGTGGCGGCGCTCAGGCCTCGCGCCACCGTGCGGGCAGCGCGATCTCGACGATCAGCCCGTCGGGTTCCCAGCGCCGCTCGATCGTCCCGCCGAGATTATTCTTCACGCTGCGCTCCATGAGCAGCGTGCCAAAGCTCGTCCGTTCGGGTGCGTTGACGGCGCGGTCGCCGCCGCTTTCGGTCCAGGTCAGGCGGAACATCCGCCCTTCGGCGCCCTCTTCGTCCTGCGTCCAGCGAACCTCGACGCGGCCCTTTTCGCCGGTCAGCGCGCCATGCTTCACGGCATTGGTTGCGAGTTCGTTGAACAGCAATGCCATGGCGACGAGCGCGTTCTCGGGAAGCAGCAAATCGGGGCCCGACCAGCGGATGCGCGAGAAGCTCGCCTCGACCTCGCGCATCAGCGCGTGCATCGACCCGGTCATGAAATTGGCGCCGAGCAGAACATTCTGCGCGCGGTTCAGCGCATCGAGCCGGCTGCTGATCCGTTCGACATAATCATCGACGTCGCGCGCAGCGTGGCGGGTCAGCGAGATGATCGCGCTGACCGTCGCGAACAGGTTGCGCATCCGGTGGTGCAGTTCGCGCATCAACAGATTGGCATTTTCCTGCCGGCTCTTCTGTTCGGTGATGTCGATGCTGACGCCGGTGAGCATCGCGTCGTCCGACCGCACATCCCAGTCACCGCGCACCGCGTTCCAGCGTACGCCGCGTTCAGGGTTCAGGACGCGATACTCGGCCGCATAAGGCGTGCCGTTCGCAATCGCTTCCTTGAGCGTCTCGCGCAACGCCGCCCGGTCGTCGGGATGGACGAGGTCGAAAAAGCCGCTGCCGGTCGCCAGCATCGCCTGAAATTCGGAACCCCAGAGTTCGGCGCCGGCACCCTGCGTACGCAGCCGGTCGGTCCGCGGATCATATTGCCAGGTCGCGATCCCCGAAAAATCGAGCGCGCGTTCGAGCGTCCGGCGTGCCTCGTCGCGCTCGGCGCCGATACGCCGAAGGTCCGCCTCGGCCATGATGATTCCGGCGAAATCTTCCAGCCGCGCCAGTTCGATATCGGTCAACGCCGTGCGCTCTTCGCGGTCGATCACGCACAAGCTGCCAAGAATTGCGCCATTATAGGCGCGTAGCGGCACCCCGGCATAAAAACGGATGTGAAGGTCACCGGTCACCAGCGGGTTATCGTGAAAGCGCGGATCGCCAAGCACGTCGGTCACCATCACCGGCTGGTCCTCGACGATGACATATTGGCAAAAGCTATATTCGCGCGGAGTTTCGGGGGTATCGAGGCCATAGGCCGATTTGAACCACTGGCGGCAATCGTCGACGAGCGAGACCAGCGCGATCGGGACGCCGAACAGGTCGGCGACCATTTTCGTCACCCGGTCGAAAGCCGGCTCGGGCGCGGTGTCCATGATGCGATATTCGCGAAGCGTGGCGAGACGCAGCCGCTCGGCCTGCGCTGCTCCTTCGTCGCCCCCGTCCGCCAAATTCCGTCCCTCGCTGCTTCGCGATGCCGGCACCGCATCGCTCATTTCCCCGGGGCGCCGCTCTGCCATGAATATGGTCCCTACAAAAGCACTCTCACCGCGCAACAAGGAAAGTGGTTCCATTCCACCAACTTATCCCGCAAAACTCATAGCGTCCCGGCTGACTCTACGCTTTAGCACGCGACAAGTTGCAGCCTCGCGCGCCGCCTTTCGGCGGCAAGGCGCGGAACCGACCCGCGCCGGAACGCGTATGACTTCACTCAAGAGGGAGCAATTTTGATGACATTGGGCGAGGAACTTCGCGGACATCTTCCCTATCTGCGCCGCTATGCGCGGGCGTTGACGGGCAGCCAGCAGCATGGCGACAATTTCGTGCATACCACCCTTGAAGTCATCGTTGCCGCGCCCGAGGAATTCCACAGCGGCGACGGCACGCGGATCGACCTCTACCGCAATTTTCACCGCATCTGGGAAAGCGCCTATATCGACGAGGGCGAGGACGGCGATGAAGGCGAGCATCCGCTCGTCCGCGCGGCGCACCGGCGCCTTGTCCAGATCACCCCGCTCGGCCGGCAGGTACTGCTCCTCACCGCGCTCGAGGGCTTTTCGGTCGAAGAGGCCGGGCTGATCACCGGCATCGATGGACCGACGGTCGAAACCCTGCTCGCCGATGCGGTCGGCGAGCTCGACCGCGAATCGCGCACGTCGGTGCTGATCATCGAGGACGAACCGTTGATCGCGATGGAACTCGAACAGATCGTGCGCGACCTCGGCCACCGTATCGCCGGAATCGCGACAACGCATGAGGACGCCGTCGCGGCTTTCGAGGAAACCGATGCGGGACTCGTCCTTGCCGACATCCAGCTCGCCGACGGGTCTTCGGGGATCGATGCGGTACAGGATATTCTGGCGATCGCGCCGGTCCCGGCGATCTTCATCACCGCCTTTCCCGAACGACTGCTGACCGGCGGGCGGGTCGAACCGACCTTCCTGATCTCGAAGCCCTTCCGCGAAAATACGGTGCGCGCGGCGATCAGCCAGAGCCTGCTCTTCACCCCGCAACTCGCCGCGTAAGGCGCATCATCCGGGCGGCGGCACGGCTCCATGCGCCGCAAGCATGGCTTCGGCCTGCTTTCGCTCGGGCGAATCATAGGGACCGAACAGCACCGGGGAGAGAAGCTTGCGCGCGAGATCGGGCTCGCCCCGCCGCGTCAGTTCGGCACCCAGCGAAAGCCGCAATCCCGGTGCCGCCGGAACGAGGCGGATGGCTTTCGCCATGGCCGCCATCGCAGGATCGGGAACCCGCGCGCCCGCCTTGGCATAGCTTTCGAACCAGGCGGCGAGCGGCACGGGCGCATCGCCGTCGAGCGCGATCGCGCGCTCGATTGCCCGGCGCGCGGCGCGCAAAGCAGCCGGCCGCGCTACCGCCTCGCCCGCAATGGCCTGGTCGGTCAGGGCAACGCCCATCCACCCCAGCGCCCGGGCATCGTCGGGCGAACGCGCCAGTACGGCCTCGGCCCCGGCCAGGCACTCATCAGGGCGCCCGCTTCGGCAGGCGGCTTCGGCCAGAAGCAGCGCCGCCTCGCTGTCATGGCCGATCGTATCCGCCGCCGGGGAGGGCGCCAGCCCGATACTCGCCTCCAACGCCGCGGCATGGACCGTCGAAAGGCTGGTGATCGACGGATCCTGCGGCGGGGCGCTTTCCTTTTCGGTGCGCGCATAGGCCAGCCCCTCGCGCCCGGCATAGCTCGATATCTCGCGCCTCAACCGGTTCAAATCGCCGAATGCCGCGGCAGCTTCGGCCATCGGCGCCCCTTGACGCACGGCGGCCATATAGCGCCCGAACTGCGCCTGCCGTTCGGGCTTCAGGTCCGAATAGACGAAAAAATGCACGAGCAGCGCGGCATGAAAGGGTGTCCACTCCATCGTTCGGGACGGCGTCTCCATATAGCGTCCGGTCAGCACGTCGGCGGCATTCAGGCGTCCGTAGGACCGGAAAATCTGCCGGTTCGCGAGCGATATCCGCGCATAGTCGAGCGCCCCGCCCCGCCGGATCGCGACGGTCGAAAAAAGCGCACCGACGCCGTCAAGATACCAGCGCGGATAGCCGGCGGGCAGGTAGCTCAGCGTGAAATGCTGCGCATAAGCGGAAAACAGGACGGATTCCCACGGCCGCGCGACCGGTGCCGGCCGGGTCGTCTGGTTACTGCAAAGCAGTTCGGCCGCCGCCAGGGCCTCGGCCATTTCCTCGCAAGCGGCATCGCGCGCCCGGGACGTGTCGAGATCGATGATCTGGTCGGCGCGCGGCAAGACGAGCAGGGCGCCATCGTCGCGCGGGTCGTAATAGCGTTGCCGGGCGAAGGGCGACGCATAGGGGCCCTCTTCGGACCGCATATTGCGGAGCGGCAGAGCGCGGAAGTCGCGCGCCGAACCAACCAGTATGACCCGCAACTTCGCAAGCTCGCCCGATTGGTCGCTCTGCCCATAGAGGCGCGCCATCAACTGATGCAGCCGTTCGAGGTCGTTGGCGACGCGCTTCAGTTCGGCTTCGCTGCCGTCGCTGAAGATGATGGCATGCGCCGATTCGGCGCGTTTCCAGTCGCTGCGACTTTCCTTGATCCCCGAAACGACGATGGGATCGGCGCCGGCCGTCGCGGGATCGGCGCGTGCAGGCCACGACGGCACCGCCGCGAGTGCAAAAAGGGCGAGAAGGAGGCAGACGAAACGCATGAGTCCGATGCCCTGAAGAAGCCCCGTTTCAATCCGGCGACGGTCCGCCGCCGGTCAACTGGTCGACATTGTCCATGATCGCGCGGAAGACCTCGCTCGACGGCAGCGGGTCGGCGCTGCGGCGCGGCATTTCGCCGCTTTCCAATATCGCCTGCAACGCCGTCCGGCCACGCGACACGCGACTCTTCATCGTGCCTACGGCGCAGCCGCAGATGCTCGCCGCCTCTTCGTAGGACAATTGCCCCGCGCCGATCAGAACCAGCGCCTCGCGCTGGTCGACGGGCAACAGCATCAGCGCGCGCTGCACGTCGGCAAGGTTCAGGCTGTCGTCCTGATCGTCGGGCGCGACGAGCAACCGCTCGGCCGCCAGTTCGTCATATTCGGCGGTGAATTTCTTGCGCCGCATCTGCGACAGGAAACAATTGCGCAGGATGACGAACGCCCAGCTTTTCATGCTGGCGGGCCCCGGCACATATTGCGCCCGCGCCTTCCACGCCTTCAACATCGTTTCCTGAACCAGATCGTCGGCAAGGTCGGCGTTGCCGGTCAGGCTGCGTCCGAAAGCGCGCAGGTGGGGCAGCATCGCCGCCAATTCCCGCTTGAAGCTGGCATCGTCGAGCGGTTGGGGCGTTTCGTCGCTAGTCACACAATCCTGATCGGTTGGGCGCCGTGAAGCGCCGCTGAATGGACAACAGGCTTAGCGGGTTGAATCCATTATGGGAACCGAAAGCGCATCCAAAAAGGCAACGTCCATCCATCGCGCGCGCGCGACCTGTGCTTTTGGCGCAACACCCTCATCGGCATTTCATCGCAAAATCGGAGGACGGGGGAACCAGCGGCGCCTCCCGTCGTTGCTCCCGCATGGCTACGCAAGGCAACAACAGGATGAACGGCAAGGGCACTCCGCACCCGATCACCGATGCGTCGCATCGGAAACAGGGGAGCTTCCCCGGCACGAACGGCGACCAGTGGCACCGGACGCTGACCGGCCGGCAGGCACCCGAGCCTGTGAGCGCGAAGCTGCGCATGATCTACGGCAACATCATCGCCGAACAGCTCCCCGACAATATGCTCGACCTCCTTTCCCAGCTCGATCAGAAAAGCTCGAAGCAATAATGACCGGAACCACCGCCGCTGCTTCGCAGCCGCAGGCCGAAACCCTGTCAGACAGCGAATTCAAGGAACTGCTCGCCGGCGTCATTCCGCATTTGCGCGCCTATGGCCGCAGCCTGTCGGGCAATCCCGATCTGGCCGACGATCTGACACAGGATACGATGGTGAAGGCGTGGGCATCGCGCGAGCGGTTCGAGCGCGGCACGTCGATCAAGGCGTGGACCTTCGTTATCTTGCGCAACACCTTCCTGTCGCAGATGCGGCGCAACAAGTTTGTCGGCGAATATGACGAGACCGCGGTCGAACGCACCATGTCGACCCCCGCCAGCCAGGAAGACAGCGGCGAGATGGCCGACCTCCAGCGCGGCCTGATGGAATTGCCGCAGGACCAGCGCGAGGCGCTGATCCTCGTCGGCGCCGGCGGCCTGTCCTACGAAGAGGCGGCGAGCATCTGCGACTGCGCGCTCGGCACGATGAAAAGCCGCGTATCGCGCGCCCGCGCCGCGCTCGAGGAAATCATGAACAGCGGCCAGTTTTCGCAGAAGCGCGCCGATGCCCCGCCGTCGAGCGAGGCCGTCGACGCGATCATGGACAGCGTCGAAACGATCACCGCACGGCGCGAGGCGACGAACCGCTAACTTTGCTCGACTTTGCCGCGCCACCCGGTCAGATGTGTGCGTCCTTCCCCAGCAAAGCGAGCCCCTGTCGATGAAAAATCTGCCGCACCTTGCCCTGATTGCCGCGCTGGCCGTCGCCGCCTGCTCGGCCGCTCCAGCTTCCACCGAAGCCGCTCCCGCCGACACGGCCAAGCTCGACGCCTCGGGCGCGCAGCCCGCGACGCCGCTCGCCGACGCGCCCTTCACGGTCAAGGAGGTCGCGAGCTTCAACGAGCCCTGGGCGATGACCTTCGTCCCCGGCACGCGCGCCGCGCTGGTCACCGAGAAATCGGGCAAGCTCAAGCTGTGGCAGGAAAATGGTCCGACGCAGGATGTCGCGGGCGTGCCGACGGTGGCCTATGGCGGCCAGGGCGGTTTCGGCGACGTCATCGTCGCCCCCGACTTCGCGACCAGCGGGGCCATCTACCTTAGCTGGGTCGAGGCCGGCAGCGGCGATACGTTCGGCGCGGTCGTGGCCAAGGCGCGGCTTGTACAAGGCGCCGCACCGCGGCTCGACGGCCTGCAGATCATCTGGAAACAGGATCCCAAAGTGACGGGCCGCGGCCATTTCTCGCATCGCCTCGCCTTTTCGCCCGACGGCAAATATCTCTTCATCGGTTCGGGCGAGCGCCAGAAATTCGATCCCGCGCAGGATATGAAAGCCAATCTGGGCAAAGTCCTCCGCCTCAATCCCGACGGCAGCGTTCCGGCCGACAATCCGTTCGCCGATCAAGGCGGCGTCACCGCGCAAATCTGGTCGCTCGGCCACCGCAACATCCTCGGGCTCGCGTTCGACGGCACGGGCAAGCTCTGGAACCAGGAAATGGGGCCGAAGGGCGGCGACGAGGTCAACCTAGTCGAGGCCAGGGCCAATTACGGCTATCCGGTCGTGTCGAACGGCGACCATTATGACGGCAAGGATATCCCCGACCACCCGACGCGCCCGGAATTCGCGGCGCCGAAACTCTGGTGGAACCCGTCGGTCTCGCCCGCAGGGCTCGTCTGGTACGGCGGCGATCTCTATCCGGGCTGGAAGAACAGCCTGTTGATGGGCGCGCTGTCGGGCGAAGGGCTGATCCGCATGGCGGTCGACGGCGACAAATTGCACAAGTCCGACCGCTGGGATTTCGGCCAGCGCATCCGCGAGGTCGAGGTGCGCGACGACGGATCGATCTGGCTGCTCACCGACGGCGACGGAGGCAAGCTGGTGAAACTCGTCCCGAAAAAATAGCCGTTCCCGGCAAAAGCCGGGGACCGGGCGGGCAAACACCGGACCCCGGCTTTCGCCGGGGGACAATGACGACTATATCGCCCACGATGATCCGCGGTCTCCTCACCCGGCGCGCCGAATGGCCCGCGCGCATTCCCGATCCCGACGCCCTGCCGCCGCTGGCCTTGTTGTGGCGCGAGATCGGGTCGCTCGCGCGCGCGCTCGGCGGCCGCATCCGCCCGATGCCGCCCGAGCCCAATCCGGACAGCGAGCACCCGCCGGTGATGGTCCTCCCGGGCTTCCTGTCGGGCGACTGGGCGACCAAGGCGCTGCGCGCCGACCTCCGCCGGTCGGGCTTTCGCTGTTACGCCTGGGGCCTTGGCTTCAATCGCGGCGCGACGCCCGACATCATCGAGCGCATCGACACCCGCGTCCAGTGGATCATCGACCGCACCGGCTATGCGCCGGCGCTCGTCGGCTGGAGCCTCGGCGGCATCTATGCGCGCGAATATGCCAAGCATCACCCGGACAAGGTCGCGCGCGTCGTCACGCTGGGCTCGCCTTTTTCGGGCAGCCGCCGCGCCAATCGCGCATGGCGGCTCTACCACCTCGTCGCGCGCCACCCCGTCGACAATCCGCCGATCGACTTCCACCCCGCCCCGCGCCCCGAAATGCCGACCTTCGCGCTCTGGTCGAAGCACGACGGCGTCGTCGCGGTGAGCAGCGCGCGCGGCCAGCCGCACGAAAGCGACCGGCAGGTCGAGGTCGACTGCGGCCATATGGGCTTCGCCTATGCGCCGACCTCGGTCGCGGCGATCGTCAAGGCGCTGACCGAAGAGGTCAACGCACCGGCTGAAGAAGCCGATCAGCACACGTCGATGCGATAGGCGGGCGCCGCGCGCCACGACATCAGCATCCGACCCGGCCGCTTGCCCGCACGCCCCGTCGAGACGAAGCCGATCCGGCGGAGCAGCGCGCGCGACCGCTCGTTGTCGGGATGGCACTCCGCGACGATCGCGCAGCCCGGCCGCGACGAGGCGAGCGCCGCCACGACCGCGCGCACCGCCTCGGTCGCGATACCCTTGCCGCGCACGCGGGCGGCGAACCAGTATCCGATCTCATATTCCGACCCCGCACGGCGATGCACGCCGATCACGCCGTTGAGATCGAGGCCGTTTTCGTCGCGCACCGCGTGAAAGACGTCGCCGCCGCCCGATCCCGCGATCAGCGCGCGGGCGTCGGCTTCGGTGAAGGGTGCGGACAGGAAATGGACCTGCGACGTCACCGTTTCGTCGGTGATCGCGGACAAGGCGCGCGCATCGTCGGCATAAAGCGGCGTGATGCGGCAATGGTCGGTCGACAGGGCAAGCAAGGTATCGGTCATGTCGCGTCTTCTTCAAAAAGCGCACGCCGTGACCGGGGGGTAGTGGTGTGATGATGACCATTCGCCTGTCCGAACACGGCGGCGATGGTCACAGGTGATGCCATGCCGCTCCTATGTAAAGGAGCGCCAATACGCCTTGAATCGGAGAGATTGGTCGTTGGTCATCGCGAGCGGACCTAACAGCGCCGCGTCCGCCGATCAAGCCCCGGGGTTGACGATCGCATTTCACGTATTATTTAAAGTTACATGAAACGCGACAGCCGACTCTCGGGCGTGCTCCACGTCCTCCTCCATATGGCCGAACAGGGTACGCCCATGACTTCGGACCAGCTTGCGAAGGCGATGCAGACGCATCCCGTCGTCATCCGCCGCATCCTCGGCGGGCTGCGCGATGCGGGCTTCGTCCACAGCGAAAAGGGTCACGGCGGCGGATGGACGATCGCCCGCGACCTTGCGGACATCACGATGCGCGATGTGTACGACGCAATCGGGCGGCCCAGCCTGATGGCGATGGGCAACCGCACCGAAGCGCCCGGCTGCCTTGTCGAGCAAGCGGTCAACGCCGCACTGGATACCAGCTTCCGCGAAGCCGAAGCGCTACTGCTCGCACAATTCGAACGGGTCACGCTGGCGCAGCTCGCCGCCGATTTCCACGCGCGCATGGACGCGCGCCCCACCACCCTGCAGGAGCATATCCATGGCTGAAGGCGCCCGACATTTTCTCGACAGCTTCAAGGATCCGGAGGCGGTCGCCCGCTATACCGAGGGGCCGAAGCGTTTCGTGCCCGGCCTCGACGGCCTCCACCGCATGACCGGGCTGCTGCTCGCCGAGCGCGTCCCCGAAGATGCGCATATTCTGGTGCTCGGCGCGGGCGGCGGCAGCGAAATGAAGGCGATGGCCGAGGCGCATCCGGGCTGGCGGTTCACCGGGATCGATCCGGCGGGACCGATGCTCGATCTCGCGGCGCGGGTGCTCGGCACCAATGCCCATCGCGCCGAACTGATCGAAGGTTATATCGACGACGCCCCCGCCGGCCCCTTCGACGGCGCGACATGCTTGCTGACGCTCCACTTCCTCGAACGCGAAGAGCGTGTTCGCACCGCCGCCCAGATCTGCGCGCGCCTGAAACCCGGCGCTCCCTTCGTCGCCGCGCACGGCAGCTTTCCTCAAGGCGCGGACGAACGCGACCGCTGGCTCGACCGCTACGCAAGCTACGCCATCGCCGCGGGCGGCGATCCCGAGCAGGTCGCCAAGGGTCGGGAGGCGGTCGCCACGCATGTCGCGATGCTGAGCCCCCAGGCCGATGAAGCCGTGCTGCGCGCGGCCGGATTCACCGGCGTCGAACAATTCTACGCCGCCTTCACCTGGCGCGGCTGGGTGGGTTATGCGTGAGGGCCGGTGGCGGGCCTGTCGAATCCATAGTGCAGGCGAACGCATCCCCGATCGAGGGGACGCGCGTCGATCAGGCGCGGGCGGCCCTTGAATCCCCTTGCGGGAAACAGCGGCTTCCCGCCTCCGAGCAGTTCGGGCATCACATAGATCTCGATTTCATCGAGCGCCCCGCGCTCGATGAACGCCATCTGCAATTCGCCGCCGCCCAGCATCCAGACATCTCCATCGTCCAGGCCCCGCAATTCCCGAATGAGGCTGTCGACGTCGCTTCGCGTCTCGAGGGGACCTTTCGGATTTTCTATCGGCCGCGACGTGACCACCAGCACGCGCTGGTCCGCATAGGCCCATGGCGCGCCGTCCTTCTCCAGAAAGTCATAAGTCGCCCGCCCCATCACGACGGTCCGGATACCCTTGATGAACCGGCGATAATCATGATCCCCGAGGTCGAGACCGTCATAGGCGAACAGCCAGTCAAGGCTGTCCTCCGCGGTTGCGATAAAGCCGTCGAGGCTCGACGCGATATAGCCAACAATTCTTGCCATGCTCTGCACCCTTGTAAATAAACGAATACACGTTTATAAATTATTCCGATGGGCAGGATCAAGAAAATTTCGGACGACGAATTGCTGGACGCCTTGCTGGACAGCATCGAGGCGACAGGTCCCGGCGGACTGACTTTTGCGAGAGCATCCGCGGTCGCCGGTCTTTCGTCCGCTACCCTCGTGCAACGTTTCGGCACCCGCGACGCGATGATCCAGGCCGTGCTTCTCCACGCCTGGGATCGCCTCGACGCCCTCACCACCCTCGCCGACGCAGAGGCCCCATCGACGCCGGCGGGCGCCATCGCGCTGCTCCTGCGCCTCATGCCCGGTAGCGCGGCCGAGTATAATGTGACCGAGGGTCTTCTTCTCCTGCGCGAAGACCTGCGCGACCCCACGCTTCGTGCGCGCGGACATGCCTGGGGCACCTATCTTGCGAAAGCGTTGGGAAAGCGGCTGACCTCGCAAGCCGGATCGGCCGAAACGATGGGATGGCAAATGCTCGCCCTGTGGCAAGGCACGATGATCTGGTGGGCGTTCAAACGCGATGGCGATCCCGAAGTCGCAATTCGGACCGCACTCGAACACTGGTGGCAAAGCGTCGGTTAAAATCCGATCTCCACCGACGGGGCGCTGCGTCGATGTTCGCCATGATAGACCGCCTCGATATTATTGCCGTCGGGGTCGAGCAGGAAGGCGGCGTAATAGCCCGGATGATAGGGCCGCTCGCCCGGCGCGCCATTGTCGCGCCCGCCGGCCGCGAGGCCCGCCTTGTAGAAGGCGTCGACCGCGGCCCCGTCCGCCGCCTGAAAGGCAAGATGATGCCGGCCGGTCAGCTTGCCGAGCGCCGCTTCGCTGTCCTTTGAAGACACGAACAGTTCGTCGACCCAGAAATAATCCCCGGCCTCGCCGCCGATCGGCACGCCGAGGACATCGAACAGCGCGCCGTAAAAGGCGCGGCTCGCCTTCAGATCGGCGACGACAAGCTGGATATGATCGATCAACCGGCCGCGATGCAGCAATTGCGTTTCCATGGATGACTCCTTTCACGCCCGCCTGCAGCACGAAGAAACCCGCCTGGCGGGACGATAGTTCCCCACCCTCCCGATGCCTCAAACCGGTCACCGGTCTTGCGTCGAATATAATTACAATATATTGCGCAATATATTGTATGATTCGCATCACGGGCGGGAAAACAGATGAATATTCGACATTGGGCAACCCTTCTGGCCGCAACGACCGCATGGCTGACAACCGCCGCGTCCGCACAGGACGCACCGCTCTCGGCAGCCGACAAACGCGCCGTCGTCGAGCAGCTCGGCCAGACGCTGGAGGCGAACTATGTCTTCCCCGACAAGGCCAGGACCATCGCCGCCGCACTGCGCAGCCATCTGGATGCCGGCGACTATGACGCCGCGCCCGACCGGGGCGCGCTCGCGCGCGCGCTCACCGACGATCTGATCGCCGCGAGCAACGACCTGCATTTCGCGGTCGGGGTCGATCCCGCGTGGGTCGCCGACTATGCCGCGCGGCAGGATCCCGCGCGCGCTGCCGCGGTGCGCGAGGAGGAACGACGCGAAGAGGCGCGGAAAAATTTCGGCTTTTCGGGCCTCCGCTATCTGGGCGGCAATATCGCCTATGTCGACCTTTCGCATTTCGCCGATCCCGAAACCGGATATGACGCCGCCGCGGCGGCGATGCGCTTTATCGAGAATGGCGACGCGGTCATCTACGACCTGCGCTACAACAATGGCGGCTATCTGGAGATGGCCCAGTTGCTCGCGAGCCAGCTCTTTCCCGGCGACAAGGACCAGGAGCTGTTCGACTATTATTACACGCTCGATGGCCGCCGCGTCGAACGCGGCCAGTGGGTGCTCCCCGCGCTGCCCGCGAAACGCCTGACCGGCAAGCCCGTCTATATCCTCACCGGTTCGACCAGCTTCTCCGCCGCCGAATGGTTCGCCTACACATTGAAGAAACTCGGGCGCGCGACCCTCGTCGGCGAACGCACCGCGGGCGGCGCGCATCCGGTCGACCGCAAACCCGTCGGCACCGACTTCTTCGTGCAGGTGCCGATCGGCCAGATCCGCGACCCCGTCGACCGAAGCGATTTCGAGGGACAGGGTGTCACGCCCGACCATCCGGTGGCGTCCGCCGATGCGCTCGCCTTTGCGCACCGCCTTGCGCTTGCCGATCTCGCCAAGACCGATCCGGCGAAACGCGCCGACGCCGACTGGCTCGCCCCCGAGCTGGCCGCGCATGTCCGGCCAGCCGCCGCCGCGCTCAAGGCGATCGCCGGCCGCTACGAAGGACGGCGCATCGACCTCGTCGAAGGCAAATTGCTCTATACCTGGCGCGAACGCTTCCGCCTTGCACTCGAGCCGCTTGGCGGTGACCTGCTCGCAATCGAAGGCGTGCGCGATTTCCGCTTCCGCGTCATACGCAAAGGCGGCAAGGTCACGGCGCTCGAACGCATCGACCGCGATGGATCAACCCAGACCTATGCCCGCCTCGACTGACCTCCCGAATGCCCTGAACGATATCTCGTTCCTCGGCCGCCTCAGCGAAGCGCTGAGCCAGCGGATCGAGGAACAGACGCGCCCGCTGTTCGACGACGCGGGCATTACCGTCCCCGTCCGTTCCTGCTCCTTGCTCACCGCGCTGGACGCGGCGGGCGAAGCCACGGCGGCCGAGCTCGCGCGCGCGCTCGGCCAGTCGCATCAGCTGGTGATCCAGAAGTGCCCGGCGCTGCTTCGCCTCGGCGTCATCACGCAGCACGCCGACCCCGCCGACGCGCGGCGCAAGATTTTCCGGCTGACACCCGAAGGGCACACGCAGATCGACCGGATCGAGGCTTATAGCGCGCGAATTACGCAAGTTTATCGCACGCTGTTCGATGAAGTCGGCGACGTCCACGGAGCGATCCTGTCGGCCCTCGACGCCCTCGCGAAAAAGCCGCTGCGCGAGCGATTCCGGGAGTAGACGGACGTCAGAGCGCGCGGAACATCACCAGCGCATCGACGAAGCCTGCGACCGGATGGTCGAACGCCCCCGGCAGACGGCCGGCGATCCCGAACCCCAGCGACTGCCACAGCGCGACCGCGCGCGTGTTGGTACTGACGACGAAATTGAACTGCATCGCACGAAAGCCGCGCGCCTTCGCATGGTCGACCGAGTGGAGGCACATCGCCCGCGCGACCCCGCGTCCGGTCGCCGCGGCGCCGGTCACATAGCCGGCGTTGCAGACATGCGCCCCGCCGCCCGCCTGATTGGCGCGCAGATAATAGGTGCCAAGGACGGCGCCATCCTCCTCGGCGACGAACGCCTCCTTGTCGGCGCCGAACCAGTAGGCGAGCGCATCCGCCTCGCTCATGTCGCGGTCGAGCGTATAGGTCTCGCCCGCGCGGATCACCGGCTCGATAATCGCCCAGATCGCGGCGGCATCGTCGAGGGTGGCGGGGCGGATCAGCATGACGTTTCTTAACCTTATGAATAGCGCGACAGCTTAGCTATCTTCGCTGCAAAAACCATCTTCGGAGCGAACCATGCTCATGCAAATCCTGCTTCTGACAGCCGCCGTCACGGCACCGCAATCAATGACTATGGAAGAGGTCGATCGGGAAATCCTCCAAATGGTCAACGGCGCCCATGGCGGCTTCCTACTTCACGGCCCGACACACACCGAATGCGGAATCAAGAGCCGGAGGCGCGCACTGAAGGACCGCGTCGCGCAGTATGAGAGGCTGGAGAGCGAATTTGTTGCGCTCGGCGGCTTGCTGCCGACCGACTATGAGATCGTGACCGAGACCATTCACTACCGTTGCTACGGGAAGCGGTCGGAGGCGGCGACGCAATGGGAAGCCGCGATGCGCGAGGTCGACGACAGACTCCGCCGAATGAAAGCGCTCGTTGAAAGAAAGCGGCAGCTCGGCCGCGATTGAAGCGCGGAATCAGCCGAGAAACGGCGCCACGACCTCAGCCGTCACGCGCAGCGGCCGTCCGCTCGCCTTGTCGAGCAAAGCCCACACTGTCCGCGCGCGGACGTGCACCTTTCCGTCGGCACCGGTGAATTCCATGAAGCGGTCGAACTTCGCGCCCTGCGGCCTGTCGGCGACCCACGTCCGCGCGGTCACCGTCTCGCCGGGACCGAGCGCACGCAGATAATCGATCTCGTGCCGCACCACGACCCAGATATAGGCGTCCTTGTGGCTCTGCGGCGCCGCGGCGTCCCAATGGCCGGTCGCGACCTGCTGAATCCACTGCACCCACACCGCATTGTTGACATGGCCGAGCTCGTCGATCGCATCGGGAGTGGCGGTGAGCTGGAGAGTGAATTCTTTCATGAGCGATGCTTAGCGCAAAATGGCTGCAAAACTGAAATTGTCGTCATTGCGAGCGAAGCGAAGCAATCTCCGGCTATCGAACTTGCCCTGCGCCGAGATCTGTGGATTGCCGCGTCGCTTCGCTCCTCGCAATGACGAGGTAAGTTTCCGGCGCTTAAGCCAGTTCGACGGTGGTCACCATATAACCCGCATCGCGCAGCGCCGAGACGAGGCTGTCGAGATGCTCGCGGTCGCGCGCCTCGCACTCGATGTCGGTGATCAGCCCCTTGGCGGGCAGCGTCGTGAAGATGCGCTGGTGATAGATTTCGATGATGTTGACCTGTTTCTCGTCGAACAGCTTCATCACCTTGAACAGCGCGCCCGGACGATCCTGCAGACGGATACGCAGCCGCGCGATGCGGCCCGAGCGCGCGAGGTCGCGCAGCAGCACGTTGGCGAGCAGGCGCGTGTCGATATTGCCGCCGGTCAGCACCAGCCCGACCTTGCGCCCCGCGAACTCCTCGGGATGCGCGAGCATCGCCGCGAGCCCCGCCGCGCCGGCACCCTCGACCACGGTCTTTTCGATCTGGAGAAGCAGGCTCACCGCGCGCTCCAGATGGCGCTCGGCGACGAGCACGATATCGTCGTTGAGTTCGGCCACGAGCTTGCGCGTATAGGCACCGGGTTCCTTGACCGCGATGCCCTCGGCCAGCGTGTCGCCTTCGCACGCCATGTCGACGCCGTTCAGCTCGGCATACATCGACGGATAAAGTTCGGCCTGCACCCCGACGAGGCGCATGTCGTTCTTGATCCCGCGCGCCGCGGTGC
>JALDYH010000266.1:0-4802 GCA_032154175.1 Sphingopyxis sp. | reverse complement strand
CGACCTTCGCCATCGTCCCGCCGCTCCAGATGCGCGTGATGGAGGCGGCGTCGGACGCCCCCAATCTGGCCTCGGCCGTCAACATCGGCGCGTTCAACTTCGGCAATGCCGTCGGAGCCGCGGTCGGCGGCGGGGTGATCGGGCTTGGCCTGGGCTTCCCGGCGGTGTCGATTGCCGGGGCGGTGATGGCGGTTGCCGGCCTCGCGATCGTGCTGGCGTCGCGGTCCCGCGCCGTGCCTTCGCCGGTCCCCGCCGAAGCCTGACGTTGCCATTTTCATTGCGGGGTCTATGCAATCGGCAGAATGGAAGCCGAGATTCTCGCTGTCCTCACGGGCAAGGCGCGTCCCTTCCGGGACGATGAACGAAGCGCCATCGGCAAGCTGCCGGTGGCCGGCGCCGTCGCGGTCGACGCGATGGGCCTTGCCGGCGACGAGCAGGCCGACCGGACGGTGCATGGTGGTATCGACAAGGCGATCCATCATTATCCCGCGGATCATTATGACTGGTGGCGGGGTCATCTGGGCGACGCACCCTTGCTCGATGCACCGGGCGCGTTCGGCGAGAATATCTCGACCGCGGGGCTCGACGAAGAGAATGTCTTTCTCGGCGACCGTTTCCGCCTCGGCTCCGCGCTGGTCGAAGTGACGCAGGCGCGCCAGCCGTGCTGGAAGCTCGACCACCGGTTCGGGACGAAGGGCGTGATGGTGCAGGTGGTCAAGACGCGGCGGACGGGCTGGTATTACCGCGTGCTCGAACCCGGCGCGGTGCGCGCGGGCGATGCGCTCGACCTCGTCGAGCGGCCGTATCCCGGCTGGCCGCTGGCGTCGCTGTTCGCCTTGCTGATCGGTGGCGAGGCGAAGGATCGCCTCGGGGATCTCCGCGCGCTGCGCGATGTGCCCGTCCTCGCCGAAACATGGAAAGTGCGGCGCGCCAAGCTCGCCGAACAGTTCGGCGCCGATTAAGCGGTCATCGCATAGCGTTTGGGC
The DNA here is from genome assembly GCA_032154175.1 of Sphingopyxis sp. Classification (GTDB taxonomy): domain Bacteria; phylum Pseudomonadota; class Alphaproteobacteria; order Sphingomonadales; family Sphingomonadaceae; genus Sphingopyxis. The sequence continues at coordinate 3,816 of JALDYH010000266.1, read as the reverse complement.
GGCAGGCCGACATGGCGCGCAAAGGCAGTGCTGAACGCGCTCGCCGACCCATAGCCCACGCGCTCGGCAATGTCGGCGAGTCCGCCCGCCTTGCGGCGCAGCAGGTCCTTGGCGAGGCTCATCCGCCAGCCTTGCAGATATTCCATCGGCGGCACCCCGACGGTCCGCGCGAAGCGGTCGAAAAAGGCCGATCGCGACATTGCGGCTTCCTTGGCCAGCGCCGCGACCGTCCAAGGCCGCGCCGGGGCGCCATGGATTTGCCGGATCGCCGCTGCGAGCCGCGGATCGCCAAGCCCGCGCAGCAGACCCCGCGGCGCATCGTCGCCCTCGACCGAACGCAGCGCCTCGACGATCAACACTTCGACAAGCCGCGACAGGATCAGGTCGCATCCCGGCCGCTCCTCGCCCGCTTCCTCGCGCACCAGTTGCACGAGCGTTGAGAGCCTTTCCGCTCCGCGCAAATGGATGAGCGCGGGAAGCTGCGATACCAGCAGCGCCGCATCGGGCGAATCGAAGACGAAATAACCGCCGAGCATCCGCACATCCGCGTCGCCCTCCTGCCGGCCATGGCGTACTTCATGGGCAACACCCGCCGCCGCGTGCGGATCGATAAACGCCGGCTCGGCGGGCTCGAACCCCGACATGACGAACCCCGGAGTCGCGGGCAGGAAGGCGAAATCCCCCGTCTCCAGTGTCACCGCCCCGGCGCCGTCAACCGCGAGCCGGCACCGCCCCTCGATCACCGTGCAAAATCCCGGATGTCCGAAATCGCCATAACGCACGGCCCAGCCGCCGGCGCCGCTGATCCCCTTGGCAAAGACGGTGCGCGGGCGGAGCAGCGCGATGAGATCGGACAAGGGGTCGGGCATATCCGGACTATTTGTAATAAAAAATGGATTTCAGATTATAGATAGTCCGAACGACCTTGGCTAGATGCTTTCCATCAACATCAAAAAGGAAGCATCCATGAAAACCATCCTCATCACCGGCTGCTCATCGGGCTACGGCCTCGAAACCGCGCGCCACTTCCACGCCCAGGGCTGGAATGTCATCGCCACGATGCGCAACCCCTCCGCGGCACCTTTTGCAACGTCCGAAAGGCTGTGCGCGCTCGCGCTTGACGTCACCGACACCGACAGCATCGCGCTGGCGCTCGAACTTGCGGGTCCGGTCGACGTGCTCGTCAACAATGCCGGGATCGGCCTGTTTGGCGCGCTCGAACATTCGCCGATGCAGAAGATTCGCGACGTCTATGCAACCAATACGCTCGGCACGATCGCGATGACGCAGGCAGTGATCCCGCAGATGCGCGCGCGCGGCGCGGGCATGATCGTCAATGTCACCTCGTCGGCGACGCTCGCGCCTTTCCCGCTCGCCGCAGCCTATACGGGCAGCAAGGCCGCGATCCAGGGCTTTACTGGCAGCCTCGCGCACGAACTCGCCGCTTTCGGTATCACGGTAAAGCTGGTCGAGCCGGGCTACGGTCCGACGACCGCCTTTGCGCAGAACACCGCGATACGCCTCGAGGATGTGTTGCCCCAGCCCTATTGGGCCTATGCCGAACCGATCCTCGCCGCGATGGCCGACCCGGCCCTGTTCACGAAAGAGGCGGACGTCGCCAAGGCAGTATGGCAGGCTGTGCACGACCGGACGGGCCAATCGCATTTTCCGGCAGGCGCCGACGCGCTGGCGCTCGTCGTTGCCCAATCAGCCTAGGCCGGCTGGGCAAGAGGGCGCTTCGCTTCGAGCCATGCGGCGAGGCGCTTCACCTCATCGTCGCTGAAATGCAGCCCCAGCTTGCTGCGTCGCCACAAGATGTCGTCGGTCGTGCGCGCCCATTCGCGGTCGATCATCCACTGCACCTCGGCGGCGCTCAGCCCATGCGCGATCTCGCCGCCGAGCGCGTCCCAATCCTCGGCACCGTTCAGCCATTCGCGCGCATCGGTGCCATAGGCCTTGACGATGCGGTCGACCGTCGCGGCCGCGAGGAAGGGATGCGCGAGCCTGTACCCGGCCTTGAGCGCCGCCGCGCCGTTCGTCGGGAAATTGCCGCCGGGGAGCGGCGCCTTCGCCGTCCAGCGTTTGCCCGACAGTGCCGGGACATGATCGACAAGTTCGTCGACGACTGCCTCGGCGACGTGGCGATAGCTGGTGATCTTGCCGCCATAGATGGTGAGCAGCGGCGCGCCCTCTTCCATGTCGAGGTCGATGCGGTATCCCCGCGTCGCGGCCTCGGGGCGGCCCGATCCGTCCTCGATCAGCGGCCGGACGCCCGAATAGGTCCAGACGACGTCGGCGGGCGTGACCGGCGTACGGAAATAGAGGCTCGCGCCGTCGCAAAGATAGGCGATTTCCTCGTCGCTTGCCTTCGCCTCGCTGGCCGGCCCGTCATGATCCTGATCGGTGGTGCCGATCAGCGTGAAGTCGCGCTCGTACGGAATCGCGAAGAAGATGCGCCCGTCGGGAAGCTGGAAGAAATAGGCATAGTCGTGATCGAAGATCTTCCGCACGACGATATGCGACCCGCGCACGAGCCGCATCTGGTGATCGGGCTCGGCATCGGCGCGCTTCAGCAGGTCGAGCACCGCCGGGCCGGCCGCATTGACGACGCTGCGGCCGGTGAAGCGGTATTGATGGCCCTGATCGTCGCTCGCGTCGACGACCCACATGCCGTCTTCGCAGCGCAGCATCTCGGCGCGCGTGCGGGTGCGGACGCGCGCACCGCGGTCGGCGGCGTCGCGCGCGTTGAGCGCAACGAGACGGGCATCGTCGACCCAGCCGTCCGAATATTCGAAGCCCTTCACATATTGCGGCTGGAGCGGTCCGCCCGCGGCGTGACGGCCGAGGTCGATCGATCGTGTCGCGGGCAGCTTCTTGCGGCCGCCGATATGGTCGTAAAGGAACAGGCCCAGCCGGAGCAGCCAGCGCGGACGGAGGCCGGGGCGGTGCGGCAATATGAAGCGCAGCGGGCGGATGATGTGCGGCGCGATGCCCCACAATATTTCGCGTTCCTTCAGCGCTTCGCGGACGAGCCTGAATTCATAATGTTCGAGGTAGCGCAGGCCGCCGTGGATCAACTTGGTCGACCTCGACGACGTGCCTTGAGCGAGGTCATTTGCTTCGAGCAGCAGCACGCGCGCGCCGCGTCCTGCAGCGTCGCGCGCGACACCCGCGCCGTTGACGCCGCCGCCGACGACGATGACATCATAGGGAAGGGCGCTGTCGGACATAATCGAATTCCTATGGCAGCGTTGTCGGATTTGCCAAGGGCCGACATCGTATGCGGCCTACGTATGCGCGTTGCATTCGCTTCGCGTATCGCCCAATTCTCTGCATATTATCCAAGGGGACGATTGTGAGCGTGAAAGTCGAAACATTGGTGCTGTTCGGCGCGACCGGCGATCTGGCGCAGCGCATGCTCTTTCCCTCGCTCTACAATCTCCACCTCGACGGGCTGCTTGCCGATGCGCTGACGATCATCGGATCGGGGCGCTCGAAGATGGATCGCGCGGCGTTTCAGGCGCAGGTTCGCGAGGCGCTGACCGAGCATCTGCCCGCCGACCGCATCGAGGATGCGGGCGTCGCCGCCTTCCTCGCCCGCATCGACTATTGCGCGATCGATGCCGGCGCGGGCACGGGTTATGACGAACTGGCGGCGCTGCTCGGCGACCGCATGGGCCGCCCGATCGGCGTCTACCTCTCGACCCCGCCGTCGATGTTCGGCCCGATCGCGCAGGGGCTCAACGCCGCGGGTATCGCGTGCACCGAATGCCGCATCGCGATGGAAAAGCCGATCGGCCACGACCTCGCCTCGTC
>JALDYH010000051.1:0-23957 GCA_032154175.1 Sphingopyxis sp. | reverse complement strand
ACTGTCAGCGGCACCGCCGCGAGCGGCTCGGGCCTCGGCCCATCGGCGGTCGGCTTCGTGCTTGGCATCGCGAAGGCGTATACGACGCGCGTCGGCAGCGGTCCCTTCCCGACCGAACTCGAGGACGAGATCGGCCAGAAGCTCGGCGAGCGCGGGCACGAATTCGGCACCGTCACGGGACGCAAGCGCCGCTGCGGCTGGTTCGACGCGGTGCTGGTGCGCCAGAGTTGCGCGGTCTCGGGCGTCACGGGGATCGCGCTCACCAAGCTCGACGTACTCGACGGCTTCGACACGATCCGCATCTGCACCGGCTATCGCCTCAGAGGAAAGATCCTCGACTATTTCCCCGCGCATTCGGCCGATCAGGCGGAGGTCGAGCCGATTTACGAGGAAATGGACGGCTGGCACGAAACCACCGCGGGCGCGCGCAGCTATGCCGACCTGCCCGCACAGGCGATCAAATATGTCCAGCGCGTCCAGGAACTGATCGAAACCCCGATCGCGCTCGTGTCGACGAGCCCCGAGCGCGAGGACACGATCCTTATCCGCGACCCGTTCAGCGACTGACGCCGGCGGCGGCTACGTCGCGGATAGCCGCGACGAAGCCCACCGGGTCATCCTCCTGAATGAAATGTCCGCCCTTCAGCGTGCGGTGCGCCATGCCCTGCGTCCCCGGCACACGCCCGGTGAACAGCGCATCGCCGCCGCGCGTGATCGGGTCGCCGTCGGAAAAGCAGCAGAGGAACGGCTTTTCGAACGCCTCCAGCGTCGCCCATGCGCGTTTCTGGTCGGGCACCGCGACATTGTCGCCGAGCGGGACGAACGACGGATAGATGCGCGCCGCGACCTTCGATGCGCGCGTCGGAAAGGGCGCATCGTAGGCGGCGATCTCGGCGGCGCTCAATTCACGCTTCGCCCCTGCCTTGACGATCCTGCCGATCGGGAAAACCGGGCTGTAGCGCGAGAAGGCGCGCCAGATCGCAAAGGCGCGCGGCGCAGACTGGCCTTCGGGGAGACCGCCGTTCGAGAGCGCCACACCCGCGAAGCGCTCGGGCATCTCGGCGACAAGGCGCAGACCGATCAGCGAGCCCCAGTCCTGACAGGCGAGGATCATGTTTTTGACGTCAAGCGCCTCGATCCATTGGCGCATCCAGGCGACCTGCGCCGCATAGCTATAGGCGTCGCGATCAAGCAGCTTGTCCGAACGGCCGAAGCCGATCAGATCGGGCGCAACGACGCGGAAACCCGAACTCACCGCAGGGCCGATCATATGGCGATAGAGATAGGACCAGGTCGGTTCGCCGTGCAGCATCAGCACCGGCTGCGCATCCACCGCGCCCTCATCGACATAATGGACGCGAAGACCGCTCTCGATTTCGAGGTATTTCGGCGCATAGGGCCAATCGGGCAGCCCCTCGAAGCGCGCGTCCGGCGTACGATAAATGGTCATGACGTCGATCCCCCCGCACCTATCTTAACCGGCCGCGGCGTGCTGGCAATCACTTGCCGGGCGACACTAAAGCCGTAGGATTGCGCGATGCGTTCGACCGTCATCCTCCCCTGCCTGCTACTCGCCGCGTGCGGCGCTGCCAGTTCGCAGCCGTCGCTGCCTGCTGGCACCAAGGCTGACCGGCTGCTCGTGGACAAAAGCGACCGCATCCTGATCGCCTATGCAGGCAATCGCGAGATTGCCCGCTATACGAACATCCGCTTCGGCGACGCGCCGACGGGACACAAGCAGTTCGAGGGCGACGAGCGCACGCCCGAGGGGCGTTACACGATCAGCGGTCGCAATCCCAAGAGTGCCTATCATCTGTCGTTGCGCATATCCTATCCGAACGCCGCCGATCGCGCTTTTGCGAAAGCGCGCGGGCGCGCGCCGGGCGGCGACATCTTCATCCATGGCCAGCCGAACGCATGGCCCGGGCCGCCGATCGCGCGCGACTGGACCGACGGCTGTATCGCACTGTCCAATGCCGAGATAAAACAGCTGTGGGATATCGTGCCCGACGGCATCCCGATCACCATTCGACCGTAGGAACCGCGCCATGACCCGCCACATCCTTGTCTTTTACGGTAGCTACCGGCGCGACCGGCAGGGGCTGAAGCTCGCCAACTGGCTTGTCGAGGCAATCAAGGCGCGCGGCGACCGCGCCGAACTGATCGACGCCAAGGCGGTCGATCTGCCGATGCTCGATCGCATGTACAAGGAATATCCCAAAGGCGAAGCACCAGCGGCGATGGAGGAACTCGCGGGCAAGATCCGCGCCGCCGACGGTTTCCTGTTCGTCACCGGCGAATATAATTGGGGGCCGCAGCCGGGGCTCAAGAACCTCACCGACCATTATCTGGAGGAGTGGTTCTGGCGGCCGGCCGCCATCGCCTGTTACTCGGCCGGCTCCTTCGCCGGGGTGCGCGCGATGATGGGGTGGCGCGACATATTGGGTGAAATGGGAATGGCGGTAATCTCGTCGATCCTGCCTGTCGCGCGCATCGGCAAGGCCTTCGACAGCGAAGACCAGCCGGCGGGCGACGAAGGCAAACAGCTCGAACGCCTGTTTCCGCGCTTCGCCGACGACCTGAACTGGTGGGTCGACGCTGCCAAGACGCAGCGCGAAAAGGTCGCCCCGCCCTATTAACCCGATTTGAGTTCGGCATTGAGACGCAGGCTTGCGCGCCAGAAGAAAAAGGCCGGGATGAGGCCAAGCCACGCGGCGCCATAGAGTACCCAGCGCACGCTTTCCTGTCCGGCAAAGGGTTGAAGCGCGTCGGATAACACGCCGAACAGGAACGGCCCGAAACCGAGCCCGATCAGGTTTTGCCCGAACAGCATGATCGACGCCGCGACGGCGCGCGCCTGCGGACGTACCAGCCCCTGCACACAGCCATAGGCCGGTCCGTAATAGGCCGAGTTGAGGATCGTCGGGATGATGAGCAACGCTACGGCAACGCGCCAGTCCTCCATGAAATAGCCGAGGAACAGCACCGGCGCGGCGAGCGCCATGCCATAGGCCGGGAAAGTCAAAATGTGCCGCTTGTCGCGCGTGCCGAACTTGTCCGCCATCTTGCCGCCGAGCCAGGTGCCGAACACGCCCGCAACCCCCAGCACCACCGCCATCGACAGCCCCGCCTCCGTGGTCGACAGCCCGTGGCTGCGGATGAAAAAGCTGATCGTCCATAGCGCCTTGCCGTAGCCGAGGAAGGCGACGACCGACGATGCGATCAATATGTAGATGAATGCACGCGACGTGAAGATTTCGCGCATCGCCTCGCCGGTCGACAGCGGCACGACTGCGGCGGCGGTTGCCGCGGCTTCGGCAGTGCGGCTATGCCGCGGCTCGCGCATGACGAACAGAACGACGAGCGCGAGCAGCAAACCCGGCGCACCGACCAGCATCAGCGCGATGCGCCAGCCGTAGAGGTCGTTGACGATGCCGCCGATGATCAGCCCGAGCAACGACCCGATCGGCACGCCAAGTCCATAGAAAGCGATCGCCGACGAGCGTTTTTCGGGGGCGACACTATCCGAAATCAGCGAATGCGCCGCGGGGGTGCATCCCGCTTCGCCGACGCCGACGCCGATACGCGCGAACAACAGCTGAACGAAATTCTGCGCCAGCCCGCACACAGCGGTCATCGCCGACCAGATCGCGAGCGCGGCCGCGATCAGGCGGACGCGGTTCGTCCCTTCCCTGTCGGCGTAGCGCGCGATCGGAATGCCGAGCAGCGCGTAGAAGACCGCGAAGGCGGGCCCCGCCAGCAGCCCCAGTTCGGTATCCGAAAGCCCGAGGTCGGCCTTGATCGGTTCGGCAAGGATGTTGACGATCTGCCTGTCGAGGAAATTGAAGATATAGACGATCAGCAGGATCCACAGCATCGTCCGCGTCTGCGCGGAAATGCCGGTGGCCGGTGAGGCAACGCCCTGCGACGAGGCAGCTTTATCCGTCATTATGTTCTCCCGCCGCCAAGGGAGCAGACCGGGGGGACTGGTGTCAACGCCGTTGGGGCGAAGCGAAACTCCTCGCTTGCAATTGCCGCTACGGCTGGCAGCGTACAGCGCATGCAAAAATTTTCGCTGCTCGCCGCCACTGCCCTGCTCGCGATCGCTCCCGCGGTCGCCCCGGTCTCCGCAATGCCGCCGCCGCTTCCCGAGGTCGAGGGCAAGGACGCCGCGACGCTTCAGGCCGAAATGGAAAGCGGACAGCTCTACGAAGGTCTGATCGCCAGCGTCTATCACGACCGGATCGGCCGGCTCGACGACTATGGGCCAAAGCTCGGCGCCGTCATCGCAACGCTTTCCCAAACCGACGCCTATGCCGAGGGGAAGCGCCTCTACGACGAGCGCATGGCGGGCAAGGCGCGCGGGCCGCTGCACGGCATCCCCGTGCTGCTCAAGGACAATATCGAGGCGGCGGGGCCGCTTGCCACCACCGCCGGATCGCTCGCGCTCAAGGACAATGTCACGAACCGCGACGCCCCGCTCGTCGCCCGCCTGCGCGACGCCGGCGCGATCATTCTCGGCAAGACCAACCTGTCGGAATGGGCGAACATCCGTTCGGACAATTCGACGAGCGGGTGGAGCGCGGTCGGCGGGCTCACGAAGAATCCCCATGCGCTCGATCGCAACGCATGCGGCTCCTCGTCGGGGAGCGCCGCCGCGGTCGCCGCCAGTCTCGCTCCCCTTGCCATCGGCACGGAAACCGACGGATCGATCACCTGCCCCGCCGGGGTCAATGGCGTCGTGGGTTTCAAACCGACCGTCGGGCTCGTCAGCCGCACCTTCATCGTCCCGATCAGTCATAGCCAGGATACCGCAGGCCCAATCACGCTGACCGTGCGCGACGCCGCGGCGGTGATGAGCGTGATCGCGGGCAGCGACCCCGCTGACCCTGCGACGATAGAGGCCGATGCGCGCAAGGTCGACTATACCACCGCGCTGTCGCCCGATGCGTTAAAGGGCAAGCGCATCGGCGTGATGCGCGACCGCGTCGGCAACCGCGCCGATATCGTGGCGCTGTTCGACGCCGCGGTGAAGCAGATGGAAGGGCTCGGCGCGACGGTGGTCGAGATCGCCGACAGCCGCAAAGGCACGGAAGAACTGGGCGCGGCAGAGTTCGAAATATTGCTGACCGAACTCAAAGCCGACATGGCGACGTATCTCGGCTCGCTGCCGAATGCGAATGCGCCCAGATCGCTCGCCGATGTCATCGCCTTCAACAAGGCGAATCCTGAAGAGTTGAAGTGGTTCGACCAGTCGACGTTCGAACTGGCCGAGACCAAGGGCGGTCTCGACAACCCCGCCCATCTCGCTGCGCGCGAGAAGGCATTACGGCTTGCCGGCCCCGAAGGCATCGACCGGCTGCTGAAAACCTATGGCGTCGACCTGCTCGTCGGCGTCACCAACGGACCAGCCTGGGTCAGTGACCTTGCCAAGGGTGACAGCTATAAAAGCCCCGGCACCAGCCAGCTTCCCGCGGTTGCCGGCTATCCGCACTTGACCGTGCCGATGGGCGCGGTCGAAGGCCTGCCGATCGGCCTCTCCTTTATCGGCGCCAAATGGAGCGACGCCGACGTGTTAGCGGCGGGATATGCCTATGAGAAGGCGAGCAAGAAACGGATGGCACCCACCTATCGGGCCAGCGTCGCGCCCTAACTAACGGAACATCCCGCCCCTCATTCTCCGGCGCCAGCGGGAACCGATCCTTTCTGGCTGGACGAAGACAGGACAGCCAGCCTCTGTCAGTGCCGGTCGCGGCGACGCTTCCAGCCCATCTCCTCAAGCTCGAGCAATTCCATCGGGACATGGATCGCACGCACGGCAAGCCGGACCTCGACGAGGAAGAGGATCAGCGAGACGAGCAGCAACAGCATCGCCACGGCAAAGGCCCAGGACGCCGCCACGCCAAGGTTGATGCCCGTAAAGGCCTGCGTAAACAGCAGCGCAACGAGCAGGCAGACGACGATGCCGCACGCCACGGCGGAGAGGATCGAATTGTTGATGATCCCCATCCGCCGATCGGCAATTCGCAGCTCCGCGACAATGCGCTCATGTTCGAGGCCTTCAGTCTCGGCCCAGCGCTCCATCAAGTTGCGCGACCGGTCGACGACGCGCGCAAGGCGGCCCGCGATGACGTTGAGCAGGCTGCCGGTCGCGACCAGCAGGAACACCGGCGTGACCGACAGCTGGATCGTCTGCGCAATCGCGCCGGCGTCCATCATCCCCCGGCGGCAACCGACGGCGTGTTGACGCCATGCATCGCCAGGAACTTGCGAATGTTGCGCGCGGCCTGCCGGATGCGCTGCTCATTTTCGACCATCGCGATGCGGACATAGCCTTCGCCGTCCTCGCCGTAGCCAACGCCCGGTGCGACCGCGACCTTGGCATGGGTCAGGAGCTGCTTTGAAAATTCGAGACTGCCCATTTCCCTGAGCGCGGGCGGCAACGGCGCCCACGCGAACATCGACGCCCTGGGGCTGGGAATATCCCATCCGGCGCGGGCGAAGCTGTCGACCATCACGTCGCGGCGCTTCTGATACAGCTCGCGGTTCTTCGCGACGATGTCCTGCGGCCCGTTGAGCGCGGCGCACGCCGCGGCCTGGATCGGCGTAAAGGCACCATAATCTAGATACGACTTCACGCGCGTCATCGCCGCGATCAGTCGCTTGTTGCCCACCGCGAAGCCCATGCGCCAGCCCGCCATCGAATAGGTTTTCGACATCGAGGTGAACTCGACGGCGACATCCTTCGCGCCCGCCACCTGCAGGATCGAGGGAGTCGGGTTGCCGTCATAGTAGAGCTCGGAATAGGCGAGATCCGACAGGACCCACACCTTGTTCTCCTTCGCCCACGCGACAAGACGCTCGTAGAAGGCGAGGTCGACGGCTTCGGCGGTCGGGTTCGACGGATAGTTGACGACGAGAATCGACGGGCGCGGCACGGTGAAGGCCATCGCGCGGTCGAGCGCGCGCCAATAAGCTTCATCGGGCGTCGTCGGGACGCTGCGGATCGTCGCCCCGGCGATGATGAAGCCGAACGTATGGATCGGATAGCTGGGGTTCGGCGCGAGCACGACGTCGCCGGGGCCGGTAATCGCGGTCGCAAGGCTCGCGAGCCCTTCCTTCGATCCCATCGTCACGACGACCTCGGTTTCGGGATCGAGGTCGACGTTGAAGCGGCGCCCGTAATAATTCGCCTGCGCGCGCCGGAGGCCCGGAATGCCCTTCGACTGCGAATAGCCGTGCGCGTCAGGCTTCATCGCCACTTCGCAGAGCTTTTCGATCACATGCGCCGGCGGCGGCAGGTCGGGGTTGCCCATCCCCAGGTCGATGATGTCCTCTCCCGCGGCGCGGGCGGCCGCACGCATCGCATTCACTTCGGCGATGACATAGGGCGGCAGGCGCTTGATGCGATAGAATTCATCTTCGGACATGAGAAACTAGAACAACTCCTTTACGTTACTTGTGGGTTGACGCGAGCGGCAGCCTCGCCAGCCGCATCGCGGCTTGTTATAGGCATTATATCCGCACTGACCAGCAGGAACGAGCATGAGCGACGCAGACAAAAGCGAACCGAACGAAGCTCCGAATCCCTTCCTGCCATCCCCCGACGACATGCAGCACTGGGCCAGCGTGATCGGCCGCGCGCAGCAGATGATGCTCGAATATGCGCTGGGTCAGACGAACGACGGTCACGTCGGCGCCGCGACATTGTTCGATCCAGCCAAATGGCTCGACAATCCGGCTACGAAGCTGTGGACCGAGCAATCGTCGAAGATGTGGGACCAGGGCGTTGCCTTCTGGACCTCGCTCGCCAGCATCGGCCAACCCATCGCGCCCGACGCACCGCCGGCGGATACGAAGGACCGCCGCTTCACCGATCCCGACTGGACTGCCAATCCCGTCTTCGCGATGATCCGCCAGACCTATGGCCTGCTCGCCGAACAGATGCTGGCGACGACGCGCCAGCTCGACGGCCCCGACCTCGCCGCGCGCGCCAAAATGGAATTCGCCGCGAAGGCGATGGCCGATGCGATGGCGCCGACCAACCTTGCGCTCACCAATCCCGAAGTGATCAAGCGTGCGGTCGAAACGCGCGGCGAAAGCCTGCTCAAGGGGCTTCGCCACATGCTCACCGACCTGTCGCGCGGGCAATTGAGCCATGTCGATCCCGACGCATTCGAGGTCGGGGTCAATATCGCGACGACGCCGGGCAAGGTGATCCACGAGACCGATCTTTACCAGCTCATCCACTATGCGCCGACGACGAAGGAGGTCTTCACGGTCCCGCTCGTCATCTTCCCGCCGTGGATCAACCGCTTTTACATCCTCGACCTCAACCCGTCGAAAAGCTTCGTCGCCTGGGCGGTGGGACAGGGGCTCAGCGTGTTCATGGTGTCGTGGAAATCGGCCGACGCGTCGATGAGCGAGGTCGTCTGGGACGATTATATTGCGGCGCAGGTCGACGCGATCGACACCGTGCGCGAGACGCTCGACGTCCCCGCGGTCCACACGATCGGCTATTGCGTTGCGGGCACCACGCTCGCCGCGACGCTCGCGATGCTGTCAGCGCGCGGCGAGGCGGACAAGGTCAAGTCGGTGACCTTCTTCACCGCGCAGGTCGATTTCGAACATGCCGGCGACCTCAAGATGTTCATCGACGACAGCTACCTGGCGCTGCTCCAGCAACTGTCGGCGCCGGGCTTCCTCGACGGGCGCTATATGGCGGCGACGTTCAATTCGCTTCGCGGGCGCGACCTGATCTGGAATTATGTCGTCAGCAATTACCTGCTCGGCAACGACTATCCGCCCTTCGACCTCCTCTACTGGAACGGCGACACGACGAACCTGCCCGCGAAGTGGCACCGCCAATATCTGGTCGACCTCTATCGCGACAACCGCATGGTGATCCCGAACAGCCTGTCGGTGATGGGGACGCCGATCGACCTCAAGAAGATCGAGACCCCGGCATTCATCCAGGCGGGGCGCGAGGATCATATCGCGCCGCTCGCGAGCGTCTGGCGGCTTATGGACCATCTGTCGGGGCCCAAGACCTTCCTGCTCGCAGGCTCGGGTCATATTGCGGGGGTGGTGAACCCGCCGGCGGCAGGCAAATATCAATATTGGACCGGTGACAGCAAGGCCGCGACGCTCGATGAATTTGTTGCAGGCGCGAGCGAGACCAAGGGCAGCTGGTGGCCGCGCTGGATCGACTGGATTTCGGAGCAGGACAGCGCAAAGACCGTCGTAAAAGGGGCCAGAACCCCCGGAAAGGGCGCAAAAAAAGCGATCGAGGACGCTCCGGGCCGCTATGTCAAACAGCGGTAATATCTAAAGAATATCCTCACGGCCGGGGCGCAGCGACAAGAATTTTGTGCAGTGCACAAAAAATCGCTTGAAATCGCCGCGCCGCTCCTATATTGTGCATTGCAACATAGAGGAGTACCACCATGGCTACCAAGATGGATAGTGCTGAAAAGGCTTTCGAAGCCGCAACGCTGGAAACCGCGCCGAAGCCGGTGACGACTCCCGCTGCGTCGGTTGAAGCTGCTGCCCCGGCCGCAGCGAAGGCCGCCCCGGCCCCCGCAACGATCAAGACGGTGAAGGCAAAAGCCAAGCCGGCCGCGAAGAAGGCCGCTGCCCCCAAGGCGGTTGCCAAGAAGGTCGCTCCCAAGAAGGCGACTGTGAAAATTGCATCCAAGCCCCTCAAGGCCGCACCGAAGCCGGTCGCAGCCGCTACCAAAGGATTCAAGACCATGAACGACACCGTCAAGAAGTTCGCCGACGAAGCGAAGACCCGCACCGAAGCCCTGACCGCCGACTTCAACGCGAAGGCGAAGGAAGCGATGAGCAAGACCAGCAAGCTCGCTGAAGAAGCCGTCGAATTCAACAAGGCGAACGTCGAAGCGCTCGTCGAAGCCGGCAAGATCGCTGCCAAGGGCATCGAAACGCTCGGCCAGGAAGGCGTGACCTACGCTCGCAAGAGCTTTGAAGACACGACCGCCGCGCTGAAGGGCTACACCGCCGTCAAGACCCCGGCCGACTTCTTCAAGCTCTATGCCGAAAACAGCAAGAAGGCGTTCGACGCCGCTGTTGCGCAGACCTCGAAGACCAGCGAACTCGTCGTCAAGCTGACGAACGACAGCTTCGCGCCGATCTCGAACCGCGTTTCGGTCATCACTTCGAAGATGAAGGCCGCCTAAGGCGCTTCCATCTTCCATCGTTGGCGCGGGCACCCTCCCCCTCCCCTCCCGCCTGCGCCGACACCCCAAGGCCGCTCGCTTCCCCGGAAGCGGGCGGTTCTTGTTTTGCGGCCACCCGATCCGGCTGGCGAACGAGAGGTTAAAATCCGCGCGCGCGCCTCTTGCGCTTCGCCCGCGGCTTGCGATATTCCTGCTCATGATGTTTCCTGCTGCAACCAACCAGCCGCCCCGCGCCATGGCGGACAAGGACGACGGTTCGCCCGGCACCCCCGGCGTCGGCATCGCTACGCGTACGCGCGCGAAAGCGAAAAAGCCCTCGATGTACAAGGTGCTGCTGCTCAACGACGATTATACGCCGATGGAATTCGTCGTGATGGTGCTGCAGCGCTTTTTCAACATGGATATCGAACAGGCGACGCAGGTGATGCTGCACGTCCACCAGCAGGGCGTCGGCGTATGCGGCGTGTTCAGCTACGAGGTCGCCGAGACCAAGGTGAACCAGGTGATGGACGCCGCGCGGCAGAACCAGCACCCGCTGCAATGCACGCTGGAAAAGGCCTGAGCTAACCCGCGCGCGCGATCTGTTCGGCCTTGAGTGCCTGCGACGGTTCACCCTTCAAATCTCCGTAACCCAGTTCGGCACCGCACCCCGGGCAGATGGTCGCCGTTCCCACATCGGCACCGCACGTCCGGTGCAAATAGCGGATCGCGGGCCCCTCCCCCGTCTCGGCGGGCGCATAGGCCCAGCGCTCGGCCCAGTTGCGCATCGCGTAAAGCACGTCGAACAACGCCTTGCCCTTGTCGGTCAGCCAGTAATCATGCCGCACCGGCCGCTCGCTATAGGCGCGGCGCTCCGCGATATCTTCCGAAACCAGCATCTTGAGCCGCGCCGAGACGAGCTGCGGCCCCAGCCCGGTGTTCGCCGCGATCAGCTCGAACCGCCGCCGGCCGAAAAACAGCTCGCGCAGGATCAACAGCACCGCGCGGTCGCCGAGCAGTTCGGCCGAGCGGCCGACGGGGCATAGAGTATCAGACAGATCCGCGCGTTTTGGCATGCGTGCCTTTTGTTTTCGTCATCCCCGCGAAAGCGCGGCCCCGTGGCGCCCTCGCTTACCCAAACTGGGTTCCCGCTTTCGCCGGAATGACGGGGGAAGGAAAAATTTCTTGTCACTATGATTATCATAGTTACTATGCAGCGCAAGAGGAGAGTCGCCGATGCCCAATCCCGCAGCGGTCGTTATCGGAGCCGGAGACGCTACCGGCGGCGCCATCGCCCACGCCTTTGCCGCCGAAGGCCTCACCGCCTGTGTCAATCGCCGGACCCGCAACGTCGACCAGCTCGAAGCGCTCGCACAATCGATCCGCGACGCGGGCCATCAGGCGCGCGCCTTTCCTGCAGACGCACGCGAAGAAGATGAAATGATCGCGCTGTTCGATCGGGTCGAGGCGGAGGTCGGCCCTATCGAGGTCGCGGTGTTCAACATCGGCGCCAATGTGAACTTCCCGATCGGCGAGACGACGGTCCGCGTTTACACCAAGGTATGGGAAATGGCGTGCCTCGGCGGGTTCCTGATGGGCCGCGAAGCCGCGAAACGCATGACGCCGCGCGGCCGCGGCACGATCATCTTCACCGGCGCGACCGCAAGCCTGCGCGGCGGATCGGGCTTTTCGGCCTTCTCGGGCGCCAAGGGCGCGCTCCGCATGCTCGCACAGTCGATGGCGCGCGAGCTGGGACCCCAGGGAATCCATGTCGCGCACACGATCATCGATGGCGCGATCGACACCGACTTCATCAAGAGCCGCCACCCCGATTTCGACAATGCCAAGGCGCAGGACCTGATCCTCAACCCGGCCGCGATCGCCGCCAATTATGTCATGCTGCACAAGCAGCCGAAGAGCGCGTGGACCCACGAGCTCGACCTCCGTCCATGGGGAGAAAAATGGTGAGCAAGACTGTCGAACTGATCTTCGATTTCGGCAGCCCTAACGCCTATCTTTGCATGAAGGCGCTGCCCGAATTGCTCGACCGCACTGGCGCCGATCTGATCATCACGCCCTGTCTTTTGGGCGGCATCTTCAAGGCGACGGGCAACAAGGCACCGATGGTGCAATATGCCGATGCGCCGGCAAAGCTCGCTTACGAAAACCTCGAAATGCGGCGCTTCATCGAGAAACATGGCCTCACCAGATTCCGCATCAACCCGCATTTCCCGGTCAATACGCTGACGATCATGCGCGGGGCGATTGTCGCCGACGAAGAGGGCACGCTCGACGACTATGTCGACGCGGTAAACCGCGCGATGTGGGAGGATGGCCTGAAGATGGACGACCCCGAGGTGATCGCAAGCTTCCTCTCGGCCAACGGCTTCGACAGCGCCGCGTTGCTCGCGCGCACGCAGGAACCCGAAATCAAGGCGAAGCTGATGGCCAACACCGAAGCTGCGGTCGCGCGCGGCGTGTTCGGCATCCCGACCTTTTTCGTCGGCAGCGCGATGTTCTTTGGCAAGGACCGGCTGTCGCAGGTCGACGAGGCGCTCGCCTAGGCCCGCGCCGCTGGCTGCGGACGCCCGGCGACCAATATCCCGGCGACGATCAACGCCAGCCCGATGATGTGGAACAGGTGCAGCACTTCGCCAAGGAAGAGCATCGCGAGGCCCGCGCCCATCAGCGGCATCACATTCATATACTGCCCCGTCGCCGCCGAGCCGATCAACTCGACCCCGCGATTGAAGAAGAGATAGGCGAGGAAGGACGGAAAGATCGAGACATAGGCGATGGCGAGCGCGCTGCCCGTCGCCGGAACGATCAGCCGTCCCGACCACAGCTCGTGCGCATAAAATGGTATGATCACCCCGATCCCCACCACCATCGACGCCGCCAGAAAGCTCAATGGATGCACTTCGGGCCGGCGACGGAGGAGCACCGAATAGAGCGCCCAGAGCAGCACCGCGCCGCCAATGATTGCATCGCCGATATTGAGCTGAAGGCCCCACAATATTGCCGGATCGCCACGCCCGATAATTGCCAGCACGCCGACAAGCGAGATCAGCACTCCGCCGACCTGTCGCAGGCTGGTGCCGTCGCCCATCACCAACGCACCGCCGATCAAAATCAACGCCGGCTGCGCCGACTGGATCAGCATCGAGTTCAGCGCCGTGGTGCTTTGCAGCCCGGTGTAGAGCAGGATGTTGAACGACCCGATCGCCAAGGCGCCGAGAATCGTGACGATCGGCCAGTTCGCGCGCAAGACGGGCCAGTCGCGTCGGAGATGCGGCCAGGCGAGCGGGAGCAGCAGCAAAAGCGCGAACGTCCAGCGCCAGAAAGACAAGGCGGCCGGCGGCACCAGATCGCGCGCCGCGCGGCCGACGATCGAATTTCCGGCCCAGCAGAGCGCCGTCACCGTGAGCAACGGATAGGCCCGCGACCAGATTGCCGCGGCGGGCCCGCCTTCTTTCATCATTCCGCCGCGCTCCGCCGTCACCCGAGAATCGCTCCCCGGATAGCGGACGCCTGCTTCCTGTCTAGCTGAAGTCGAGCTGGATGATGTCGCTCGGCGTCGCGCGGCAATACATCTCGACCTGCTTCGCGCCGTCGGGATAGGTCGCGGTCATTGTCGCGCGGATACGCCAGCCACCATTGCCCTGCTCGAGCGAGATCAGCTTGTCATAGGACAGCCGGGTGCCGCCCGTCACACCGATCTGGCGCGCCGCATCGGTCATGCAATTCTGCACCGACGGCCGCGCCGCGCTCGGCAAAGCCGAGAGATTGGCGCTCAATGCCGCCGGCGGACCGGCCGGATAGGTCGGGGTTGCCGTATCCTCGGGCGACGTCGCCTGCTCGCTGGCTGGTTCCTTCTTTTTCTTCTGGCTTGCCAGCAAGGCGAGCAACCCGCCCGCGACAACGATGCCGCCGATGATCAGCCCGGTGCTCGGCCCCTTGTCCTTGTCCTTTTCGGGCGGCCTGACATTGCGATAGCCATAGCCGAACTCGGCGCGACACCCCTTGTCCACCCACACATAGGAGCTGGTGTAGCCCCACTGGCGCCCGGAGTTGCACTTGCCGCCCAGCTTGCGCAGCAATTCGACCCGGTCGTTGGTTCGAACGTTGCACTGTTCGTAGCGATTGCTACGCGACTCGCAACGTAACGTGCCCGCATAGTCGTCGACCGGCTGCGGCAGCGGCGTCGGGTAGCCACCGTTATTCGCATAACCATAAGCGAATTCGGCACGGCAACCGCCCGACACCCAGATTTGCGTCGCGGTAAAGCCCCAGTCGCGCCCTTTCGAGCAGCGCCCGCCGATCACCCGCTGCAGGTCGACGCGATTGCCGGTTCGGACGTTACAGCGCTGCATCTTGTTGTTTCGTGATTCGCAGCGGATCGTCCCCGCATAACCATTGCCATAACCGGGGCGTGGCGGCTGGATCTGCGGGCCGCCGGGCGGTGGATAGGGCAAGGTCGTTGCTTGGGGCATGGCCGGGACGGCAAGCTGGCTGGCGATCAACGTGGCCGTAGTGACGATCGTGACGACATTATTCCGCATGACCTTAACTCCCCTGTGAAAAGTCGCTTCCGTTACACTGTCCTTGTCCGCCCGAAATAGACGCGAATAGTTTCATATTTTCACAAGGAAAGCCACGAAGAAAGCCGGGCTTCATCGGTAATAACTTAACCATGGGCGCGGCTTCCCTTCTCCCGCCGGATAGATTATTCTGAACCTTCCCCGGGTCGCGCCACAGCAGGGGATTCGACCATGCCTACCTCGATCATCGACGGCCGCATCGAAGCTACCGACCTCAGGCGCGCCAAGGGCGGCGCGACAATCTTTCGCAGCATCACCTTCGAGCAGGACGGCGTCGGCACGCGCACGATCCGCAACGCCGTCGTGAAAGACAATGTTGCCGCCGAACTGGTGCCCGGCGCAGCCGGCCGCTTCTATCTCTACAATGCGTTCGACCTGAAGGGCGTCCATGGCGTTCGCACCGCGAACGGCCGTGACGTCTATGGTTTTGCGGGCAACAACCAGAAGATTTTCCTGATCCTCGGCATCTTCAATCTCATATGGATCATCTTCACGATTGCGGTGCGCGGCGGCGTGCCGTTACTCGGCGCCGCGCTGCTGATCCTGTCGGTCGTGGGCTACATCTTCATGAGCAAGGGCCAGCGCGAAGCACAGGAACAGTTCATGGCGACGCAGGCTATCGTTCCACATAGCTAGTCCGCTTGCGCACGCATGCGCATGCGCTAAAGACAGCCGATGGATCAGATCGTCATTCGCGGCGGCCAGCGACTCAAGGGCCGTATCCCCATCTCCGGCGCCAAGAACGCGGCGCTCACCCTGCTGCCGTGCGCGCTGCTCACCGACGAGCCGCTGACGCTCAGGAACCTGCCGCGCCTCGCCGATGTCGACGGTTTCGGGCACCTCCTCAACCAGCTCGGCTGCTCGACGACGATTGAGGGATCGCGGCCAGAGGATTTCGGCCGCGTGATGACCGCGCGCACGACGACGCTGACCTCGACCGTCGCGCCCTATGACATCGTGCGCAAGATGCGCGCGTCGATCCTCGTGCTCGGTCCGCTGCTCGCGCGTGCGGGCGAGGCGACCGTGTCGCTCCCCGGCGGCTGCGCGATCGGTAACCGCCCGATCGACCTCCATCTCAAAGCCCTCGAAGCCTTCGGCGCCGAAATCGAGCTCGCTTCGGGCTATGTGAAGGCGAGCGCGCCCCGTCGCGGCCGCCTGCCCGGCGGCAAATTCACCTTCCCCGTCGTGTCGGTTGGCGCGACCGAAAATGCGCTGATGGCTGCGGTGCTCGCCAAAGGCACATGCGTGCTCGAAAATGCGGCGCGCGAGCCCGAGATCGTCGACCTGTGCAATTGCCTCGTCGCGATGGGCGCGCATATCGACGGCATCGGTACCGAAACGCTGACGATCGAAGGCGTCGACCGCCTTCACGGCGCGACCTATCGCGTGATGGCCGACCGCATCGAGGCGGGCAGTTACGCCTGCGCCGCAGTCATCACCGAGGGCGACGTCGAACTGGCCGGCGCCAAGGCCGACGAGATGGACGCGACGCTCGCCGCGCTACGTCAGGCGGGCGCGACGGTCGAGGAAACCAAGGGCGGCATCCGCGTCGCCATGTCGGGCCGCGCCGAACCCGTCACGCTGTCGACCGCGCCCTACCCCGGCTTCGCGACCGACATGCAGGCCCAGTTCATGGCGATGGCCACGCTCGGCAAGGGCGCGTCGCTGTTTACCGAAACGATCTTCGAGAACCGCTATATGCACGTTCCCGAGCTCGCGCGCATGGGCTGCGACATCGACGTGCGCGGCCGCAGCGCGGTGGTGCGCGGGGTCGATCACCTCGTCGGCGCGCCCGTGATGGCGACCGACCTTCGCGCCTCGATGAGCCTGATCATCGCGGGCCTCGCCGCGCAGGGCACGACCGAGGTCAACCGCGTCTACCACCTCGACCGCGGCTATGAGCGGCTCGAGGAGAAGCTCCAGGCCGTCGGCGCCGATATCGAGCGGATCAGCGCCGGGTAAGCCGTTCGGCGCGACCGTAAGGTCCACGCGCGTCGCCCTTGATCCAGTCGCCGAGCAGTTTGAGATAGCCATCGGTGATGCGCGTGACATTGCGCGATCCATCAGCCGCCGTCGTATATTCGAACATGCCATGGTCGGTATCGGGAAAGAGATAGACATCCACAGGCTTCGCCGCTTTCGCGAGCCCGAGCAGCGCGCCGCGCGTCGTTTCGATCGGCGCCTCGCGATCCTCGCCCGCGAGCACCCAGAGCAGCGGCGCGTCGAGCTTTTTCAGCGCTGCGACCGCGTCATAGTCCCAGATCAGTTCGAGATTGTCGAAACGCGCGGCGCCGACCCGGCGCAGATCGTCGTTCGGCATACGCGCGATTGCACCGCTATATTCGCCCTCGATCTTCGCGGCCCACGGCTTGCCCGCCATCTCGGCCCGCACCGCGTCGAGCGCCTCATAGCCCGTGCGGAAATCGGATAGCAGCAACCCCGCCGTTGCCTGCGACAGGCGGCCCACCAGCGCGACCGCGTCGTCCCCGAGCCCCGCTGCGCGCACTTCTGACACCATCTGTTCACGGTCTTCCTCGATCGGCGAAGCCACGAGCCCGAACCCGACAGCGACGAAATCGGCCTTCGTCAGCGTTGCCGCAAGCGGCGCGACCCAGCCGCCCTGACTGCCGCCGAAGAAACCCGCACGGCCGTGACGGCCCGCCGCCATGCTGCGCGCCTGACCGAGCGCGTGCGCCGCATCCTCGGCGAGTAGCTCGAAGTTCTGCGTATATTCGCCCTCGGAGCCGCTGGTACCGCGCTTGTCATACACGAACACCGAAACCCCCTGCGCCGCCATCGCATAGCCATAGACGCCGCCGATCGGCGAAGTGCGTTCGGAGCCGTGCACCATCACGACGAGCGGCCGCTTCGCGTCGGGCGCGCCGGGCGGCTCGATCAGCACGCCGGTCATTTTGGTTCCGACGCTGTCGAACGTCGCGGGAGTCTCGCGAAAGGCGATCGGTACCCAGCGCTTGCCGCCGACGGATACGTCGCTGGTGCCGCATGTCAGGGCGACGCCGGCATCGGTCGTCGCACCGCGGCGGCCATCGCGAAACAGGTAGCGCAGCCCCGGCGCCGCGACCGTCGGCGACTTCACGAGCACGACGAAATCGCCATCGGGGGCGGCGTAGGTGCCAGGTGCGCAGGCGGTCTGCGCAGAGGCCGGCGCCGAAATCAGCGCCGTAAGAAGAAGGGTGAACGTGCCGAAGAGATGTTTCATAGAGCCGTGTTATAAAAATAACACAGCAATGGCAACTAGCTCTCGGGATCGACCGGCACCGAAACCATATTGCCGCTGACCGACGGCCGTTCGGGCCGCTTGGCGACCGCAATCACCAGCCCGATCAGCGCGACGACGCCGCCAGCGATCGACAAAGTCGCCCAGCGATAGCCCTCGAACGCGGTCGAAAAACCCATGGCGATGATCGGGATCAGCACGCTCGACCACGCCGCCTGCCCCGGCCCGACCGCACGGATGATGTTGAAATAGAGCGGGAAGGTAACGGCGCTGGCGATCACGCCGAGATAGAGGACGCCCCCGATATAGGTCGCGGTCGTCTCGATCACCGGCGGCCCGGTGGTGATCCACGCATAGCTACCGTCGGCGAGCGCGCCGAAGAGCATCGCCCATGCGATCATCACCACCATCGACTGCGCGCGCGCAATTCCGGTGCCCTGCATGACGTTGGCGGTCGATGCGCTCATCACCCCCGCGAGGGTCAGCGCCGTACCGAGCAGAACCTCGCCCGCGCCGACCGCGGCCGCCCGATATTCATGCAGGATCATAAGGCCGACGCCGACGATCGCGATTCCCGCTCCCGCAAGGAAGCGACGCTCGAGCGGGGTCTTGAGGAAAGCACGACCGAGGAGCGTGTTCGGCACGATCAGCAGCGCGAACAGCACTGCAACAAGGCCCGAGGTGATATGCTGCTCGGCGCGGTAGACGAAGTTGAAGTTGAAGGTGAACTGCGCGATGCCGAGCGCCACTGCAAAGAGCATGGCTTTGGGTTCGAGCAGCAACCGCTCGCGCCGCATGACGGCAAAGGCGAACATCGCGATCGCCGCGACCGCGAAACGATAGGTCACCGACCAGCTCGGCGGCACGACGCCGAGTTGCCCCGTGATGACGATCCACGTCGAGCCCCAGATCAACGTCACGAGCAGGAAAGGCAGCAGAACCCGCGGGCTGAGCAGCGTCGACTGCTCGCTGCTCACAGCGCGCCGATCGCGGCCGCCAGCGGTGCCACCGCTTCCGCATCCTGATCCCAGCTGACGACAAGCCGCGCCGCGCCTTCGCCCCAGTCGTAGAAATCGAACCCGGAACCGCGCAGCTTTGCGGCCTCGTCGGCGGTCAGGCGCACGAACAGTTCGTTGGCTTCGACCGGATGCATCAGCCGGCCACCGCACGCCGCGGCAAGCTTCGCCGCGCCGGCATTGGCGGCACGCGCATTGGCAAGCCACAGATCATCCTTCAGCATCGCGCGAATCTGCGCTGCGACGAACCGCCCCTTGCTGAGCAGATGCCCGCCGCGCTTCTTGAGTTCGCGCACGCCAGAGCCGCCGCTGCCGCCGAAAAAGACGATCGCCTCGGCCATCATCGCGCCGTTCTTGGTGAAACCGAACGACAGCGCATCGACCCCGGCGCGCCACGTGACGTCGGCGGGGGCACAGTCGAGGAAAGCGACGGCGTTGGCAAAACGCGCGCCGTCCATATGGAGCTTCATGCCCGCGCCCTTGGCGATCTCGCTGATCGCGCCAACCTCTCCCGCGCGCCACGCGAGGCCATATTCGGTGGCGTTGGTGATACTGACCGCCGCGGGCTGGACCTGGTGCACATCCTGGCGAATCCCGCTGATACGAGCCTTCAAGGCGTCGGTGTCGATCTTCGCGCCGCGCCCGGGGAGCGGCATCAGCTTGGCGCCGCCCGAATAAAAGGTCGGGGCACCGCATTCGTCGACTTCGATATGCGCCTCTTCGTAACAGAGGATGCCCTGCCACGGCCGCACGAAATGCGCGAGGATAATGCTGTTCGCGGCGGTCCCGGTCGGGATCCAGACGACCTCGCAATCGGTCTCGAAAAGCTCGGAAAAGGCCGCGTCGAGCGACTGGCTGAGCGCATCGCCGTCATAGGCGGTGTCGACATGGTTGGCGGCCGCCAGCGCCTCCATCACCACGGGATGGACGGTCGCGGCATTGTCGGAGAAAAAGCGGGTCGCAGTCATGCACCGCGCCTTAGCGCAGGTGCGGGCCGCTTGCTAACCCTTCATTTCTGCTGCGGTTCGCTGGATAGGTCTGCGGCCTCATCGGGCGCCGATCCGCGCGCGAGGCTCGCTCCGCCAGCGATGCCGAGGCCGCCCGCCATGCCCATTCCGCCGCCACCGCCGCCGCGCCCGCCTCCCCCGCCGCCACGCGCTTCTCCGCCGCGACCGCTGCCCTTCCCGCCGCTGCTCGACGGGCGCGTCGGCCCTTGCGCCGGGATGACAACGTCGGCCGGGACGGGATCGAGGTCGAGCGCCTTGCGAATGAAATCGCGCAGTTCGACGACCAGATCGTGGACATGTACGGGACGCCCGTCGGCAAGTTCCTGTGCCGCGCGGCTGGCGAGCCGTACCTGCGTTTCGGTACCGAGCAGGATGATATCGGACAGGGCCGCCTCGACCGCATCACGAATGCGGCGCGGCCGATCCGATTCGCCTTGCCCATCGTCATCGGGTGCCGCCTCGCCGGACAGGTCGATCGCAGGCCCTGCTTGCGCTTCGGCCTGACGCCGCAGATCACGCAAATGGCGCGGGTCGACCATCAGATTGCCGGTGAACGACCCGCCAAGCGTCTTGTACGCGGCCATCAGCGTGCGCAGCCGCTCGTTGATCTGGCGGTTCATTCGCTCGCGGCGCTGCTGGATCGTCATCATGACCATCAGCCGGATGCCGACACCGATCAGCGTGACGAGGGCAAGACCGAAAAGTGTCGTCCCGATACTTTGCCACGATGAAAAGTCGAAGAAGCGCATGCGGCGATAGTGCCGCCCTTCGCGGTGCGGCGCTACCCGAAAATCGGATGCCCTGACGGGGTCAGATGCCGAGGCCGTCCGAGCAGTCGAGTGCCGAAGCGAGCTTTGTGCGGAAACCGGAGGTGTCCGGGCCAACATCGACGAGCACCGCATCGCGAGCGCCCGCGTCGAGCCGCTCGTGGAGGGCGATGGTCAGCGAGTCTTCGGTGAACAGGTCGCCGGCGAAGCGGTTGTGCGCCACGAACCGGAGCTGCTGCGGCGAGGATTCGATCACGACCGCGCGCCATGCGGGACCATAGTTCGACTTCGCCCACAGCTTGGCGCCCACAGGTAGCGCACGCGTCGGCCTGCCGGTGACGACGGCGACATTGATCATCGTGCGGTCCGCCTCGTTGAACGCCTGACGAATCTCGATCGAGCCGGCGCCGAGGCGTGCGATACATTCGCCCGCGGTGCGGTTCACATAGCCGAGATCAACATAAGAGGCGTCGTTGAACGCAGGCGTGAGGCCGGCGGCCGCCAGCAAAAGGGAGAACATGGACCAAGGCTCCTGTCGCAGCCGGGTCCGTGCCCGGCCTCTTTATTGACCCTGTTTCGCCAGCAATTTCAAGCGCAAGGCGTTCAGCTTGATGAAGCCAGCCGCATCCTTCTGGTCATAGGCGCCGGCATCGTCCTCGAAGGTCACATGGCGTTCGCTGTAGAGACTGAGCGGCGACTTGCGGCCGACGACGCCGGCATTGCCCTTGTAGAGCTTGAGGCGGACGGTGCCGGTGACGTTCGTCTGGCTGTGATCGATCGCCGCCTGCAGCATCTCGCGCTCGGGCGCGAACCAGAAGCCGTTATAGATGAGCTCGGCATATTTCGGCATCAGCTCGTCCTTGAGGTGCGCCGCCCCGCGGTCGAGCGTGATGCTTTCGATGCCGCGGTGCGCACGCGCATAAATTTCGCCGCCCGGCGTCTCGTACATGCCGCGCGACTTCATACCGACGAAGCGGTTCTCGACGAGGTCGAGGCGGCCGATGCCATGCTTGCGGCCAAGGTCGTTCAATGCCGCGAGCAAAGTCGCGGGCGACATCGCCTGTCCGTTCAGAGCAACGCCGTCGCCGCGCTCGAAATCGATCGTGATATATTCGGGCGCGTCGGGCGCATCCTCGGGGTTCACCGTGCGCGAATAGACATAGTCGGGGGTTTCTTCCCACGGATCCTCGAGCACCTTGCCCTCCGACGAGGTGTGAAGGAGGTTCGCGTCAGTGCTGAACGGGCTTTCGCCGCGCTTGTCCTTCGGCACCGGGATCTGGTTCTTTTCGGCAAAATCGATCAGCGCGGTGCGGCTGGTCAGGTCCCATTCGCGCCAGGGCGCAATCACCTTGATGTCGGGGTTGAGCGCATAGGCCGAGAGTTCGAAGCGCACCTGATCGTTACCCTTGCCAGTCGCGCCGTGCGCGACCGCGTCGGCGCCGGTTTCCCTTGCGATCTCGATAAGCCGCTTCGAAATCAGCGGGCGCGCGATCGAGGTACCGAGCAGGTAATCGCCTTCGTAGCGCGCGTTGGCACGCATCATCGGGAAGACGAAGTCGCGGACGAATTCTTCGCGCACATCGTCGATATAGATATGCTCGGGCTTGACGCCCATCAACTCGGCCTTGGCGCGCGCGGGTTCGATCTCTTCGCCCTGTCCGAGGTCGGCGGTGAAGGTCACCACCTCGCAGCCATAGGTGACCTGCAGCCACTTCAGGATGACGCTGGTATCGAGGCCGCCCGAATAGGCGAGGACGACGCGCTTGAAGGACTCGGACATGATGGCACCTTTGGCGAGGGAAAGACGCGGGCGCGGCTAGCAGTCCGCCGCCCGGGGCGCAACATGCAGACGCGATTCGGGAATGCAGTTCGGCCATAGAGGCCGCGATATTTTATTTCAAAGGTCACGAAGGTCACGCTACGTACCCCCTCATTTGTCCTTCCATTGCATGCAAGCCGACGGGTGACATGACGGGAGATAAAGGTGGAACGGCGGTCACCTGCCAGTGTAAAACATGGCGTGATATTATAGGAAAGGCATTTCCGGACGACACGACGCGGCATCGGGAGAAAGGGCATGGGCAAAGCCGAAATCAAGACCAAAGCCACCGACGCAACCGTCGCCGGTTTCATTGCCGCCGTTCCCGAAGCCCGCCGCCGCGAGGAAGCGGCGGTGATCGATGCGATGCACCGCCGCGTCACCGGGCTCGACCCCCAAATGTGGGGGCCATCGATCATCGGCTATGGCAGTTACGATTATATCTATGACAGCGGCCATTCGGGCACGATGTGCCGCGCGGGTTTCAGCCCGCGCAAGGCGGCGATGACCCTCTATCTGATGGGCCATTATTGCGAGCGGCAGGACGAGGCCGATGCGCTGCTGGCCAGGCTGGGCAAGCACAAGACCGGAAAGTCGTGCCTCTATATCAACAAGCTGGCCGACGTGGACCTGGATATACTCGAAAAGCTCGTCGCGCTGAGTTGGGACAGCATGAACGCAAAATATCCCGGCTAGCGTCCGTCAAGGCAAAACGCCGCGCAAATCCGCGAGATTGCGAACCGGCCGGGGCGGGCCGATATCCCCCCAGATCGCAACGCTGGCGACGAGGAGGAACAGGCTGAACCCTCCCGTGATGGCGGCAAAGACGATGTCGATGGTCTCGACAGGTCCCATCTTCATCTTCATCGTATCATAAGCGGCATAGGCGATGAGAACCGCGCCCGCGACCATGAAGACCGAATAAAAGGCCGTTTCCCAATATTGCAGTCCGCGTTCGACCCGGTCGAACCGGCCGATTTTCTTCATTCCCCGCGCAAGTTCGAGGATGAGCGCGCGATAGATGAGCTTGCCGAAGGACGTCGGCTGCAACACGAGCTTGCGCTCGCCATCGCGCCAGATCAGGCAGCGGTAGGAATCGAGCGCGCGATATTTGCCCTGGTCGACACTGGCGCGAAGCCGCCGGATATCGGCCAGCGGAATTTCGATACGCCCGCGCCGCGAACCGGTCAAAGTCAACGCCGGCGCGGCGGCGTCGGTGATTTCCGCCGTGACACGCCATCCCTTGAGCCCCGCGCGGCGCAGAGCCCAGCAATTGCGAAGCTGATAACGATCGATTCTGGTGAGTTCTTCCTCTTCGGTCATCCCCTGCC
>JALDYH010000050.1:0-24174 GCA_032154175.1 Sphingopyxis sp. | reverse complement strand
GGGGGCCCACGTTTCTTATCGGCACCTTCCGGTCGCAAAACCGCCATCTCCGCAATGCATTCGCAAAAGATACGATCGTCGAAAAAAAAGGACCGGCCGAAAATTCGACCGGCCCTATGGGACCACAGGAGGTGTGGGAACTGTTTAGAAGGTACCGCGAATACCGACCAGGACGGTACGTCCGGGATTATATTCGTTGAAGGTCGCATTCGGGAACTGGAAGTAGCTGCTCTGCGCTTCCTTCGTGATGTTGATTACGTTTACGACCACGGTCGGCAGATAATCGTTGTTAAAGATTTCAGCGAGATCGAGGTTGCCGGAGAAGTCGAGCTGCGAATAGCTCCGGCCGAAGATCGCCGCAGCGGGAATGCCGTTCTGGTTCGGGTTCGAGCCCTGCGAGCCTTCGTTATAGGTATAAGTCAGGCGGGTCGAGACGCCGTTGCCTTCATAATAGCCGGTCAGGGTATAGGTGGTCGGCGCAACGCCGATCGCCACGGCAGGGGCGCCCGCGCCTTCGCCTTTCTGGTCGATCATCGTCAGGTTGCCCTGCACGCCGAACCCGGTCACCCCGACATATTCCGTCAGGAAATCGAGTGGCTGGGTGATCTGGAATTCCAGACCATTGACCTTCAGCTTGCCGTCGGAATTGACCTGCTGCTGGATCACTACCGGGACGTCGCGCAGCGCCTGACCCGGTGCTGCGCGCGCGGCCAGAGCATCGCGCTGGGCCTGCGTCAGCGAATCGATGTTGATGCCATATTGCTCGAGGAACGAGAAAGGCTGGCTCGTAAGACCGTTGACCGTAAAGCCGGTGATCGACTTGCGGAACGCCGCGAACGCGATCACGCCTTCGCCGCCGGTATAATATTCGAAACCGAGGTCGATATTATCGGAGATATACGGGTCCAGCGCGCTGTTACCGACCGTGCCGATGTCGGCCGACGGCTGGACGAAGCTGGCGCCCGGAAGCATCGCATTGGGATCGGGCCGCGTCATCGTCCGCGACACCGACGCACGCGCCACCGCCTTGCCGCCGAAGTCGAACGCGACGCTCGCCGACGGCAGGAAGTTGGAATAGACAGTCCGCGTCGTCGGGAAGGTGATCGTGTTCTCGTAACGCCCGCCATCGGGGATCTGCGTGCCGTCGGGCAGCGTATTGCGCGGATCGGGAACGCTGACGCGCCCGCCGACGGTCTGCTCGGTCCGGACATAGCGCACGCCGCCGTTCAGGCGCAGCGTATTGTCGCCGATGTCGAAGACGCCGTTTGCCTCGATAAAGGTGCCCGTCACCTTCTCGCGGATCAGGCCGCCATTGGCGCCGCTGCTTCCCGCGCCGGTCTCGGTCGCGCTGGCCATCAGCGAGTCATAGCTGGTGTCGGCGCGAACCTTGTCCCAGTCCACCGTGATGAACCCGTTGCTGCCCGGCAGCAGGTAGCTCGGCACCGCGGCGGTCGGGATCAGCGAGCCGTTGTAGGTGATCGGCGGACCGCCGGCCGTGGCGTTGGTGCCATAGCCGGGGAAGGTCGGGAAACCGGCCGGCGGTACGGAGCCCGGCTGGTCGAGCCCGGTGCAAGGCGTGGTGGCGGTGTTCGGCGCGGTCAATGTGACGCTGGGCCCGTTGCCGCAAATTTCGTTCTGCCAGGGGTTGGTGTTGTCGAACGGGGTGATGCGGCGACGCGTGTCGTCATAGGCGCCGCCGACGCGGACGCTGAAACGTTCGGGATCGCCGAATAGCAGGCTGCCGCGGATGCCCTTCGTTTCGGTTTCGCGTTCTTCACCGTTCAGGTTGACGCGGCCGCCCCCGGCCCAGCCGAAATTGTTGGGATCGTTGAGATCGACGTTGGTCTCGATCGACGGGATGCCGCCATTGTTGGTGTAAGTCACAGTCGCGCCGCTGTTCGGCGGGGTGATCACCAGGAAGGTCGGGCTTTCGCGGCGGAAATTGCTCTTGGTGTAATTGGCCTGGAGATCGCCGCTGATCCAGTCGTTCAGTTCGAACTCGATGCCCGGATTGATGCCGTAATAATCCTGCTTGTCCTTGTAAGGGCGATATTCGAGGAAGAATTGGGCATTGGCATAGGTGCCGCCGGTGACGACGCAGCCGGCCGAGCAATCTTCGCGGTCATAGGTCGTATTGAGCGGGATGACGGCGCCGTTGCGGCCCACCCAGTTCATCGACGTGCGTGTGAATTCGGTGTCGCGCTTGGCATACATGCCGTCGAGGTAGAAATGGAAGCTGTCGCTGGGACGCCATTCGAGCGAGATCATGCCGTTATAGCGTTGGCGTTTGCCGTCTTCGGTACGCGGACGGCCGAGGCGGGGGAGGAGGCCGTTGTCGATCTGGTCGATCGACGCGCCCGGGTTGTTCGCGAGCAGGAAGGCCTGGTCGATAACGGCGCCCGGCGTCAGGCCGTTGCCGGCGTTAATCGGAACGACACCCGGAATGTTGAAGTTGCCGCCGCCGGTGCCGTTGAGCGTTCCGCTGGTGCGTTGTGCCGCGGTCAGGTTGGGGTTGGTCCAGCCGATCGTTTCGAACCCGTCGACGTGGAAGTTGTTACGAACCGCGGCGCCGCCGATCAGGATGCCGAAGTCGCCGAAGGTGGCGCTTGCGACGGCATGGCCGCGATAGCCCCATTTGCCTGCGCCGCTGATTTTCGAACCCTGCAGGCCATAGCTGATATAGGGTTCGGGATTGTCGAACGGTCGCGCCGAGCGCAGGTTGACGGTGCCGGCGGCGCCGCCTTCGACCTGGCTTGCGACGGGCGACTTGCTGACGGTCAATTGGGTGAAGAGTTCGGTGGGGAGCAGGTCGAGATCGACCTCGCGGTTCGTGCTCTGCGCGTCGAACCGTACAGAGGCGATCGCCACAGGCGCGCCGTTGAGCAGCACACGGGTGAAGTTCGTACCAAGGCCGCGAATCGCCACCGTCGAACCTTCGCCCGTTACTTCGCGGCCAATGGTGATGCCGGGAATGCGGTTCAGCGACTCGGCAATATTGGTATCGGGAAACTTGCCGATATCCTCGGCAAAGATCGTGTCGGTAAAGCCCGTCGAATTGCGCTTCGCATTGGTCTGGCTCTCAAGCGAAGCGCGGTAGCCCGACACGACGATTTCATCTTCGGCGGGTGCGGCGGGCTCGGCAGGGGGCTGATCGGCCGGCGCCGCGCTGTCCTGCGTAGCCGGCGCTGCGGCACCGCCAGTCGTTTGAGCAAAGACCATGGCCGGGCAAAGCAGGCTCGACGCGGCAACCGCGCCCAAGAGTCCGCGACGGATAAGCTCGATACGAGAAACCATATAATCCTCCCCATTTTCGGCCCCGGCTTATGCCGGCGGCTTGCACGCCATGGTAGCGCTATCAATTACCTGCCTAATACTCAGACTTATTGATGTCAAGGCTTCGCGATCGCAGGATCGGTTCGACAGCCCCACAGGGCGTAAAAGAGGATGTAGAGTTCGCACGCGGCGGTCAGCAGAAACGACGCTTGCAGGCCGTAAATGTCGGCCCGCCAGCCCTGCACGATCACCAGCGCGCCGCCAGCGATCGCCATGATCAACAGCCCCGACCCTTCCTCGGTGAGCGGGCCGAGACCCTTGATTCCCAGCGTGAAGATCGTGGGAAACATGATCGAATGAAACAGCCCTACCAGGATCAGCGCCCACATCGCTGCGGGGCCGGTGGTGAAGACGGTGGCCAGCATCACGATGAACGCTCCGACGGCAAAGGCGGCGAGGACGGTTTCGGCGGCGACCCGCTGCATGATAGCGGAACCGGCAAAGCGCCCGATCATCATGCCGGCCCACAGGAATGTCAGATATTTACCGGCCTGTTCGTGCGTCAGATTGGCGATCTCGGGCTGGCTGACGAAGTTGACGAACAGGTTGGCGACGCCGATTTCGGCGATCAGGTAGATAAAAATGGCAGGAATGCCGAACACGAGATTGCGGTGTTTCCACAGCGAGTGGTTCTTGCGGTCTTCCTTCGAAACGCGGGTGGTCGCCGACCCCATCGCGGGAAGCGGAAAGCGCGCGATCACGATCGCCAGCACGATCAGCACGACCGCGACGAGCGCATAGGGCAGAATTACCGACTGCGCGTCGGCAATTCGTTCGGCTTGGGTCAGCGCCGTTCCCGCCTCCGACGTCCCGCCTTTTGATCGGCCGAGAATCAGATAGGCGCCGAACAGGGGTGCGAACATGGTCCCCGCCGAATTCATCGCCTGCACCAGGTTGAGCCGCGAGGAGGCGGTCTTTGCCGGGCCGATTACCGCGACATAGGGGTTTGCCGCGACTTGCAGCAAGGTAATGCCGCTGGCGATCACGAACAGCATGACCAGCGTGACCCCATAGGACGGCAAGCTCGCCGCAAGCGTCATACCGAGTGAGCCCGCTGCCATGACCAGCAGTCCGATCACAAGCGATTTCTGGTAGCCGATCCGTTCGATCAGCCTGGCCGACGGAATCGACGCGACGAAATAGGCGATGAACCACACCGACTCGATCAAGGTCGTCTGGGTGTAGTTGAGGTTGAACACGCTTCTGAGGTGCGGGAGCAGCGTGTTGTTGATCACGGTGATGAAGCCCCACATGAAAAAGAGGCTGGCCAGCAGCGTCAGCGCAGGCGCGTAGCTGGCGCGGCCCGCCGCGCGATCCGGCGCCCCCGGGGACATGCTTGGTTCCATAATTTCCTTCTCCCTTGCGACCCGGCTCTTGTGCTGAATCTAATTGTCTGAGTATATATGCGCCGAGGACGCGTCAATGCGGCGCGCATGAAGAGAGGACGAACGCGTGGCATCGAGGAAGATTTGGCAAGGAAGTCTGCTGCTTTCTGCGATGCTTCCTCTGGCGACGGCGCACGCCGCGACCGCCGAGCGTACGCCCGCGGGTACGGCGGCCGACGGCAGCGCAATCGAGGCGATCACGCTGACGGGGGCCAACCAGGTTTCGGCGCGGATCATCACTTATGGCGCGACGTTGCAATCGCTCACCGCACCCGATCGCGAGGGGAAGCTTGCGGATATCCTCCTCGGCTATGACGATGCGGCCGATTATGTCGCCAAGCCCAATTATTTCGGGGTGACCGTCGGCCGCTATGCCAACCGCATCGGTGGCGGCAAATTCGCTCTCGACGGAAAAACCTATCAGGTCTCGCAGAACGACAAGGCCAATTCGCTGCACGGCGGCGCGCAGGGCTTCGACAAGCTGCCGTGGAAAATCATGTCGCTCACGCAGGGCAAAAAAGCATCGGTGACGATGGCGCTGACCAGCCCCGACGGCGACCAGGGTTATCCGGGGACCGTGCAGGCCAAGGTGACCTATTCGCTCGACGATGCCGGGGCGCTGACGATCAGCTTCGACGCCGTCACCGACAAGCCGACGATCGTCAACATGACGAACCATGCGATCTTCAACCTCGCGGGCGAGGGCGCGCCGGGCGGCGCGCTCGGCCACCGGCTGCCGATCCCGGCGGCGGCGATGACGCCGGTCGACGCGCAGTTGATCCCGACCGGCGAATTGCGTCCCGTCGCGGGTACGGTATTCGACTTTCGCAAGCCGCGCGTTCCCGACGAGGGGATACGCGACGGGCGCGATCGGCAGATTCTGTACGGGCGCGGTTACGACCATAATTTTGCTCTCGACAAGGGACTGACCCGCGCCCCCGAGCTCGCCGCGCGGCTGGAGGATCCCAAATCGGGCCGCGTGCTCGAAGTGCTCACGACCGAGCCGGGGATCCAGTTCTACACGGGCAATTTCCTCGACGGTTCTGTGCGCGGCAAGCGTGGCCATATCTATCGCATGGGCGATGGAATCGCGCTGGAGCCGCAGAAATTCCCCGACGCGCCAAACCATCCGACCTTCGTCTCGGCCCGCGTCGATCCGGCGCGGCCGTACCGCCACGTCATGGTCTATCGCCTTTCCATCGCGCGCTGATCCAGCGCGCGCCTGTTTATACCGGAGTCCAGTTTTTCATGTCCGACGCCACGCCCCCGAAATTGCGCAGCCGCGCCTGGTTCGACAACCCCGACAATATCGACATGACCGCGCTGTACCTTGAACGGTACCTCAACTTCGGACTCAGCCTTGAAGAATTGCAGTCGGGCAAGCCGATCATCGGCATCGCGCAGACGGGCAGCGACCTGTCCCCGTGCAATCGCCATCACCTCGTTCTCGCCGAACGGGTGCGCGAGGGCGTGCGCGAGGCGGGCGGCATCGTCATCGAATTCCCGGTTCACCCGATCCAGGAAACGGGCAAGCGGCCGACTGCCGGGCTCGACCGCAACCTTGCCTATCTCGGGCTGGTCGAGATTCTCTATGGCTATCCGCTCGACGGCGTGGTGCTGACGATCGGCTGCGACAAGACGACCCCCGCGGCGCTGATGGCGGCGGCGACGGTGAACATCCCGGCGATCGCGCTGTCGGTCGGCCCGATGCTCAACGGATGGCACAAGGGCGAGCGTACCGGGTCGGGCACGATCGTTTGGAAAGCGCGCGAAATGCTGGCGGCGGGCGAGATCGACGATGCCGAATTCATCCGGCTGGTCGCGTCATCGGCACCCTCGACGGGTTATTGCAACACAATGGGCACCGCGACGACGATGAACTCGCTGTGCGAAGCGCTCGGCATGTCACTGCCCGGGTCGGCGGCGATCCCGGCGCCCTATCGCGACCGGCAGGAGGTGTCCTGGCGCACGGGCAGGCGCATCGTCGAGATGGTCGCCGAGGATTTGAAACCCTCCGATATCCTGACCAGAGAGGCGTTCCACAATGCCATTCGCGTCAACAGCGCGATTGGTGGATCGACCAACGCGCCGATCCACCTCAACGCGATCGCCCGCCACATCGGCGTCGACCTGCCGATCAAGGACTGGGAGACCGAAGGGCATAAGGTGCCGCTGCTCGTCAATCTGCAACCGGCGGGCGAGTATCTGGGCGAGGACTATTACCGCGCCGGGGGCGTGCCGGCGGTCGTCGGCCAGCTGATTGGGCAGGGCCTCATCCATGAAGGTGCGATGACCGCCAACGGCCGGACGATCGGCGACAATTGTCGCGGCGCGGCGATCGAGGACGAAAGGGTGATCCGGCCATTTGACCGGCCGCTCGTCGACCATGCCGGATTCCTCGTCCTGTCGGGAAATTTGTTCGATGCGGCGGTGATGAAGACCAGCGTGATCTCCCCCGAATTTCGCGCACGCTATCTGTCGAACCCCGATGATCCCGATGCGTTCGAAGGACCCGCGATTGTGTTCGAAGGACCAGAGGATTTCCATCGCCGAATCGACGATCCCGCGACGGGCATCACGCCCGAGACCCTGCTGTTCATGCGTGGGGCCGGACCGATCGGCTATCCGGGTGCTGCCGAGGTCGTGAACATGCGGCCGCCGGCCTATCTGATTACCGAAGGCGTGCATTCGATGCCGTGCATCGGCGACGGCCGCCAGTCGGGTACTTCTGGATCCCCGTCGATTCTTAACGCCAGCCCTGAAGCGGCGGCGATGGGGGGGCTTGCATTGCTCCGGACGGGCGATCGCGTGCGCATCGATCTCAACAAGGCAATCGTGAACGTATTGATCAGCGACGAGGAACTCGCTGCGCGTCGTACCGAACTCGAAGCGGCTGGCGGTTTTGCCTATCCGGCATCGCAGACGCCCTGGCAGGAAATCCAGCGCTCGGTCGTCGGCCAAATGAGCACCGGCGCAATCCTCGAGGGCGCGGAGAAATATCAGCGTATCGCGCAGACGATCGGGCTGCCGCGCGACAATCATTAGGGTGGATGGGCCGGACCGCGATCACTCGCGCTTGGGCAACTCCATGTCGGCGACGGCGAGATGCAGGAGTTCGGCCATCATGGCGTGCGCAGCGGCAGGATCGCCGGTTTCGATGGCTTCATAGACGCGGACA
Source organism: Sphingopyxis sp. (assembly GCA_032154175.1). Taxonomy (GTDB): domain Bacteria; phylum Pseudomonadota; class Alphaproteobacteria; order Sphingomonadales; family Sphingomonadaceae; genus Sphingopyxis. The sequence continues at coordinate 16,278 of JALDYH010000050.1, read as the reverse complement.
TGGTCGGGCAGCGGATCGCGCGGAAGCGCGCGCGAGCGTTGCTTGTATTTGGTGGTCCAGCTGACCGCCGCGCCGACCGAACTGGCGAGTGCTGCGAGCGCTTCGTTCTGCGCGGCCGCGAGGATGGTGCGATGGAAACGCTGGTCGGCGGCGCGCCCTTCGGCATCGGCAAGGCCGAGCCGCTCCATGTCGTCCAGCGCGGCCTTCATCTCTTCCAGATGGTGCGGCTCGCGGCGGCGGGCGGCGAACGCTGCGGCGGCGGGCTCGATCACGCCGCGCAGTTCGAACAGGTCGAGGATAAATACGGGGTCGGGTTCACCCTCGAAGGTCCAGGCGAGGACATCGGGATCGAGGATGTTCCAGCGTTGGCGCGGCGTGACGCGCGTGCCGGCCTTCGGGCGGCTCTCGACCAACCCCTTGGCGGCGAGGATGCGGATCGCCTCGCGATAGGCGGTGCGCGAGATGCCGAGCGCTTCGCTTGCTTCGATCTCGCCGCCGAACACGTCGCCCGGCTTGCGCACGCCCCCCAAAATCTCGACCCCGATATCATGGGCGATGGCCCCGTGGATACGGGGAGAGATGCTGCGCGCGTCGTCCAAGGGCAAAGCTCCATTCAGTCCTGAAACGCCTCCGTAGACCAACGCTGGCCGGTTAGAAAGGCATCGGCCACGAGGCGTAGCGGCGCGACGTCGACATCGCTGCGCGCTTCGCGGATCAATCGGACAAAGCGGGCGTAGAGCGCAGGATATTCCTGCTCCGCGGGCAGGTCGACGTCCGCGCCGTCGATATGGAGCCTGTTGCCCCCCTGCGACAACAACAGCGTGCCGGCATCGGTCTCGACCAATATGTCCCAGGTCTGCGGGCCGGTCTGGCGCCAGTCGAATTCGGCGTTGATCAGGACCCCTCCGCCGGATCGCATCGCCAGCCGCGCGGCGATCGGCGCGTCACGGTTCTCCGGGAATTCCAGTACCGCTTTCTCCAGCCGCACGACGTCGGGCAGCAGGCGCGTGAGGATCGACAGTGCGTTGATGCCGGGGTCGAACACGCCGAGCCCGCCCGGCTGCCAGATCCAGTCCTGCCCCGGATGCCAGTGACGGACGTCCTCTTTCCACCGGATATCGATCTTGCGGATTGTCTTGCCCGCCAGCCATATGCGCGCCGGCTCGACCCCGGCGGCATAGCGCGAGTGCCAGCTTGCGAACAAGGTGACCCCCGCCGCGTCGGCGGTGCGCGCGAGATCGACGACTTCGGACAGCGTCGCGCCCGGCGGCTTTTCCAGAAACACGTGGCGCCCGGCGGCGATTGCGGCGCGCGCGGCAGCATGGCGGACCTGCGGCGGCTGGCAGAGCGCGACGGCCTGCATGTCGGGTTCGGCGGCGAGCATTGTCGTGATGTCGGCATAGCCCGGCACACCTTCGGCATGGGCGTTGCGGCTGGCCACTGCAGAGAGGCTTATATCGGGGTTCGCGGCGATCGCGGGCAGATGCTGGTCGCGGGCGATCTTGCCCAGACCGACAATGCCGAGGCTGATCATAGCGTGGCCACCGTCACATGAGCATCGGGTGCTTTATCAAGCGGGTTGCCTACCGGAAGTGCGAAGGGCGCGGCCTCGATCTCGAACCGGTCGCCCGGCTGCGCCGTGAATCCGTCGGCAAAGGACAGGGTCGCGGTGCCGAAGAAATGGACATGCACGTCGCCGGGGCGGCGAAAGCCGGCATATTTGAAATGATGATGCTCGAGGTTGGCCAGCGAATGCGACATGTTCGCTTCGCCGGAGGCAAAGGCTTTTTCCCACACGACCGCGCCGTCGCGTATGATCCGGCTGGTGCCGCGAATATCGTCGGGCAGGTCGCCAAGCAGCAGTTCGGGGCCGAGCGCCGCCGGGCGCAGCTTCGAATGGGCGAGCCACAGATAATTGCCGCGTTCGGTGACATGGTCCGAAAACTCGTTGCCCAGCGCGAAGCCGATGCGCGTGGGTGTGCCGTCGGGCGCGATGAGGTAGACGCCGGCGATCTCGGGCTCTTCGCCGCCATCGAGCGCAAAGCCAGGCATTTCCAGCGGGGCGCCCGGCGCAACCAGGATCGCGCCGTCGCCCTTGTAGAACCATTCGGGCTGCACCCCGGTGGTTCCCTCGGCGGGCTTGCCGCCCTCGACCCCCATCAGGAACATCTTCATCGAATCGGTGGGGGTGGGGCTTTCGGCGGCTGCGCGGTGCATCGCGTCGCGCCCCTCGGCCGAACCGAGATGGGTAAGGCCCGTGCCGCTGACCAGCAGATGCGCGTCGTCGTCATGATCGATCGGCAAGAGCAGGCGCACGCGCGCAAGATCGATCAACTCGCCAAGCCGAGCGGTGGCGTACGCTGCCAGCGTCTCGCCCGCGGCCAGCGCCGCTTCCGCTAACGCGCGCGTGCAATTTGCGTCTTTGATACGATAGGCCGCATTGCCGTCCCAAGCCGCGACGCCGCGCGCGCCATCGTCGAACTGGATCAGGCTGCGTATCATCGCGGCGATGCTTCGCGCAGGCCGTCGATGCGCCGGGCGACGCCCCAGCTGTTGCCGTCCGAAATCGCGGCGGGAAGCAGCGCCGCGGGAAGGTTCTGGAACGCGACGGGGCGCAGGAAGCGGTGGATCGCGAGCGTGCCGACCGACGTTGTCCGCCCGTCGCTCGTCGCCGGATAAGGACCGCCATGAACCATCGCATGGGTGACCTCGACCCCGGTCGGCCAGCCATTGGCGAGAATGCGCCCGACGCGGTCGGCAAGGATGGGGAGCAGCGCGCGAGCATCGGCGATGTCGGCATCGTCGAGCTGAAGCGTTGCGGTCAGCTGGCCCTCGAGCCCGGCGACGACGTTCGCGACCTCGGCCATGTCGCGGCAACGCACGATGATCGACGATGATCCGAACACCTCTTCGCCGAGCGCCGCGTCATCGAGGAAATTCTCGCCGCTCGTCTGGAACAGCGCGCCGACTGCCTGGTTGACGCCTTGCGCCGGCTCGCCGCGCGCGACGGTCTCGACCGCGCTATGCCCCGCCAGAGCGCCGACGCCCTTTTCGAAATTGGCGTGGATGCCCGGCGATAGCATCGTCGCGGGCAGGCTGCGCGTGAGCGCTTCGCCCGCGGCGCTGACGAACGCGTCGAGCGCGGGGCTGCTCACCGCGATAACCAGTCCGGGGTTGGTGCAGAATTGTCCCGCACCCATCGTCAACGACTGGACATAGGCCTCGGCGAGCGCTGCCCCGCGTGCTTCGAGTGCAGCGGGGAAGAGGATGACCGGGTTGATGCTCGACATCTCGGCGTAGACGGGGATCGGCTCGCGGCGTCCGGCGGCGATGCGGACGAGCGCCAGCCCGCCGCTGCGCGACCCGGTGAAGCCGACCGCCTTGATACGGGGATCGCCGACCAACGTCGCGCCGAGCGCGTTCGTTTCGCCGGGCAGATAGGAAAAGACACCGGCGGGCAGGCCCTTGGCGGCAACCGCACGCTGGATCGCGCGCGCAACCAGTTCGCCGGTGCCGGGATGCGAGGGATGGCCCTTGACCACCACGGGACATCCTGCGGCAAGGGCGGAAGCGGTGTCGCCGCCCGCAACCGAGAAGGCGAGGGGAAAGTTCGACGCGCCGAACACCGCGACGGGCCCCACCGGCACGTTCATCCGGCGGAGGTCGGGGCGGGGCAGCGGTGCGCGCTCGGGCAATGCCGGGTCGATCGTTGCATCGAGCCAGTCGCCTTGGCGCACCAGCTGTGCGAAGAGCCGCAGTTGCCCGGTGGTGCGACCGCGCTCGCCCTCGAGCCGGGGGCGGGGCAGGCCGCTTTCGCGCATCGCGAGGACGATCAGATCGTCGCCGATGGCTTCGATTTCGCTGGCGATCGCTTCGAGGAACGTCGCGCGCGTTTCGGGGTCGGTGGTGCCGTAGGAAGGCGCCGCGTCGTGTGCGAGAGCGCAGGCGTCGGCGACATCCTCGGCGCCGGCCGAGGAAAAGTCGGGCGTCAGCGCGTCGCCGGTTGCGGGATCATAACCCTGAAACCGCGCCGCCGCCTGACGGGCCTCGCTGCCGACCAGCATCGCACCATCGATCATCGCAAATCCTTTAATAATAACTCAGACATAATAGGAGCGAGCGCGCCTCTCTACAAGACGCGCTCGCGCATTTTTTCCGGACGCTGGCGTCAGACGAAGCGATTGATCAGATTCTCGATCCGCTCCTGGCGTCCCGACCGCGGCCGGGGATCGAGTGCCTTTTCGGTGGCGAGATCGGCGATGCCGGCAAGATCGAGGGTCGCCACTTGCCGGCCGAAATCGCCATCCCATCCGGCGTAACGCTCGGCCTTGATGCCATCGAGGCGCCCGTCCTCGATGAGCGCCGCGGCGTTCAGCAGCCCGCGCGCGACGGTGTCGATGCCGCCGACATGGCCATAGAATAGATCGACCGCGTCCATCGACTGGCGGCGTACCTTGGCGTCGAAATTGAACCCCCCGGTGGTGAAACCTCCCGCACGAAGGATCTCGACCATCGCCAGCGTCAGCTCCTCGACCGAATTGGGGAACTGGTCGGTGTCCCAGCCATTCTGGTGGTCGCCGCGGTTCGCGTCGATCGATCCGAAGATGCCGAGCGTGCCGGCCATCGCGATTTCATGTTCGAACGTGTGGCCGGCGAGCGTGGCGTGGTTCGCTTCGATATTGACCTTCACCTCATTTTCGAGGCCATAGCGCTTGAGGAAGCCATAGACGGTCGCACTGTCGAAATCATATTGATGCTTGGTCGGCTCGTGCGGCTTGGGCTCGATAAGGATTGTGCCGGCAAAGCCGATCTTGTGCTTGTGCTCGACCACCAGGCTGAGGAAGCGCCCGAGATTGTCGAGTTCGCGCTTCAGGTCGGTGTTGAGTAGCGTTTCATACCCTTCGCGGCCGCCCCACAGCACATAGTTGGCGCCGCCCAGGCGATGCGTCGCCTCCAGCGCGTCGCGCACCTGCATTGCGCCAAAGGCAAAGACTTCGGGATCGGGATTGGTCGCGCCGCCGGCGGCGAAGCGCGGGTTACCGAACAGATTGGCGGTGCCCCAGAGCAGTTTGCGGCCGCTGCCACCCTGCAGCCGTTCCAGATCGTCGACCGCTTCGGCGAAATGACGGCGATGTTCGGCGACGCCATGCGCATCGGCCATCACATCGACGTCGTGGAAGCAATAATAGGGGATATCGAGGCGGCTGAAGAAGTCGAACGCCGCCGCGCGTTTTTCGGCGGCCGCGGCGCTGTCATTGGCGCCGCGATGCCACGGGCGGTTGAAAGTGCCCGCGCCGAACACGTCGGATCCCGGCCAGCAGAATGTGTGCCAGAAACAGGCGGCGAAGCGCAGATGGTCCTCCATCCGCTTGCCCAGCACCACCCGGTCCTTGTCGTAAAAACGATAGGCCAGTTCGTTGTCGGTATCGGGCCCCTCGAAGCGGATCGTGGGAATGTCGGCGAAATAGTCGGTCATGGCGAAAATCCGTTCAGTTGATCAATTGGGGAAGGTCATGGTCAAGGGGTGCGCGGCGTGATGCGCGGATAGGCGGCGCGAAAGGCGGCGAGCTTGGGCGCCAGTCGCTCGGCGACCAGGGCATCGGGGGCGATGCTGTGAGCGATCGGCGGGACGGTGCAGATGTCTGCGGGCGAACCGCCATCGACCGCGATCTGCGCCAGCCGCGCGGCGCCAAGCGCGGGGCCGACTTCGCCGCCCTTCAGATAGACGAGTTCGACATTCAGCGCCGCAGCGAGCGTTTCGCCCCAATAGCGCGAGCGTGCGCCGCCGCCGATCACCGACAGCCGGTCGATGCGCGTTCCGGCGTCGCGCAGCGCGTCGAGGCCATCGGCGAGCGCGAAGGCGACGCCTTCGAGCACCGCCTGCGCAAGGCGTTCGGGGGTTGTGTCGTTATCGAGCTGGAGGAAACCGGCGCGTACTTCGGCATCGTTATGCGGCGTCCGTTCTCCCGAAAGATACGGAAGGAAGATTTCGGGACCGCTCGCCGGGCCACTGCTTTCGGCGCGCGCGAACAATTCGGCCGCACCCGCCGCGCCGGTCAGCTTCGCGACCCAGTCGATGCACGCCGCCGCCGACAGATGCACCGACATCTGGTGCCAGAGATCCGGCAGGCAATGGCAAAAGGCATGGACCGCGCGCGCCGGGTTCGGGCGGAAATCGCGGGTCGCGACGAAGATCACGCCCGAGGTGCCGAGCGACAGCAGCGCGTCGCCATCCTGCACAACGCCGACGCCCGCGGCGCCCGCGGCATTGTCGCCGCCGCCGCCGGCTACCGGAACCCCGCCCATGCCCCACAGTTCGGCGACACCGGCGCGCAATTTGCCGGTGATGTCGGTGCCCTCGACAAGCTGCGGCATCTGGTCCGCCGCAAGCCCGGTCGCCGCGAGTAGCTCCTCGCTCCACGCGCGCCGCGCGACATCGAGCCACAAGGTGCCAGCGGCGTCGGACATGTCGGATGCCTTCTCGCCGGTCATTTGCAGCCGGACATAATCCTTGGGCAGCAGCACGGTGCGCGTCGCGGCGAAGACTTCCGGCTCGTGCGCCGCAACCCATTTGAGCTTGGGCGCGGTGAAACCGGGCATCGCGATATTGCCCGAAATCGCGCGAAGGCGGGGCTCGCGCGCTTCCAGTTCGGCGCATTCGGCGGCCGACCGGCCATCGTTCCACAATATAGCGGGTCGCAGCGGCCGGTCGTCGGCGCCGAGCAGCGTCGCGCCATGCATCTGGCCCGCCAGCCCGACCCCGCGCACCGCGCGGCGGACGGCGGGGTCGATCGCGCGCACCGCCGCGGTCGTCGCCTGCCACCAGGCGTCGGGATCCTGCTCGGACCACAGCGGTCGGGGGCGCTGGACGGTGAGTGCGGCGGTGCCCTGCGCGACGACCGCACCATGCTCGTCCTGCACGACCGCCTTCACCCCCGAAGTCCCGATATCGATGCCGAGGAACATCGCGCTTATTTCACGAAGGGATTGATCGTCTTGATCGTGCCGTCGGGGTTGTAGAACAGCTCGGTCACCTTGGCATTGCGGAGCCGCGTCTGGCCCGACAGCTGGGTGTCGGCATAGAAAAGCCACCAGCGTCCGTCCCACTGGACGATCGAATGATGCGTGGTCCAGCCGTCGACCGGCTCGAGGATGCGGCCCTGATAGGTGAAGGGGCCATAGGGCGACGTGCCGGTCGCATAGACGAGGAAGTGCGTATCGCCGGTCGAGTAGCTGAAATAATATTTGCCCTTGTATTTGTGCATCCACGCCGCCTCGAAAAAGCGGCGGTCGCCGTCGCCGCCGAGGATCGGCTTGCCCGACTTGTCGAGGATCACGACGTCGCGCGGCGTTTCGGCGAATTCGGTCATATCGTCGGCCATGCGCGCGATCTTGGGCGCGAGCGCGGGCTTGTCGGGGGCGCCCGCGTCGGTCTTCGATCCATTCGGATCATAGGTGCCGGTGGTGTTGCGTTGCAGCTGGCCGCCCCAGATGCCGCCGAAATACATATAGGATTTGCCGTCGTCGTCGGTGAACACCGCGGGATCGATCGAGAAGCTGCCCTTGATTGGCTGCGGATTGGCCTTGAACGGACCGACCGGCGATTTCGACGTCGCGACGCCGATGCGGAAGGCACCCTGTTTGTCCTTGGCCGGGAAATAGAGATAATAGGTGCCGTTCTTGAACGCGGCATCGGGCGCCCACATCTGCTTTTCGGCCCAGGGCACGTCTTTCACGTCGAGCCCGACGGGGTGGATGGTCACCTTGCCGCCGATGCCGTCCATGCTGAGCACGCGATAGTCGCGCATTTCGAAATGCGCGCCCAGATCGTCTTCGGGCGTCGGGCCGTCGATGTCGTGGCTGGGGTAGACATAGATCTTGCCGTCCCAGACATGGGCAGAGGGATCGGCAGTATAGATGTCGCTGACCAGAGGCTGCGAGAGATAGGTCTTTTTGTCCGTCTTTTCGCTTTCGACGGCCTTTTGATCCCCCTGACTGCAAGCCGACACACCGGCCAGCGCGGCCAGCGCGGCGCCCAAGGCGATGCCGTTGAAACTCTTCATGCCACGCGCTCCTCTCGATATTTGACATGCCGGTCCGCCATGACGGCCAGCTTCTTCAGGTAGCGCTATCATTCTTTGCCGTAGAAGCAAGAGGGCATATTGCAACATTCGAAAAGAGAGATGTGCGCACTTGCAGGACGACCTGCACATCTCTAGCATCAAAAATGATAGCGCTATCAAATCGGCGCACGGGGACAGGAGGGGATTTATGCGGAATATCTTGGGCGCGGCGGGATTGGCCACGACCTTGCTGTGGGCGCCGGCCGCCTTCGCCTGTTCGACGCCCGTTTCGGTCTGCGCGAATGCCAGCGACGGCAGCTTCGCACTGATCGCCGGCGGGCGCCCGGCAACGGTGGTCGTCGAGGCGGATTCCGATTCGGCCGTTCGTATCGCCGCAGATGGTTTTGCCAAAGATCTGGAACGCGTGAGTGGGACGGTGCCACGCCGCGCCGCGGATCCGGTGAAAGCGAACGGCGACGTCGTGATCGCCGGGGTGCTCGGGGAAAGCGCCGCGATCGACGCGCTGGTGCGGAACGGCAAACTCTCCGCGCGCGACCTCGCCGGTAAATGGGAGGCGTATCGGCAGGTCGTTGTCGACCATCCCTGGCCGGGGGTCCGCCGGGCCTTGATCATCGCTGGCGCCGATCGTCGCGGCGCAGCCTTCGGCCTCTACGACCTGTCGGAAAAGATCGGTGTGTCGCCGCTATACTGGTGGGCTGACGTGCCCGTGGTTCGCCGCGCCAACCTGTTCGTCACCACGGGCGCGCGCATCGACCAGCCAAAGGTGCGCTATCGCGGCTTCTTCATCAACGACGAGGATCCGGGGTTCAACAGCTGGACCCAAAAGCAGTTCGGCGGCCAGAACTCAAAGGCCTATGCCCATGTTTTCGAACTGCTCCTGCGGATGAAGGGCAATTATCTGTGGCCGGCAATGTGGGCGCCCAAGGCGTTCAACGACGACGATCCGCAGAACAAGATACTCGCCGACGCGATGGGCGTGGTGATGGGCACTTCGCATCACGAACCGATGACCCGGGCGCAGGACGAATGGCACCGCGATACCGGCGAAGGGATCACTGGCGGCGCATGGGACTATACGGCCAATGCTGCAAATCTCCGCAGTTTCTGGCGCGGCGGGATCGAGCGGATGATGTCGAAAGGTGACGGCAAGGGCTATGAGAGCCTGGTCACCGTCGGGATGCGCGGCGACGGCGACGAGGCGATGGCCGGGGGGACCGCGACGCAGTTGCTCGAGACGATCGTCCGCGACCAGCGCCGCATCATCGCCGATGTCACCGGCAAGCCCGCCGATCGGACGCCGCAGGTCTGGGCGCTCTACAAGGAAGTGCAGGATTATTACGATCAGGGCATGCGCGTCCCCGACGACGTCACCCTGCTCTTCGCCGACGATAATTGGGGCCAGATCCGTCGGCTTCCCGCCGCGAACACGCCGCGCAAGGGCGGATATGGCGTCTATTATCACTTCGACTATGTCGGCGGCCCGCGCAATTACAAGTGGCTGAATACCGTACAGATCGAAAAGACGTGGCAGCAGATGGACCTCGCTTATGCGAAGGGCGCGCGCGACATCTGGATCGTCAATGTCGGCGATATCAAGCCGGTCGAATATCCGCTGCAGTTTTTCATGAAGCAGGCTTGGAACCCCGAGGCCATGACCGCCGAGGCGCTGGCCGCCTATCCCGAACAATGGGCAGCAGCAACCTTTGGCGCCACGCAGGCGGGTCCGATCGCCGCGCTCGTCACGCGCTATAGCCAGCTCGCGGCGCGGCGGAAACCCGAGTTGATCGATCCGGGCAGTTTCGCGCTCGGCGGGGTGACGGGCGAGACGCTCGATGGCGGCGAGTTCGGCACGATGGTCGCCGAATGGGACGGGCTGGAGGCTGATATGCTGCGCGCGAAGGCGACGCTTCCCGCTGCGCAGCGCGACGCCTTTTTCCAGCTGGTCGAGCATCCCGTTCTCGCGCTCGGTAACCTCTACCGGCTCTATTATGCGGTCGCGTGGAACCGTAAACTCGCGGCGGCGGGCGACCCGCGCGCCAACATCTTCGCCGACCGCGCCGAGGCGGCCTATCGCCGCGATCAGGAGATTACCGACGCTTATCACGCGCTGAACGGCGGCAAGTGGGACGGCATGATGTTGCAGACGCATATCGGTTACACCGACTGGCAGCAGCCGAAAGTGCAGGTCATGCCCGCAGTGTCGCGGGTCGCGGGAACCGCGGGCCCAATTCGCTTCACCGTCGCTTCTCCCGGCAAGGAAGCGGTCGCGATCGAGGCGACCGACTTCGCGCAATCGAACGCGGGCAAGGGCCTGCGCTGGCAGGCGATCCCGCATCTCGGCCGCACCAAGGGCGCAGTCGTCGGGCTGCCGCAGGGGCGCGGGCCGACTTTGCAGCAGGACGATGTGCGGCTGGACTATCCGTTCACGCTCGCCGGGGCGGGCGAACTCGAGCTGCAACTCCATCTGGCGCCGACGCTCGATGTGTCGGGCAAGCGCACCCAGCGCATCGGGGTGTCGATCGACGACGGCCCGATGCGCGAACTGGTCCACCATATGGACCCGACGACCGATGGCGGCGAGCGCGCGGATCAGCGCAATTGGACACAGGCGGTCAAGGACAATGCCGTCGTACTGTCGACGCGCTTTCCCGACGTCGGCGCCGGACGGCATGTCGTTCGCGTCTGGCGGCTCGACGACAATGTCGTGCTCCAGCGGATCGTCGCGGGGCGCGGCCCGATCGCGCCGTCCTATCTGGGTCCGATGCCGGCCGGCGCGAATTAACACTCAACGGGCGGCAGGCTTCCCCTTCGCCTGACCGGTCCGGAGCGTGACGCTCGCGGGAGCAAGTCCTTCTGCCTCGGCGCGGACCGTCACCGTGCCCGACTGGCCCGGCACGCCGCGCACGATCACCAGCGCGAGGCCGTTGAACGCCTTGCGCTCGTGCGAAGGGAAGGGCGTCATATCGGTCGGATCGCCATTGTCGGTCGCGACGATCTCCCCCGGCCCCTCGATGCTGAAGCGAACCGGATTTTTCGCCGTTCGCGCCATCGCCCCGGTGGCGTCGAGGACGCTCAGCGTAACGAAGGACAAATCCTTGCCATCGCCGGCGATCGCGGCGCGGTCGGGCTTCAGTTGCAGCGCAGCGGCGGGGCCGGCTGTCTTGACGCTCGAACTGGCCCAGGGCTTGCCCGCTTTCCATGTGTCGACGCGGATCTCGCCGGGCTCATAGGCCACATAATCCCAGCGGAAGCGATATTCAAAGTCGCGCTTCTTGATCCGGCCCTGCGACTTGCCGTTCACGAACAATTCGGCCTCGTCGGCCGAGCTGAAGACATGGACCGGCGTGATCTCTCCCTCGCGCCCCGGCCACGTCCAGTGCGGCAGGACATGCGCGAATTTGAGGTCGGGCCGCCACCGCGCCTGGTACAGCCAGAAGCGATCCTTGGGAAAGCCTGCAAGGTCGACGATCCCTGAATAGGAGCTGCGCGACGTATAATAAGGCGTGGGCTCGCCCAGATAGTCGAAGCCGGTCCACACAAATTCGCCAGCGACATAGCGGTGCTGGTCGTCGCTGGCGAAAACCCGGTCGGGTGAGGAGCCGAAGTCGGCAGCGTGCAGTTCATAGGCGCTGACCTGACGGGTTTCGGGATCGCCGCCCGACCAGGGCCGGACGGGTCCGCTGATCGCTCCCGCGACGGGAAACAGATATTCGCCGCGGCTGCTGAGTGCCGAGGCGCTTTCGCTGCTCAGGATCAGCTTGTCGGGGAATTTTTTGCGGAAAGCGGGGTATTGCCCGACGATCCCGCGAATGCCCGCGCCCTGATAATTGAGGCTGATGACATCGACCGCGCCCGGCATCGGCATGTCGGCCTTGGCATAGTTCATCGCGACGGTGGTTGGCCGCGTCGGGTCTTCATCCTTGGCGATGGCGACCAGGTCGCGCGTTAGTTTTGCACCGGTTTCCCCACTATATTGTTCGCCAACCTCGTTGCCGACGCTCCACAGGATGATCGAGGGATGGTTGCGGTCGCGGCGGATCATCGCGCGCAGGTCGGCCTCGTGCCATTCCGGGAAGATCAGGTGGAAATCGAGCGGGGTCTTTTTGCGTTCCCAGCTGTCGAATACTTCATCGATCACGACAAAGCCCATCTCGTCGGCAAGGTCGAGCAGGCCGGGGGCGGGGGGATTGTGGCTCATTCGCACGGCGTTCGTACCCATCTCGCGCAGGATTTCCAGTTGGCGCTGCGCCGCGCGGCGGTTGAACGCCGCGCCCAGGGCGCCGAGGTCGTGATGATTGTTGACGCCGTGAATCCGGATCGGCTCGCCGTTGATGATCATGCCGCGGTCCGGATCGAGCTGCACATCGCGAACGCCGAAGCGTGTTTCATAGACGTCGGACACTCGCCTGTCATGACGGATCGTCGAAACCGCGAGGTAGAGATTGGGTGTCTGTGTGGGGGGCGGCCCCCACAGGCGCGGGCGTGGTATCGTCGTGCTGCCGTCCAGTATCAGGCTGCCGCCTGCTGACAGTTGGCCAAGCGCATGATCGATGCGCGCGACGGGGCTGGTACCGCGGCGACCCGTGGCATCGAGCGTATAAATCTCGCTCGTCGCGCTGACAGTGGCGGGAGTATCGCTTGCGTTTTCGATGGCAAGGCGCACACCGATCCGCGCTGACACTGCCGATACGTCGCTCGCGGTGACGGCGGTGCCCCATTGCGCGACGCGCACCGGCGCGGTCTTGGTCAGCCAAATGTCGCGATAAAGGCCGCCGCCGGGATACCAGCGCGCCGAGGCTGGCGGATTGTCGAGGCGGATCGCCAGCACATTCTTGCCGCCGGGGACAACATAGGGCGTCAGGTCGACCCGCCAGCTATTATAGCCATAGGGCCAGCCGCCGACGATCTTTCCGTTGAGCCACACGGTGGCATAGGACATGGCGCCATCGACATCGAGGAAGATGGATTTGCCGGCGTCGGCGGCGGGAATGTCGATTGATCGACGATACCAGCCGACGCCCCAGCTTTTCAGCCGTCCCATGCCGCCATAGGGGCCCTCGGTTATAAACGGCCCGGCGATCGCCCAGTCGTGCGGCAGGTCGACCTTGCTCCAGCCGCTGTCATCGAAACCGGGCTGGACATAGGGAACATCGCCGCCGGGGTTGCCCGACGGGCGGACGTGGCGCTTGGCGGGATCCCTGATGAAAGGATTGGCGGTCGGCAGGATCCAGGGCTTGAGCACCTTCAACCCGGCATCGACTGTCGATTGCGCCTCGTCGGGGCGCGCATCGGCGACCTTGCCATCACCACTATCGTCATAGGCGGGGCGCAGGTCGTAGCGAAGGTCGGCGGTCGTATCCGCGGGGTCGCCCATGATGAATCGCCATCCGGCGTTGATCGAATCGCGCTCGCGCGGGCTCGACTGTGCCTTTGCGCCGGCCGGAATTGATATCGCGACAAAGGACAGGATTATCAGCCATATAGACCATGAGTGGCGCGGCTTAACGGTGGCATCCGACCGGCACGAAGAAACGATCTGCAATTCTTCCTCCCCTGCGTCCGGCGCGATTGCCGACGTAAGTTTATGAGGGCGCAGTCTATCGGCTCACGGCGGATGATCAACTATTTGTCTGAGTTTTTATTTTGTGTATGCCGGTTTGCGGCGTCCAGCATGCGTCGCCGGGAGGACAGGGTGAAGGTGACCATAAACAAGGGCCGCATCTTTGCGGCCGCGTCGATCATGGCGCTCGCGGGAACATCGGCGGCAGCCGCACCGGCGCGCTTCGAAGAATTCAGCTATGAGGGACGCGCACAGGAACAAGTCGGGGTCGGGCCGGGCGAATATCGCAACCCGATTCTCTCGGGCTATTATCCCGATCCATCGATTACGCGCGTGGGTGAGGATTATTACCTTGTTACCTCCAGCTTCACTCATTTCCCGGGGCTGCCGGTCTTCCACTCACGCGATCTCGTGACGTGGAAACAGATCGGCAATGCGATCGACCGGCCGGGTCAGCTCGATTTCACTGGTCTGGCGGTCTCGAAAGGGGTGTTCGCACCCGACATCTCGTACCACGGCGACACCTTCTACATCGTCAACACCTGCGTCGGCTGCAAAGACAATTTCGTCATCACGGCGAAGGACCCGGCGGGACCTTGGTCGGACCCGATCTGGCTGCCGTTCGAGGGGATCGATCCGTCGATATTCTGGGAAGGCGACAAAGCTTTTATCGTCAACAACCGCGCTCCCGCCGAACCGCCACGTTACGATGGCCACCGCGCGATCTGGATTCAGGAGTATGACTGGCGGACCGGCAAGATGGTCGGGGAGAGCACGCAGATCGTCAACGGCGGGATCGACATCAGCAAAAAGCCGGTGTGGATCGAGGGGCCGCATATCGTCGCCAAGGACGGCTTCTATTATCTGATCGCGGCCGAGGGCGGCACGGGTGACAATCACAGCGAGGTCGTGCTGCGATCCGAAAAGCTGCGCGGGCCCTATATCCCTTATGCTGGCAACCCCATCCTCAGCCAGCGCACGCTCGACCGCAACCGTGCGAACCCCGTGACCTCTGCCGGTCATGCGAAATTCGTACAGACGCCGGACGGTGACTGGTGGGCGACCTTCCTTGCCACGCGCCCCTATGCCGACGACATGTATAATATCGGACGCGAGACGTTCCTGCTGCCGGTGACGTGGCGCGACGGCTGGCCGCATATCCTGCCCGATGGCGAGCGTATCGCCTTCGTCGTTCCCCGCCCGAAACTATCCGCGGACCGTCCTGAAAAACCGCCATTGTCGGGCGACTTTTCTTATGTCGATACCTTCAACGACCGCGCGCTCGGCAGGCAGTGGGTTGGTGTCCGCACCCCCAAACAGCCCATCTATCGGCTGGAAAAGGGTGCGCTGGTGATGGAGCGCGGCGCGCCGCTAGGCGATCAGCAGGGGGTTCCCGCCTTCGTCGGACGACGCCAGCAACATCATATTGCGACCATCTCGACCACTCTGAGCTACACGCCCGGAAAGGACGGCGACCGCGCCGGGCTGGTGGCGATGCAGAGCGACGAATCCTTTCTCTTTTTCGGGCTGACGCGGATTGGCCGGAAGTCGGTTGTCGCACTCTACACGCGCGATGATGCCAAGGCCGATACGCTGGTCGCATCGGCGCCGATCGATCCGGCGCAGCCCGTCACGCTTGTCATCCGGGCCAATGGCGGAATGATGACGTTCGACTACAGGGTCGGCGATGCCAACAAAACGCTCGTCGGCGATCTCGACGCTAGCTTCCTCAGTACACGGCGCGCAGGCGGCTTTACCGGTACGGTGATCGGTCCCTATGCGTGGACCCGGTGAGGCTCTGGTCGTTCCAGAATATCATCAACTTTTGACAATTGGTGATGCAATCCGCCGCTGGTGCCACGCTATAGTACCCCCTACTCCCATTCGATCGTGCCCGGCGGCTTCGAGGTATAGTCGTACACCACGCGGTTGATGCCCTGTACCTCGTTGATGATGCGCGTTGCGCAGCGTGAGAGGAAGCTCGCGTCGAAAGGATAGATGTCGGCGGTCATGCCGTCGGTCGAGGTCACCGCGCGCAGCGCGCAGACATGGTCATAGGTGCGCCCGTCGCCCATCACACCGACGGTCTTGACCGGCAGCAGCACCGCGAACGCCTGCCAGATCGCGTCGTAAAGACCCGCATTGCGGATCTCTTCGAGATACACCGCGTCGGCCTTGCGCAGGATGTCGCAGCGCTCTTTCGACACTTCGCCGGGGATGCGGATCGCGAGGCCCGGCCCCGGGAAGGGGTGGCGGCCGACGAAGATGTCGGGCAGGCCGAGTTCCTTGCCGAGCAGGCGGACCTCGTCCTTGAACAGTTCGCGCAAGGGTTCGACGAGCTTCATGTTCATGCGCTCGGGCAGGCCGCCGACATTATGGTGGCTCTTGATCGTGACGCTCGGCCCGCCGGTGAAGCTGACCGATTCAATCACGTCGGGATAGAGCGTGCCCTGCGCAAGGAAATCGGCGCCGCCGATCTTCTTCGCCTCTTCCTCGAACACGTTGATGAATTCGGCGCCGATGAACTTGCGTTTCTTTTCGGGGTCGGTGACGCCGGCGAGGCCTGCCATGAAGCGTTTCTCGGCATCGACGACGACGAGCGGGATGTTGTAATGGTCGCGGAACAGGCGCTCG
>JALDYH010000265.1:0-4878 GCA_032154175.1 Sphingopyxis sp. | reverse complement strand
GCATCGGCGGCGATCGCGGCGCAGATCGCCGAATCGATCCCGCCCGACAGGCCGAGCACGACGCCCGGAAAGCGGTTGCGCTCGACATAGTCGCGCAGACTCACGATCATCGCGCTATAGATATCGGCGGGGTGCGCCTCCCATTCGGCGATCGCACCCCTCTCGCATATCCAGCCGCTTCCGCCCTTCGTCCAGCGCGTCACGCGTTCCTCGGCTTCCCAGTCGGTCAGCCGGTGCGCCGTCGAACCATCGTCGTTGAGGACGAAAGAGCAGCCGTCGAAGACGAGCTCGTCCTGCCCGCCGATGCGGTTGAGGAAGATGAGCGGCAGCTTCGTTTCGGCGACTCGGCTCGCGAAGACCTGCGTCAGGCGGCGGTCGTCCTTGTCGATCTCGTACGGGCTGCCGTTGACCGAGATCAGCAGCTCGGCGCCCTGCGCGGTGAGATGTGCACTCACCCTGGGTAGCCAGCCATCCTCGCAGATCGGCAGGCCGAGCTTCATGCCGCGCCATTCGACGATATCGGGGAGCGGGCCGGGGACGAAGATGCGCTTCTCGTCGAAGGTGCCGTAGTTCGGCAGTTCATGCTTGCGCCGCGTCGCGACGATTTTGCCGCCGTCGAGCAAGGCGACGATATTATAGAGCGCATCGCCATCTCGCTCGACCGACCCGACGAGCATCGCCGGGCCGCCGTCGGCGGTTTCCACTGCCAGTTCGGCAAGGACCGTCGCAGCGCGTTCCGCCAGCGCCGGCTTCAGTGCCAGATCCTCGGGCGGATAGCCGATCAGCTGGAACTCGGGGTAGAGGATCAGGTCGGCGCCCGGGTGCCGCGCGCGCACCGCGCGGATCGCGTCGGCGTTGGCGGCAAGGTCGCCGACGACCTGCGTCATCTGCGAAAGGACGATGGTCAGCGTATCGGCAGCAGTCATGCCCGCGAGCCTTACGCGCACTGCCCGCGATTGCAACGTTGCAGCGCCGGCCGATCGGCTTATCACTATCGGCGCGGCGGAGGGCGGGGGTATGGCTAAGCGCAGATCGAAGCGGTTCGACTGGTTGATCATCGCCGCGATCCCGGGTGCGATTGGCGCGGTCTATCTTTGCCATCGGATGGAGACCCGCCCCTATCTCGACCGAATCGCGGCGGGCGGGGGCGAACCGCGTTTCGTCGCGGTCGAATGGATGCGGTGCCGCGAGTTTCCGGGCCAGAAGCCGCGTCGCGAAAAGCTGAACCGTTTCCGCGGCAGTGCGATGCCGCCTGCGGTCGAGCATCGCGACCCGTTCGCGGTCGTCGCACGGCAGGACGGCTTCGCGCTCGGCGGGATCGACGGCGAGATTTGCTGGCTGCCCGACTGGGCGTTACGCACGCAAGATCCGCGCTGGCTGCCCTGCGACCAGCGGAGCGCCAGCTATTACACGCCCTATCCGGCGGGATGGTATGAGCCGCCCCCCGCTTTCGGCGGTCCCGGGCGGTCTTGCCCCGGCGGCGCAAAGGCCGCGTCCGCACCGTCACCACGGGAAAGCGAAAGATGACCCTTCCCCTATCGCCCCTCGCTGGCTAAGGGGGCGCGCAATCCCACCCGCGCGAAAGGGCCTTGCACCCCATGAAACTCATCTCCGGCAACAGCAACCTGCCGCTGGCCCGTGCGATCGCGGACTATCTGGAACTGCCGCTGACCGATACCAGCGTGCGACGCTTCGCCGACGAAGAAGTGTTCGTCGAAATTCACGAGAATGTCCGCGGTCAGGATGTGTTCGTCGTTCAGCCGACGAACTTTCCCGCGAACGACAATCTGATGGAATTGCTCATCATCAACGACGCGCTGCGCCGCGCTTCGGCAAAGCGCATCACCGCGGTCGTCCCCTATTTCGGTTACGCCCGCCAAGACCGGAAGCCCGGCCCGCGCACGCCGATTTCGGCGAAGCTCGTCGCCAACCTCATCACCACCTCTGGCGCCGACCGCGTCCTCGCGATCGACCTCCACGCGGGTCAGATCCAGGGCTTCTTCGACATCCCGACCGACAACCTCTACGCCGCGCCGGTGATGAGTGCCGACATTCAGGCGCGCTTCGCGGGCAAGAATCTGATGGTCGTGTCGCCCGACGTCGGCGGCGTCGTCCGCGCGCGCGCGCTCGCCAAGCGGCTCGACAACGCCCCGCTGGCGATCGTCGACAAGCGCCGCGAACGCGCCGGCGAATCGGAAGTGATGAACATCATCGGCGACGTTAAGGGCCGCTTCTGCATCCTGATCGACGATATCGTCGATTCGGCAGGCACGCTCTGCAACGCCGCCGCGGCACTGCGCGCCGCGGGCGCCGAAGGCGTCGTCGCCTATTGTACCCATGGCGTTTTGTCGGGCGGCGCGGTCGCGCGCGTCGATGCGAGCGAGCTGACCGAACTGGTGATCACCGATTCGATCCAGCCGACCGATGCCGTCAACGACAGCAGCAAGGTCCGCGCGCTCACCGTCGCGCCGCTGCTCGGCGAAGCGATCAAGCGCATCGCCGACGAATCGAGCGTCTCCTCGCTCTTCGACTGATCGCGTCAGCGCGCGACGAGCGCGCCGACGATATGATCGAGCTGTCGGCGGAAGGTCGCATGATCGGGCACGGCATGCACCAGACCGCGCGCCGTCCAGCACAGCGCCTGCGCCATGCTGCCTGCTCGCGAGACCGCCGATCCCGGCCCGCTGAAACGTATCGCCTCGGCCATCGCGGCGACAAGCCTGCGCTCGGCCACACGAACCGCGTCGGGTGGATCGCGCTGGAGCATCGCTACGATCTCGATGCCATGCGGTGATGCATGCAGCACTTCCATATGCCGGCCGGCCCAAGCGTCGAGCGCATCGGTTATACGTTCGGCGAGCGTCTTTGCGGGCTGGTCGATGCTGGCGAGCGCGGCGGCCAGCGAGCTGTCGATCAGGCTTTTGGTCGCCCAGCCGATCAGGGTGCCTTTCGGTCCATGCCGGTTGTAGAGCGCCTGCCGCGACACGCCGAGCGCGATGGCAACATCTTCCATCGACGTCTTGCGCAAGCCGTAGCGCGCGAACGTCGCGACGATAGGCTGAAGGGGAAAATCGCTCGCCAAGATCGCAATTTTACAATTTATATCGTAATTGTAAAATTGATAAAATCGCGTCTTGATGACGCCGGACGCGTCCGCTTGGGCTGGCGGCGGGGTCAAGGCTGGGCTAGCGCAAAGCCATGTCGCTCACATCTGACCTCGCTCTCGCCAATCGCCTTGCCGACGCTGCCGGCGAAGCGATCCGTCCGCTCTTCCGCGCCGCCTTCGCGCATGAGGCCAAGGCCGACGCCTCGCCCGTGACCGAGGCCGACCGCGCCGCCGAGGCGGCGATGCGCCGCCTGCTCGATGCCGAGGCGCCGCGTGACGGAATTATCGGCGAGGAATATGGCGCCGAACGCACCGAAGCTTCGCGCCAGTGGGTGCTTGACCCGATTGACGGGACGGTCAGCTTCATGGCTGGCCGCCCGATCTTCGGCACGCTGATCGCCCTGCTCCAGGACGGCTGGCCCGTCCTCGGGATCATCGACCAGCCGATCAACGGTGAACGCTGGGTGGGTGCGCTCGGACAGCCGACCTTGTTCAATGGGACGCCGGCGCGCACGCGCACCTGCCGCGGCCTCGCCGACGCGGTGCTCGCGACCACCGGTCCGCAATATTTCAGCGATCATGATGCCGAACATTTCATGGCGCTCGCAGCCGGGACGTCGCACAAGCGCATGGTCTTCGGCGGCGACTGTTACAATTACGGCCTCCTCGCGAGCGGCCACATCGATCTCGTCGTCGAGGCGGGATTGAAGCTCCACGACTTCGCCGCGCTCGTCCCCGTTGTCGAGGGCGCGGGCGGGACGATGTGCGACTGGAACGGCGACCCGCTGAGCGCCGACAGTCCGGGCCATGTCATCGCCTTGGGCGATCCCGCGCGGCTCGAGGATGTGATCGAGGGGCTTGCTTGCCACCATCAGCACGACTGAAACCATGTCGCGCCCGTTTTTATCGTGGCGGCCCGGCTACGCATGCGCCGCCGTTATTCTTTTGCTGGTCGAGATCGCGATCGCGCTGTGGGTCCGCGACGGTTTCGTGCGGCCTTATCTCGGCGACGTGCTTGCGGTGATGCTCGTTTACCTGACGCTGCGCGCGGTAACGACGCTACGCGTCATTCCCGCCTCGCTCGTCGCGCTGGCTGTCGGC
This sequence comes from Sphingopyxis sp., assembly GCA_032154175.1. Taxonomy (GTDB): domain Bacteria; phylum Pseudomonadota; class Alphaproteobacteria; order Sphingomonadales; family Sphingomonadaceae; genus Sphingopyxis. The sequence goes on along the minus strand of JALDYH010000265.1, from coordinate 671 downwards.
GTGCTGGTCGAGGCGGGACAGGCGATGAACCTGCTGCAGCTTGTCGGCCTGTCGAATCATGCCTTGGCTGCCGTGGTGCTGGGGACTTCATTCAGTGTCGGAGATCTTTTCTGCTATGCCGCCGGCGCAGCGATTGCGGTTTTCGCCGAATGCTGGTGCAAACGGATCGCAAGCCGCGGCTAGAGGAGAAAATGCATGGCTTTCGAAGGCAGCTGCCACTGCGGCGCGGTGACCTATTCGGTCGAAGGCGATATTCCGGACACGGCGATGAGCTGCAACTGCTCGCACTGCCGGCGCAAGGGCTTTCTGCTGGCCTTTGTTCCGCTCGACCGGTTCCGGCTGACAAGCGGCGCCGACAAGCTCGAAAGCTATCAATTCAACAAGCATAATATCGACCATCAATTCTGCATCGAATGCGGTTGTCAGGGCTTCTCCGTCGGTACCGGACCGTCGGGTGAGAAGATGGCTGCGGTGAACCTGCGCTGCGTTCCCCTTGCCGACCTTGATGCACTCACCATTCACAAGGTCGATGGCGCGAGTTTCTAGACGCTCGCGTTGTGGCATCAGGGTCGTGGAAAACTATCCCCCGAATCGCTTGCATTTCCGGCCGAATCCACCTAAGCGCCCCGCTTCCGATTGTGTCGGCTGGCTGAAAGGGCTGCCAGGCCGAT
>JALDYH010000264.1:0-4886 GCA_032154175.1 Sphingopyxis sp. | reverse complement strand
CCGGCTTCGAGCTTCGCGCCCCACAGCGCGAACATCGTGGCGTCGCCGCCGTCGTCGAGGATCAGGTTGCAGGTCGTGCCGTCCTCGACGCCCCAGTCGAAGATGCGGCCGACATAGTCCCAGTAATCGGCCAGGCTCTCGCCCTTCACCGCGAACACCGGCACGCCCGACGCGGCGATCGCGGCGGCGGCATGGTCCTGCGTCGAGAAGATGTTGCACGTCGCCCAGCGCACTTCGGCGCCGAGCGCGGTCAGCGTCTCGATCAGCACCGCGGTCTGGATCGTCATGTGCAGCGAACCGGTGATGCGCGCGCCCTTCAGCGGCTGCGCCGCGCCAAATTCGGCGCGCAGCGCCATCAGGCCCGGCATTTCGGTTTCGGCGATGTTGATTTCCTTGCGCCCGAAATCGGCAAGACCGATGTCGGCGATCACATAGTCACGGGTGTCGGCGGCGAGAGTGGCCACAGGGGATTCTCCATTCTGGCGAGTACGACCGCAGGCGAGCGGCCACGAAACAGGGATAATTATGCCCGGCGCCCTAGTCGAAATGGCGCCACCGATCAAATATAAACTTTTCTTTATATCGCAACAGCGACACCGCCCGCCGGATCCTGCCGCGCGAATCGCGGGCGCAAAATGCACCGCCCTTCGAAATTAATTTTTATCGGGCGCAATTGTGACAATCGCAGTCGCGGTTCTGTGACACGGAGTCGCTATCGCCAAGATTCTGAAAATCCTGACTTATAATGCGCCATGCGATGAGCATAATTTGCTTTTGTGACAACAGTGTTACAAACCCCTAGAAATATTGACTTTTCTGCCGATGCACGAGAAAATCAGCCAAAGTTTCGGAGGGATACACAAATGAAAAAATTTCTGCTGCCGCTCATTGCATTGGCCCTTGCAAGCCCCGCCACGGCGCAATCGATTGTCGTCGTCACCGCGCCGCAGGCCGATTCGATGCTGCTGCCGGTCGCTTTTGCCGAGTTGAAGGCCGGCGAGAATGAAGCCGCTGTCGAAAAACTGACCGGTGAAACCACCCTCGACGCCCGCGATCCGTCGCGGCTCATCAATCTTGGTACCGCTTACGCTCGCCTGGGTCGCACCGCCGATGCCGCCGCCGCCTATGACGCTGCGATCGCCAGCCCGATCCGCTATGACCTTGAGCTCGCAAGCGGCCGATACATGGATTCGCGCTGGGCCGCACGCACCGCGCGAACCAATCTCGACACGGGTCGCCCGCTGCTCGCGCTGGCGCGCTGATCCGGATTCGCCATCCTGGACGAAAGCCGGAATCTCGCCGCTGCGCCCTCATGAGATCCGGCTTTCGCTGGCGAAAATATGGAAACTAGGCTTCGCCACCCTCGGTTGTGAGCAAGCGGGCGTCCACTCCCGCTTCGGCGAACGCCGCCTGCCATCGTTCGGCGGGCGGCGTTTCGAACAACAGGCCATCGCTGCCCGGCGTGACGTGCCAGCCGTGCCGGACCATTTCACCCTCAAGCTGCCCGGACGACCAGCCCGCATAACCGAGCGCGACCAGCCAGCGCGACGGGCCGCGTCCCTCGCCGATCGCGCGCAGGATATCGTGCGAACTCGACACCATCCAGCGATCGCCAACCTGCACCGCCTCCTGCCCACCCCAGTCGAGGCTGTGGAGGACGAAACCGCGCGACGGCTCGACCGGACCGCCGAGGAACACGGGCTGGTCGAGCGGCACATCATGTTCGATTTCGAGCTGGTCGAGCACTGCCCCGACGGTCATGCCGTCGATCGGATCGTCGATGCCGATCCCCATCGCGCCCTCTTCGTCATGGCTGATCATCGCGATCACCGCATGTTCGAAGCGGGGGTCGCCGATTCCGGGTAGCGCAAGCAACAGCTGACCGGTGAACCAGGTGGGGTCTGTGTCCATCCGCGCCATCATGCCCCGCCGCGTCGGTGCGGTCCAGTATTTCGATGCATCGGTCGAGCGCGCTTGACTCGGCGGGTCCGCAACCCAATGTCACCGCCACTGAAATCCCCTCAAGTGAAAGGATGCCGACCATGACGATCCAGACCGGAGACAAGCTGCCTGATGCGACCTTCGTAAAGGTCACCGAAAGCGGCCCCGAACAGGTCAACACCGCCGATTATTTCAAGGGCCGCCGCGTCGCGCTCTTCTCGGTCCCCGGCGCCTTCACTCCGACCTGCTCGGCCAAGCACCTGCCGGGCTATATCGACAAGGCCGGCGAACTGAAGGCCAAGGGCGTCGACGAGATTGTCTGCACCGCGGTCAACGACGCCTTCGTCATGGGCGCATGGGGCAAGAGCGGCAATGCCGGCGACAGTGTCACCATGCTCGCCGACGGCAATGGCGACTTTGCCGAAGCGGTTGGCCTCACCATGGACGGCAAGGCGTTCGGCATGGGCAAGCGCGGCCAGCGTTTCTCGATGATCGTCAATGACGGCGTCGTCGAGCAGCTCAACGTCGAAGCGCCCGGCGAATTCAAGGTGTCGAGCGCCGACCATATGCTCGAGCAGCTCTAAGCAATCCGGGAAGGGGGCCGCCAAGGCTGCCCCCTTCCCTTTTGTCACATTTTCATGCAACAGCGACGCGATGACATCCAACTCATCGCAAGACACCACCGACCCCACCGCGCTCGTCGACAACATCATCGCCGAACTTCAAACCGCGTTCCGCACGTCGGTCTCCAACCTTAAATCGGCCATCGCCGCCTATGTCCGCGATCGCACGCTGCCGCCGGCCGACGCCGCGGCGAACGGGCTGTTCGACTATCCCGCGATCCGGCTCGTCACCACCGGCGAACAACGCGAGGGACAGAAGGGGCACAATCTCGCCTTCGGCCGCTTCGAGCGCGCGGGCGAATTCGTCACCACGGTAACGCGCCCCGACCTGTTCGCCGATTATCTGCGCGAACAGCTCACACTTCTCGCGCGCCATTATGACATCACCCTCGAAGTCACACGGACGGGGCAGCAGATACCCTTTCCCTATGTGCTCGACGCCAGCGACGGGTCAGATATGGGCGGCGTTACGCCACTCGAACTTGCCCGGCATTTCCCGACGACCGAGCTCGCCGACATCGGCGACGAACTCGCCGATGGCCTGTTCGGGCAGGATCCCGCTGCCGACCAGCCGCTCGCGCTGTTCGACGCGTTGCGCACCGACTTCTCGCTCGCGCGCCTTCGCCATTACACCGGCACCGCACCCGAGCATTTCCAGCGCTACATCCTCTTCACCAACTACCATCGCTACGTCGACGAGTTCGTCGCCTGGGCGGGCGCGCAGGTGGGGCAAGGCCGCTACACGGCGCTTGCAGGCGCCGCGGGCCTCTATGTCGACCAGCCCGGCGTCAACGCCAGCGCACTTGTCGCCGACAGCGCCTGGCGACGGCACCAGATGCCCGCCTATCACCTGATCGCGCCGGACGGGGGCGGCATCACGCTGGTCAACATCGGCGTCGGCCCATCGAACGCCAAGACGATCTGCGACCATCTCGCGGTGCTGCGTCCCGAGGCGTGGCTGATGATCGGCCACTGCGGCGGGCTGCGCCCCAGCCAGCGCATCGGCGACTATGTGCTCGCGCACGCCTATCTCCGCGACGACCATATACTCGACGCGGTGCTGCCCGTCGCTATCCCGATTCCCCCGATCGCCGAAGTGCAGGTTGCACTCGCGACCGCCGCCGAAGCGGTGTCCGGGGCAACCGGCGCCGACCTCAAGAAACGCATGCGCACCGGCACCGTAGTCACCACCGACGACCGTAACTGGGAACTACGCTACACCGACAGCGCGCTACGCTTCTCGCAGTCGCGCGCAATCGGCATCGATATGGAAAGCGCGACGATCGCCGCGCAGGGTTATCGCTTCCGCGTCCCTTACGGGACGCTGCTGTGCGTCAGCGACAAGCCGCTTCATGGCGAGCTCAAGCTGCCCGGACAGGCGAACCGTTTCTACGAGGAAGCGATCGCCGCGCACCTCCAGATCGGCATCCGCGCGTGCGAGACGATGCGGGACGAGGGCGCCAAGCTGCATAGCCGGAAATTGCGAGCCTTCAACGAGCCGCCGTTCCGTTGACCGGGCGGGCGCCGCTGTCGCGCTCGGTCGCGGGCCGCGTCGCCATCGTCACAGGCGCGGCGAGTGGCATGGGCCGCGCGACCGCGCTCCTCCTCGCCAGCGAAGGCGCCAAGGTCGCGGTCACCGACCTCGACCTCGCGGCATGCGAAGCGGTTGCAGTTGAAGCCGGCGGCCATGCCAGGGCTTTCGCACTCGACGTCGCCGACGGCGATGCGATCAAGCGCGTCGTTGCCGAGGTCGCGGCGACCTTCGGTGGTATCGACATATTGATCAACAATGCCGGCGTCTCGAGCTTCTGCCCGCTCGACGCCGAAGACGAATATGACGCAATCTGGCACCGCGCAGTCGCGGTGATGCTCACTGCGCACCAGCGCATGGTCCGCGCCGCGCTGCCCTGGCTTCGGCAAAGCGACGCCGCGCGCATTGTCAACATCGCCTCGACCGAGGGCCTCGGCGCGACCCCGGGCGACACCCCTTATGTTGCAGCCAAGACCGGCGTCACCGGCCTGACGCGGGGTCTTGCGGTCGACCTCGGCCGGGACGGCATCACCGTCAACTGCATTTGCCCCGGCCCGATCCGCACCGGCATGACCGACACGGTGCCCGAGGCGGACAAGGCCATTTTTGCGAAACGCCGCACCGCACTGCGCCGCTATGGCGAGCCCGAAGAGGTCGCGCATGTGACACTCGGCCTCGTCCTCCCCGCCGCCAGCTATATCACGGGAGCGGTGATCCCCGTCGATGGCGGGCTGACGGCGCGGAATGCGTGAACGGCCACCCTTGGGGAGCGACAGTTGGTTTCCCGGGGG
>JALDYH010000263.1:0-4894 GCA_032154175.1 Sphingopyxis sp. | reverse complement strand
CGTGTCGAGCGAGAAGGTGCGCACGCCATGCTTCCAATAGGCTTCGGAAATCGCTTCCTCGGCCTTCACCGGATGCATGAAGCAGAGCGTCGCTTCGGGAAGCGTGCGCGCAACGAGGCGGACCTCGGCGATCGAGGCGACGTCATAATGCGTGACACCCGAATCCCACAGCACGCGCAGCAGGTCGGGCGACGGATTCGCCTTGACCGCATACATGGTCGTGCCGGGAAATCGCTCGATGAAGAAACGCGCTGCGCGCCGCGCGGCATGCGGGCGGACAAGCGTAACAGGTTCGACCGGCGAAAGTGCCTGAATCAGCCCGTGGGCGCTATGATGCTGGTGCAACTCAAGGGACCCCCAAAAATAACGTTAAACATCCAAGGCTGCCTTGCGGTTATTGGAAGTCCCCCTGGGGCAGCGGAGGGCGATATATGCAGGGGGGTCCCCCCTGTAAAGACCCTATCGCGCAATTTTGTAATAGAGCGGTAACACCAAGGTCGAACCGGGGCCGGTGTGCGCCAAACCGCGCGAATGCGAGACAAAGCCATGTCGCCGCGCTAGGAATGGACATTCATCGAGCCCCGAAAGGATCTGCCTGCCATGGTTTCTCGCGCCGAGGTCAATCATAATTTCACCGACGCGGAACTGGACGAACTGCGGGCCTTCGGCACGGTCGAATCGCACAAGGCGGGCGACCTGCTGGTCGAAGAGGGCGCGATGGCGCCCGATTGTATCGTCACCCTGTCGGGCCACACCGACATCTTCGCGTCGACCGACGAAGGGCGCAAGCGCGTCGGCTGGATGGAGCATGGGCAGTTTGCGGGCGACCTGTCGGTGCTGACCGGACAGCGCCACCTGTCGCGCGTCGAGATGGGAGCCGACGGCGACATCCTGCGCATCGCGCACGCCGATTTCCAGCGGCTGATCGCGGGCAACAGCCATTATTCGGATATCTTCATTCGCGTGCTGTCGGCGCGGCGCGAGTTCAGCAAGCATCGCGGCTTTGCCGTGACGATCGTGATCGGCGCGGCGATGGATCGCAGCGTTTATGCGCTGCGCGACCTGCTGATGAAACATGGCGTCGCGCATCGCTGGTTCGATCCCGCCGACGGACCCGTCGCCGCGCACCTGCTCGCCGAGCGCGGGTTGACCGAAGATCAGCTGCCGGTAGCGATCCTTGGCGCGGCCGAAGTGTTGATCCAGCCGACGCCCGAACAGCTCGCGGCGGGGCTGGGGCTCGACCTGCTTCCCGATGGTGCGACCGCCGATGTTCTCGTTGTCGGCAGCGGCCCGGGCGGACTGGCGGCGGCGGTCTATGCGGCGTCCGAAGGGCTGACGGTGATCGCGCTCGACGCGCTTGCGCCCGGCGGGCAGGCGGGCACCTCGTCGAAGATCGAGAATTACCTGGGTTTCCCGACCGGCATTTCGGGGAACGAGCTGGCGCGCCGTGCGACGGTGCAGGCGCAGAAATTCGGGGCGCGGCTGGTTTCGCCGGTGCGCGCGGCGTCGATAGGCCGCGACGGCGATGCCTATTGCCTGCACCTCGCCGACGGGCGGAAGCTGCGCAGCCGCGCGGTCGTGGTCGCGAGCGGGGCGAAATACCAGAGCCTGCCGATCGAGGGCATCGAGGCCTATGAAGGCCGCGGCATCTATTATGGTGCGACACCGATGGAAGCGCAGCTGTGCAGCAATGCCGAGGTGACGATCGTCGGGTCGGGCAATTCGGCGGGGCAGGGCGCGATCTATCTCGCGAGCGTCGCGAAGAAGGTCCATGTCATTTTTCGCCGGTCAAGCCTGCGCGAGACGATGTCCGAATATCTGGTCAAGCGGCTGGAAGAACATCCGAATATCGAGATCATCCCGTCGACCGACGTCGTTGGTCTGCACGGTGAGGACCGGCTCGCCGGCCTGACCTACCGCTGCCGGGAAACCGGCGCCGAGGATCATTGCGATTGCGGTTTCCTGTTCCTCTTCCTCGGCGCGAGCCCGAACACGACCTGGCTTCCCAAGGAAATGGTGTGCGACGAGCGCGGTTTCGTGAAGACCGGGACCGACATCGCGCCGCTCGAACTCGTCAAGGCGGGCTGGTCGCTCGACCGCATGCCAAGCCGGTTCGAGACGAGCTGGCCGCGCATCTATGCCGTCGGCGATGTGCGCAAGGGATCGGTGAAGCGCGTCGCGTCGTCGGTCGGCGAGGGATCGGTGGTGGTCAGCGACATCCATCAGGCGCTGGCGGAGCTTATCCCAGCCGCGTCTTGAAATCCTCGTAACCGAACTCGCGGATCAGCCGTAGTTCGTCGGTCTCGCTGTCCCACAGCCAGATCGACGGCAGCGGCACCCCGTTGAAGGTGTTCGTCTTGACCATCGAATAATGCGCCTGGTCGAGGAACGCGAAGCGCTGGCCGATGCGCGCGCCGCCGGGCATGCGATAATCGCCGATCACGTCGCCCGCGAGGCACGACGGGCCGCCGAGGCGCGTCGGCATGCCTTCGCTTCCCTCACCGAGCATCGCGGGACGATAGGGCGCCTCGATCACGTCGGGCATGTGGCAGGTCGCCGAGATGTCGGTGATGCCGATCGGCATGCCATTGTCGAACAGGTCGAGTATCTCGCCGACGAGGATGCCCGCATCGAGCGCGATCGCTTCACCGGGTTCGATCATCACGTCGCAATCGGTCGCGGCGCGGACCTGCTTCAGGAAGGCGATCAGATCGCCCGTCTGATAATCGGCGCGCGTCACATGGTGCCCGCCGCCGAAGTTGATCCACTTGAGCTGGTTGAAGAAGGGGCGCAGCATCGGCTGCACCGCGTTCCATGTGCGCTGGAGCGGCGGGAAATCCTGTTCGCACAGGCTGTGCATATGGACGCCATCGACGCCCTCCATATGTTCGGGCAGCAACTGGCTGATCGGGAAGCCGAGGCGACTGCACGGTGCGGCGGGGTCGTATTTCGCCACTTCGCCCTCGCTGTGCATCGGGTTGATGCGCAGGCCGATATCGAAGCTTTCACCCTTCGCCCGCAATTCGTCGAGCAGCGGGCGAAAGCGTGTGATCTGGCCCGGCGAGTTGAAGATGAGGTGATCGGACAGCGCCGCGATCTCGGGCAGGTCGGCCTCCTTGTAGCCCGCGCAATAGGTCGCGACTTCGCCGCCATATTCGCCGCGGCCGAGCCTCGCTTCATAGAGGCCCGAAGCGCAGACGCCGTCGAGATATTCGGTGACGACCGGTCCCAGCGACCACATCGAAAAGGCCTTGAGCGCCGCGAGCACGCGCGCGCCCGATGCGTCGCCGATATGGCGGAGCAGGGCGAGGTTCGCGCGGACTTTCGCCGCATCGACGACAAACGCGGGAGAGGGGACGCGGGTCAGGTCGAAGCGGGCAAAGGCTCCGGGATCGCCGGCACGGGTTTCCATGTCGCTTTATGTTCCTGTCAGACCGCTATCGGTCCCTTGAAGATGAAGAACGCCCCCGCCGCAATCAGACCGAAGCCGACGAGATGGTTCACCGTCAGCTTCTCACCGAGCCAGAAGACCGCGAACCCCGCGAATATGACCAGTGTGATCACTTCCTGCAAGGTCTTGAGTTCGGCGGCGCTGTAAACGCCGTAGCCGATACGGTTCGCGGGGATGACGAGACAATATTCGAAAAAGGCGATTCCCCACGCGATCAGCACCGCGAGCCAGATCGGCCGCGACACCGCGCCGAGTTGGCCGTACCAGGCAAAGGTCATGAAGATGTTCGAGACGAACAGGAGGCCGATCGGCGCGAGATAGGCGGTCATTCTGGGTCTTTCGTCAATGGCAGCACGTCGCGGAGCAGCGCGGCGAAGAAATGGCCCGGCTCCTCGACCATCGGCATATGCGCCGAATGTTCGAGCCAGACGAGCTTCTTCGAGGGTGCCTTGACCTGTCCGAACCACCGGGCTGCCACCGGCGAAGGGACAGTATAGTCATGCCGTCCGAGCAAGAAGACGATCGGTACGTCCATCTTCCTGACCTTCGTGAAGCTGACATCCGCGAGGCGCGGCCAGAGCGTCGTCACCGAAAATTCGCTACCCTTGCCCCACGCCTGCCGGTCGGCCTCGCTATATTCGGGCGAGAGGCGCGGGGTCTGGAAATAATATTCAAGGTCGGGCTTGGCATACATCAGCGAGCCATAGGGAATCGCATATTTGCGCCAGCCATCGGCCTTGGCGATGGTGAATTCGCCGCTGGGGTAGGGCGCGAGCGCGTCGATCGCGGCGACGGCTTCCTTGTTGCCCGCAGCGAGCGCCTTGGCGCGCGTCCACGCCATGCCGGCCTTTTCGCCCTCGCGAAAATCGATGCCCTGACCAACCCCAACATAGGCGTAGAGCAGGTCGGGACGCTTCACCGCGACCGACAGGCCAACGATCGAGCCCCAGCTGTGCCCCATCAGCACGACCTTGCGCTTGGCGTAGCGCTTCTTCAGCAGTTCGATCAGTTCGATAGCGTCGTCGCGATAGCGCTCAGGCGTCATCGTCGGCGCGAGTGCAGCGGGATCGTTCAGCGGGTAGCTCCGCCCCGCGCCGCGCTGGTCGTACTGGACAACGGTGAAAACATCTTCCCACGGCCGCTGGAACACCCAGGCAAAGGGCATTTCGACCGCGCCGGGGCCGCCGTGAACGAAGATCAGGATCGGATTGTCGCGGTCCGAGCCGCGGACATTCACGATCTGCCGCGCGCCGCCGAGCGTAACCTCGAACGTCTCCTGTACCCCGTTCGGTGTGACGATCTTGCCGATGTCTGCGACGATTGCGCGGGCCGGGGCATAGGGGTCTGCAGGTTGGCTGAGCGCAGGTGTGGCGAAAGCCGCAAGCAAGGCAAACGCGGCAATATGGAGCTTCATGATCTCAAACTACCCTTCGTCATTACCGC
>JALDYH010000262.1:0-4921 GCA_032154175.1 Sphingopyxis sp. | reverse complement strand
GATCGTCGCGACGCGGCAGGAGGTCTATCATTTCGGCGCGCCGCAGGGCGACACGCGCTTCGCCCCGCCCGAGCTTCCGGTGTGGGCCGACTTCAACAACGGCCGCATTATTTACGGCATCCCCGACCTCGAGGGCGCGGGATTCAAGATCGCGATCGACGTCCATGGCCCGGTGGTCGATCCCGACACGATGGAGCGCCAGCTCTCGCCCGCAGGAATCGCCGAAGCACGCGCCTATATGCAGCGCCGCTTCCCCGGCCTCGCCTCGGCACCGCTGCTCGGCGGGCGCGTCTGCCAGTATGAGAACAGCTCGAACGGCGACTATCTGATCGACCGCTTTCCGGGGCAGCAGCATGTCTGGCTCGTCGGCGGCGGCTCGGGCCACGGGTTCAAGAACGGCCCCGCGGTCGGCAAGCGCGTCGCGGCGCATATCCTCGACGCGAACCTCGCGGTCGAACCGCGCTTCAGCTTCGGGGCCAAGGGAACGGTGGCCGCGCGGACAGTCTTCTAATGAGCCCCCGCTCCCCCATCCGTCATCCCGGCGAAGGCCGGGATGACGATTTGAGGGGGTAGATGAGCGTGCGCCTGACCGACTGCCACAATATCGACGACTTCCGCGCGCTCGCGAAGCGCCGCCTGCCATGGCCGGTGTTCGACTATATCGACGGTGCCGCCGATGACGAGGTCACCCGCCGCCGCAACCGCGCGGCGTTCGACGACTGCGACCTCATCCCGCGCGTGCTCGCCGGGGTCGAGAGCGTCGACATGAAGACGACGCTGTTCGGGCGCGAGATGGCGATGCCGCTTTTCCTCTCGCCGACCGCGCTTCAGCGCCTGTTCCACTGGCAGGGCGAGCGCGCGGTGCTGCGCGCCGCGGCGAACGCCGGCACGTGCGCGGGCATCTCGAGCCTCGCGACGATCAGCCTCGCCGAAGCGGGCGCGCTCACCGACGGTCCCAAGCTGTTCCAGCTTTATGTCCATGAGGACGAGGGGCTGAACCAGTCGATGCTGGAGGCGGCCCGCGCCGCAAGGTTCGACGCGGTTGCGCTCACCGTCGATACGATCGTCGGCGGCAACCGCGAGCGCTGCCTGCGCTCGGGCTTCACCTCGCCGCCGCGCTTCACCGCGCGCAACATGCTCTCCTACGCCGCCAAGCCCGGCTGGGGCCTCAACTATGTGCTCCGCGAGAAATTCAGCCTGCCGAACCTCCGCGCGCATGTATCCGAAGGATCGAGCGTCCCCAAATCGGTCGCCGAATATTTCACATCGATGCTCGACCAGAGCCTCGACTGGAAACGCGCCGAGGCGATCCGCAGGCAATGGGACGGCCCCTTCTGCCTGAAGGGCATCGCCGCGGTCGAGGATGCAAAACGCGCCGCCGATATCGGAGCGACCGCGATCATGGTGTCGAACCACGGCGGGCGCCAGCTCGACGGCAGCATCTCGCCCTTCGACGCGCTCGCCGGGATCGTCGACGCGGTCGGCGACAAGCTCGAAGTGATCTGCGACGGCGGCATCATGCGCGGTACGCATGTGCTCAAAGCCTTGTCGGTCGGTGCCAAGGCCTGCTCGGGCGGCCGCCTTTATCTTTACGCGCTCGCCGCGGCGGGCGAGGATGGCGTCGCGCGCGCAATCGCGCTGCTCCGCGCCGAGATGGAACGCGGGATGAAATTGATGGGGGCCAGGACCCTGTCGGATCTCGGCCCCCACAATTTGCGCTGGCGATAGCCGGATGATGTGAACCCCGGCTTTCGCCGGGGAGCACTTATGCCGTCGCCGGCTCATCCTTCTTGCCGATCCCGCCCCAGTCGATGTTGCGCGTCATATACATCACCCCGGCGAGGGCGAAGAACATCAGCACCGACCCGATGAGCAGCGAATAGGCCTCGAGGTTCAGGAGGACATAGAGCAGCGCATAGAGCCCGACCAGCATCGCCGCGAGGAAGCGCGCGCGCTTCCAGCTCTTGAGCACCGCCGCGCTGTAGAAGGCCAGCAACCCGATGATCGCCGCCGACGCCAGCATATAGGCGAAGGTGAACCCGATCACCTCGGCGAAGGCGAGCAGCAGCACGAAGAACAGCACCAATGCCACACCCGTCAGCAGATATTCGGCCGGCGCCACCCGCGCGCCCGCGATGATGTCGAACATCAGGAAGGCGACGAAAGTGAAGCCGATGAACAGGAAGCCATATTTGATGCTGCGATCGACCTGGCTGTAGAGGTCGACGGGCTCGATCAGGCTGATTGCGACCGCCTTCGCGGTCCCGCCCGATGCTTCGCCTGCGGCGTCGGCGGCCGCCACGGCAACCTCGACCGGCACATCGCTATAGGCGTCGCGCCGGCCATAATTGGTCGCCACCGGCGGCGACAGGTCGCCGGTCAGCACCTGCGCCTGCCCGAGCGCGAGGTTCGGGATCGCATAGGTCGCGGTAAAGCCGCTACCCGTCACCGCGCGCTTCGCGGGCAGGAAATCGCCGCCGAAGCTCGGGTTCGGCCAGCTCGACTTCACCGTCCAGCGCGTGTCGACGCCGCGCGGGATCAGCTTGAAATCGCCGAGCCCGCGCACCCCGATCCTGTAATCGACCTTCAGCGGCGCGGCCGCGGTCCAGTCGACAAAGGCGAAGGTGCCCGAATTGCCGGTCGAGAGCAGCCCCTTGCCGGGCTGCAGCGCGAGCGGCGTGCCATTGACCGACACGCTGTTGCCGTCGACCAGCCCGCGCGCGTCGCTGACGCCCAAACGCACCTCGGCGCGATCGAGCATCAAGGCCTCGCGCGTCACGCCGTAACGCGCGATGTCGGCGGGCAGCACGAAATCGGCGCTCCCCGCGATCTGGCTTTCATAAACGACGGTCTCGTAAATCGCCTTCTTCCGCTTCTCGGGCTTGATGACGACGTCGGCCTTGTTCGTCTGCGGCGAGAGATAGAGGTTGCGGATCGTGTTCACCGTCCGCGTCACATCCTTGCCGTTTTCGTTGACCGTCGTCGTTTCGGTCGCGCGATAGGGAATGACGATCACCGGCCCGGCGATCGTCTGCTGCCCGCCCCAGCCCTGTCCGATCGATACCTGCGCGGTTTCGGCCTGCTGCTGGCGGTCCCAGAGCAGGCCGTAGATCATCAGGAGCGGGACCATCAGCGCGACCGCGATCAGCACCGCGATGACCAGCTTGACGCCGGGACTTCGTTCGCTGCGGGCAGGCGGGACGGGAGGAACCGAAACGCTTTGAGAGGCTTGAGTCATGGGGGATCAAACTCCGCTGCTTCAACTCGTCGATGAAATTGCACGGTTCATCGACGCGGTCAAGCGCGTTGCGGCAAAGCGCATTTGCCCTGGTTCGCGCACGAAAAAAGGGGGCGGCCTCCCCCGAAGCCGCCCCCTTAGCGCGTGGTCGCTGACCCGTCAGGCGATCAGAAAGATGCGCCCAACGTAAAGACCACGGTTGGATCGTAAAGCGTGTCGACGGCCTTGATGCCCGTCTTTTTGACGTCGGTGTCGATATACTGGACCGAGAAGGTCAGCGGTCCCGCAGGCACCGAAGCGCCGATCGACCAGTCGACATATTTACCGTCGGGCGACACGAGGCCGAGCGAACCGTCGTTGTACCCGATGCCCGCGCTCAGCGTCAGCGGCGTGTTGGGCACGCCAAAGCCGGCGCCGAGGTTCAGATAGATATTGTCTTCGTCGCCGAGCGAATTCTGCTTGGGCGCGTAAGCGACCATGCCAGTGACCGAGACGGGGCCGATGTCGTGCGACAGCTTGCCGATACCTTCGAAATAATCGGTCGGCGCGCCGCCGTCATGGCTGCCCGGATAGGTATAATAGGTCACGCCCACGTCGACCGACGTGCCCGAGGCAACCTCGGTCGCGAAGCCGGCATAGAGGTCGAGTTCGAACTTGCCATAGGCATCGCTGTCGGGAAGCGACGAGCCCCAGACGCCCGCGTAGAGACCGCTTTCGTGGCTCACGGTCAGCGTCGGCTGAACGGCGACCTTTTCGTTCGAGAGTGAAATGCCGCGGAAACGATAGTCCGAGGTGACCGCGATGCCGCCCGAAAGCGTGAACGGGCCGCTGGCTTCTTCTTCCTGGGCGAAGGCGGGCGTCGACATGGCCGACGCGGCGAGCAGCATGCCGAAACACGCTTTGGTAAGAAACTTCATGGGTGATCCCCCTAACAAAAACACGGATCGTCCCAGCCTGCCGTGCGCGTCCACACCTCTTCTTCCGGGCCTGTAACGACGAACGCATCCGAAATTGCCGATTTTGCTGCGATGCACAAACGAAAATTGCGCCACGGGCGGAATCCGCGTCAGAGTGTGTCTTTCGCGCAACAGCGACCGTACCGCACGCCGGGCTTTGCCAAGCCGCCGCCGGACGGCTAAAGAGCGGCGCATATCTCCCTTTCTTATCGAGCCCGCATCATGAGCGATCACAATCCCGGCCTGCGCCCCTGGCGCGACATCGCGCGGCGCGAATGCCGCCAGATCATGGTCGGCAACGTCCCCGTCGGCGGCGGCGCGCCGATCAGCGTGCAGACGATGACGAATACGCTGACCAGCGATCCGGTCGCGACGATCGACCAGATCCGCCGCTGCGAGGACGCCGGTGCCGACCTGATCCGCGTCTCCTGCCCCGACACCGACTCGACCGCGGCGCTCGGCCAGATCGTGCGCGCGTCGCGTATTCCGATCATCGCCGACATCCACTTCCACTACAAGCGCGCGCTCGAAGCCGCCGACGCCGGCGCAGCGTGCCTGCGCATCAACCCCGGCAACATCGGCAGCAGCGAGCGCGTCGGCGAAGTCGTGCGCGCCGCGAAGGCGAACGGCTGCGCGATCCGCATCGGCGTCAACGCGGGCAGCCTCGAAAAGGACCTGCTCGAAAAATATGGCGAGCCCTGCCCCGAGGCGCTCGTCGAAAGCGCGC
>JALDYH010000049.1:0-24567 GCA_032154175.1 Sphingopyxis sp. | reverse complement strand
AAGGACGTCAGCGCCTATGACCGCGCCAAGCTGATGAGCGCCGATTATGACGGCACGCCGCTCGGCGATGAAGCCGACAACCGCATCCGCACTTTCCAGCGCGATTCGGCGAAGCGGGCCGGAATCTTCCACCACCTGATCACGCTGCCGACCTATCACACCGCCGCGTTGTCGACCGACAATCTCGCCAAGGAATATTTCGGCGATGAGGCGATGCTGGGTTACGTCAAGGGCATCCAGCGCGCCGAGATCCGTCAGGGCATCGCTTGCGTGAAACACCAGAATATGTCGGGCAGCGACATCGGCGACGACCACAAGGAATATTTCGCCGGCGAAGCGGCCCTGAAGGCCGCGGGCAAGGACAATACGATGAACCAGTTCGCCGCCTGATACGAGTTCGACGCGAGGGGCCCGTTGCACCCCCTCGCGTCACCCTTCTTGGCGCGGGCACAAATCGCCCCGCGCCTCCCGAGCTTTCCTGGGGAGGAAAGCCTGTCCGTCGGAAGCTCCTCCGGGGCCTCCGGCGGACATTTTCATCACGGCAATGCCGCTTCTTCCTTGCGTGTCTTGATCAGCGACCAGATCACACCGCCAGCGATAAGCGCAACCGTCACACCTAAGCTGACCAGCGGCGGGAATTTCGCCCCGCCCAGCACGAAATCGGCGACGAAGATCTTCGACCCGATGAAGACGAGCACCAGCGCGAGCGCATATTTCAAATAGTGGAAACGGTGCACCATCGCCGACAGCGCGAAATAGAGCGCGCGCAGGCCGAGGATCGCCATGATGTTCGACGTATAGACGATGAACGTATCGGTGGTGATCGCAAAGATCGCCGGCACGCTGTCGACCGCGAAGACAAGGTCGGCAAGGTTGATCACGACGAGCGCGAGGAACAGCGGCGTCGCAGCGAGAACGATCTTGCCGGTCTTGCTGTCAGGCACGCGCACGAAGAATTTCTCGCCGTGCAGCTCGTTCGTGATCGGCATCCGGCGCGACAGCCATTTGACGACCGGGTTACCCTTCACGTCCATCGGCTTTTCGCTCGCGAACAGCATCTTCACGCCGGTAAACACGAGAAACGCCGCGAAAATGTAGAGCACCCAGCCATATTCGGTGACCAGCGCCGCGCCGCCCGCGATCATGATCCCGCGCAGCACGATCACCGCCACGATGCCCCACAGGAGCGCACGATACTGATAGCGCGGCGGGATTGCGAAGGTC
The DNA here is from genome assembly GCA_032154175.1 of Sphingopyxis sp. GTDB lineage: Bacteria > Pseudomonadota > Alphaproteobacteria > Sphingomonadales > Sphingomonadaceae > Sphingopyxis. The sequence continues at coordinate 23,343 of JALDYH010000049.1, read as the reverse complement.
GTGAAGATCAGCGAGATGACGAAGATGTTGTCGATCGACAGCGCTTTCTCGATGAAGAAGCCCGTGTAATACTGGAGGCCAGCCTCGCCGCCCTTCGCGGCCCACACCCACGCGCCGAACGCGGTTGCGATACCGATGTAGAGCGCCGAGAGCTTCAGGCTCTCGCCGATCCCCATCTCCTTGTTCTCCTTGTTGAGGATGCCAAGGTCGAAGGCGGTGAGCGCGATGACGAGCGCGAGGAACGACAGCCAGAACCAGGCCGGGGTGCCCAGCCAGTCGGCAAACAGAAATTCCATGATGATTTCCCTGGATATGCCGAGCGCGCCGCCCTTCGGCAGCGCACCCGATCATCGATTATAGCGGGTTAAAGGGCGAACGCGGGGCGTAGCGCGGGGCGCCGCGTCAGCACGGCGAGCCGCTTCTTCACCGCAAGCTTCAGCGCCTTCAGCCGTAGCAGGCGAAACGGATCGGCACCGCGGCGGCGCACTTCGCGGCGCTCGGCATCGTCAAGCTGGCGATGCAGCACGGTCAAACGGTAAAGGTTGGGATTGAGAGTCATTGAAAAGGGCCTCCTGATCGAGAAATCAAGCAGGTGACGCCGATGCCGAGCCCTTGGGAACAGGGGGGAGAAAGGGCCAGAGCATCGGAGTCACCCGATGCGGTCCGACATCACGTGGCGGGAAATTTCCCGCCGACGCCAGAGGGGCCCGGCCCGCATTACCTGTATTTAGGGAGCCGCCGCGTCGCTTGCAAGTCCCCTCGCCTCGCGCCACGCTGCGCGACGGAGGAGAATGCCCCGATGAGCGTAAGACTGGTAAAGGATGGACCGGTAACGATCGTCACGATCGATCGTCCCGAAAAGCGCAATGCGGTTGACCCGGCAACCGCCAATGCCCTGCGCAACGCCTTTGCAGCCTTTGCCGAAGAGGATGACGCGAAGGTCGCGATCCTGACCGGCAGTGAAGGCCATTTCTGTGCGGGTTTCGATCTCGGCGCCGTGGGCACGTCGCGCTACGACCCCGAGGGTCCCGGCCCGATGGGACCAACGCGGATGCTGCTCGAAAAGCCGGTGATCGCCGCGGTCGAGGGCCACGCCGTCGCCGGCGGGCTCGAACTCGCGCTCTGGTGCGACCTGCGTGTCGCCGCGGAAAGCGCTGTGTTCGGCGTCTATTGCCGCCGCTGGGGAGTACCGTTGATCGACGGCGGTACCGTGCGCCTTCCGCGCATTGTCGGTCAGGGCCGCGCGCTCGACATGATCCTGACCGGCCGGTCCGTTGCAGCCGACGAAGCGCAGCGCATCGGCCTCGCCGACCGCGTTGTCGCCGATGGCGCAGCGCTTGCCGCCGCCGTCCAACTTGCGAGGCAGATCGCGGCCTTCCCGCAAATCTGCATGAACAGCGACCGGCTGAGCGCCTGTCGCCAGTGGGATTTCGATATCGAAGGCGCGCTCGCGCACGAAGCGCATGCCGGGGTCGCACCGCTCCGCGAAGGCGCGGTGGCGGGAGCCAAACGCTTTAACGAAGGCGCCGGACGCGGCGGCAGCTTTATGAACGGGGGAGAATGAAATGAGGATATGGATTGCCGCTGCGGCACTGGTCGCCCTGCCCTTGTCCGCGTTCGCGGCAAGCCCGGCCGATATCCCCGCCGCCATCTATACCGACCCGCCCGCCGACAAGGCGCATCCGGCGGCAATGGAGGTCGTCCATATCCCCAGCGGCAAGGTTGCGATCAACGGCGTCGTCTATATCGCCGCGGGCGCCGGACCGCATCCGGCTGTCGTCCTGTGTCACGGCCTCCCCGGCAACGAGAAGAGTCTCGACCTTGCGCAGGCGATGCGCCGCGCGGGCTGGACCGTCATCACCTTCAACTATCGCGGTTCATGGGGCAGCCCGGGCGACTATCGCTTTTCGCAGAATCTGGAGGATGCAGACGCAGTGCTCGCCTTCGCGCGCGATCCCGCCAATGCGGCGAAACTGCGGATCGATCCGAAACGTCTCGTCATCATGGGCCACAGCATGGGCGGCTGGGTCACCGCGCTCACCGCCGCGCACGACAAGGATTTGCTCGGCGCCGCGATGATCTCGGCGGGCAATATGGGCTGGCTCGGCAAACTGCCGCGCGATCAGGCGGTAAAGGCGCTGCGCAGCAATGGCATGGAGGCGCTCGCCGGGACGACGCCCGAAATCATGGCCGACGAAATCATCGCCAACACCGACCGCTTCGACTTCGTGAAGGCCGCGCCGCAGCTCACCGGAACCAACCTGTTCGTCCTGACGTCGGACGACGGGCTCGCCCCGATGAGCAACGCCTTGTCGGCCGCGATCGGAAAAGCTGGCGGCGGCGCAAAGCTCAGGACGCTGCACGTAGCGACCGACCATAGCTGGTCCGACGCCCGCGTGCGGTTGCAGGCCGAGGTTCTAGGGTGGCTCGAAGCCCTCAAAGCCAGGAAATGATCCGCCCCACGCGCCGCCGCCACGACGCAGACAAGGTCGCGATCAGCCGACCCGATCGAAGCGCGTCGTTTCCAGCTTTTGACGACTGTCGCTGGACCAGACGATCGTTTCGGTCATGGATTTCTGATCCTTGGCAACCGTATAGACTCGCGTCGACACCCGGCTGCCGGCCTTCCCCAATGTCATGACCAACGTATCCGGCGCCGGCTGGCGCAGGGCAACACTGTCGATGAAATCCATATTGCCGGTAATCGGGACGGCGACGCCATCGAGCGCGGCGGTCGATTCCGAGTGCTTGATGGAGCCGTCCGGCGCGACGATTTCGACACGCGTCGTCCATTTTCCGTCCTGCGATGGGCGGAACGTCATCGTCACCCGCTGGGGACGCTCGTTTTCCGGCATCTCCGAGGCATCCAGCGACCAGCTTCCGACCAGCGGCAACTGCTGGGACGCCGCGCTGTAAACGGCGCCCGGTGTTCCGGCCTGATCGGTAGAAGGAGCGGCTGCGAGCATTAATCCGGCGGCGGCCATGGGTATTGCGATGAGCATGACGATCATTCCTTTCGAACCGCGAACCCCGACGGTTGCGGTGTGCTCCAAGTCCTCCACTGTGGGGCGCTGTCCGGAAAGATCGATATTTTCGTCACAAGTTTTTTGGAGGGCCAGAAGGCGCGCCAATTCGCGGCTGCTACCGACGCCCGTCTTACGGCGGGCGGAGCGCAAACGCTCATTAATCGAGGTTTCCGAACGGCCCAGACGCGCTGCGATAGTCTTGACGGTATGCCCGGCGACCAGCAGGCGCAGGACTTCCATTTCCCGGTCGGTGAGGCATGCGGACAGGCCGGGAACAGGTTCATGGGACGACATGCCCTTTGCTCACCACAGCCGCACGAACAGGTCCATCCCAATTTATTTGGAAAGCGCCAGCGCGGCCAGGCAATGACGGCGGGGTTGACGATCCCAGCCGGGTTCCGCGCCTCCAGCTATTTCTTCGCCATCAGCTTCATAGTCATCGCCGTCAGCGCCTCGGTCGCGGTCGAGATCACCGCCTGCGCGTCGGGCGCCCAAAAAGGCGAGTGAAGGCTCGGCAAGGTCCGCCCTTCCTTCTTCGCCGCATCATATTCGGCCTGCGGCACCCCGCCGACCCAGACAATCAGGCTCTTGATGCTTTTGTCCTCACGCCCGAAGCGGCTGAAATCCTCGCCACCCATCACCGGCGGCATCTGAACGACGCGCTGTTCACCAAAGCTGGTCTTCAGGAACGCCGCCATTTCCTCGGTAAATTCGGGCGTGTTGAAAGTTGACGGAGTATATTCATTCTTGTCGACGCTGACGACGGGCATCTTGTCGTCGGGTATCCCGGCGGCGATGGCTTCGCCCTTCGCGATGCGCGCGATGCCGTCGAGAAGATGGTCGCGGACCTCGTCGGTATAACTGCGAACCGTCAGCTGCAGCTTCGCCTCGTCGGAAATGATATTGTGCTTCGCACCGGCGTGGAAGCTGCCGACGGTCACCACGGCGCTGTCGAGCGGGCTGACCTCGCGCGACACCAGCGTTTGGAGCGCGCCGACGATACGGCTCGCGAGTACGATCGGATCCTTCGTCGTTTGCGGATAGGCGCCATGACCGCCGACCCCCTTCACCGTGATATCGACACTGTCGACATTTGCGAGTGCATAGCCCGGCGTATAACCGATCTTGCCTGCGGGAAACTGCGCCGCGTCGTGGAACGCGAGCGCATATTGCGGCTTGGGAAAGCGCGTATAGAGCCCGTCTGCGAGCATCATCCGGGCGCCCGCGCCGCGTTCCTCGGCGGGCTGGCCGATCATCACCAACGTCCCCGACCACTTGGCCTTGTTCGCCGCCATCAGCCGCGCGACACCGACCCAGGCAGTCATATGGGTGTCGTGACCGCACGCGTGCATCACACCGGTTTCGACGCCTTCTTTCGTGGTCACGCGCACCTTCGACGCGCCGGGCAGGCCCGTCTGCTCGGTCACCGGCAGGCCGTCCATGTCCGCGCGCACCAGCACCACCGGTCCAGGACCATTTTCCATCACCGCGACAATACCGGTTCCGCCGACCTTTTCGGTGACCTTGAAGCCCAGCTTGCGCGCTTCGGCCGCGAGGATTCCCGCCGAGCGGACTTCCATGAAGCTGAGTTCGGGGTTGGCGTGCAGGTCCTTGTAGATCGCCATCAGCGAGGGCATCTGCTTCTCGACCTCTCCGCCGAGCGTCTGTGCCGTCGCGGGCGCCGCCAGAGCGAGCGCGGCCGCTCCCATCCACAAAATTCGCATATTCATTCCCCTGTTGGTCTTGTCAGCTCGCCGGGACCAGTTCGATCACGTCGAGCAAGGATTCATAAGCCGGCGCGGGCAGCACGAGCCGCCAGCGATTATCGCCGATCCGTTCGACCAGTCCCGCCATATCGCGCATCCGGTCGCTGCCGTAATTGACCGCCATCTTCTCGTCGCCGAGCTCCAGCGTGCCGAGAAATATCTGCCGCTTCAGATTGTCGGGAAAGATCAAGCCAACAGGCCGCTGCGACCCCGTCAATTTCGTCAGGCTCGACAGCCCCTGTTCGGGCGATACGCGGCAACGGAACCAGCCATAGCCAACATAGCCCAGACCGCCGCGCCCCTGTGTGCCGATCTTGACTGTCCGGCAGCGATAATCGCCGGCCGGCAAATGGGGATTGGGCAGCGCGGCCATCGGATGCAACAGCACGCCTTCGCGGTCGATATCGGCGCCGAAACCCTTTGCCCGGGCATCCGCCAGTGCGGCCTCCCAGCTCTTGTACCAGCCGCGGATCCGTCCCTGATCCTGATCGGTCGCCGTCGCGCGCCACGTACCCGTCGCTTCCGGTGTGTCAGCGGAAGACGGCGGCATCGGAGGCACCGTTCGGCACGCGCTGACAGTCAAGCCCAGCATCAGGGCTAAAATCCAGTTGGTACGACCCCTCATTCTCCGTCACTCCCCGCTCCGGTTGCGTTAACCTTAGGAGGGCAAAGGAGATTGCTCAAGGCCGCAGCACATCACCCGGCGGTCCAACCGCCATCGACGCTGAGGTTTGCGCCCGTGATGTTCGCCGCCTCATCGCGTGTCAGGAAAGATGCGATCGCGGCGACCTGCTCGACGGTCACGAATTGCTTGGTCGGCTGCCCGGCGAGCAGCACGTCGTTGATGACCTGCTCGCGTGTCATGTTCCGCGCTTTCATCGTGTCGGGAATCTGGTTTTCGACCAGCGGTGTCCAGACGTAGCCCGGGCTGATGCAATTCACGGTGATCCCGGCGTCGGCGACCTCGAGCGCGACTGTCTTGGTCAGGCCCGCCAGCCCGTGCTTGGCGGTGACATAGGCCGATTTGAACGGCGAGGCGACGAGCGAGTGCGCCGACGCCGTGGCGATGATGCGTCCCCACTTCTTTTTGCGCATGCCCGGCACGGCATGGCGGATCGTGTGAAACGCCGCGGTCAGGTTAAGCGCGATGATCATGTCCCATTTCTCCGGCGGAAAATCCTCGACCGGCGACACGAACTGCATGCCCGCATTGTTCACGAGGATATCGACACCGCCCAAATCCTTGTCGGCGCGCTCGAACATCTCTTCGATCTGGTCGGGTTTCGTCAGATCGGCGCCATCATAGGCAGCCTTCCCGCCGCTGATGGCCTCAAGCGCCCTGCGCTCGGTCTCGACCGCATCGGGATCGCCGAACCCGTTGATGATGATCGACGCCCCCTCGGCAGCAAATGCCTTGGCGATGCCGAGCCCGATGCCCGACGTCGATCCTGTGACAAGGGCGGTCTTTCCTTTGAGGCGCATGAAATAGTCCTTTCGGTGGGGAGAGTCAGGAAACGTCTTCGCCGGCCTTTGGTCGCAATGCATTCGATTGCACTGCGAAGCTGTCCGACCGCCCTTCGGCAATGCTGTCGGCAAGCAAGTGGCCGTCCTTCATCGCCGCCTCGACCGCGTCGCGGCCGAGCGCCCAGTTGACCTCCATCGTCGATCGCGAAAATTCGAAATCGCGCGCGCCGGTCTGCCAAACCGGAGGCTGGTGGATCAACTGGACGAGATTGAGCGCCTTGCAATCGACCATCTTCCGCACGGCTTTGACCTCCGGCAGGTCGGCATATTCAGCGGGCAGTTTCTGCAGCATCCGGTCGATCAGGCGATGCTCCTTGCGGCGGCGCATCAGTCCGTCCGAAATCCGGCGCGTACGGCTGGAGTAACGGATATCCTTTTCGCGCGACCAGGCTTCTTCCATGTCATGCGGTCGATCGCCCCGCGCGGGAAACAGGTCCACCTGAAACACCAGCATATCCTCGCTCGCCGATTCGACGACATGTTCGAGCGGGGTGTTCGATACGAGTCCGCCGTCCCAATACCAGGTACCGTCGATCTCGACCGGCGGAAGGCCCGGCGGCAGGGCGCCCGAAGCGAGAACATGCCGCGCATCGAGTGTGTCGCATTGCGTATCGAAGTAACGAAAATTACCCGTCTCGACCGCAACGGCGCCGACCGACAGCCGCACCTTGCCAGTGTTCACCCGATCCCAATCAGTCAGCCTGTTGAGCGTATCGACCAGCGGCGTCGTGTCGTAAAAGCTGACGGCTTCGGGCGTCTGTCGTTCGGCGAAGGCCGGCGGCAGAAAGCGAGGGATGAAAAAGCCGGGGACGCCGAAAACCATGACCTGCCCTGCAGCAGCCATATGCGACCATTCGCGCGCCCAGTCATTATCCGCGGTGGGCAGCGACGGTAGCGCGGAGGACACGCCCTCCCAGAACTCGCGCATCTTTCCGACGGCCTGGTCGCGCTCGTTTCCAGCGATGATCGCGGCATTGACCGCCCCGATCGAAATCCCGGCCACCCAGTCGAGTTCGATACCAAGATCGATCAGCGCCTCATACACGCCCGCCTGAAATGCGCCGAGCGCCCCACCGCCCTGCAGGACGAGGACAACAAGGTCGGGAAGCGGCAGCGCGGCGCGGGCGGCTCGGCGGGGCATGGACTCGGGGACAATCCTCTAGCGTGGAGCTATACCGATGGTGCACCGCAACACGGGCCATTGCAATGCCCTCATTCGATGCGAAGCCCCCTTCCAATTGCTTGGAGCTCCTGTAACTATCGCACCGGACGACCAACTTACCGGTGGAGAAGCCCCGATGCGCCTCGACGACTATAAGCCCGGCGACGATATCGAAGACCTCGGCCGAGGCGGGGGCGGCGGCTTCGGTGGCGGCGGCGGCGGAATGGGCGGTCTGCTGATCGGGCTGTTACCCATGCTGCTGGGGCGCAAGATGGGCTGCGGAACCATCCTGCTTATCGGTGCAGTAGCCTTTTTCCTTCTCGGCCCGGGCGCCAATATGCTCAGTAGCGGCGACAGCACGGCAGACCCGATGACCGACAGTCGCGGCGCCCAACAGGGCGTTGCCTGCGACACAGAGAGCGAACGCTTCGCGTGCAATGTATTCGGATCGACGCATCAGGTGTGGGGAAGCCTGATCAACGGCTATCAACAGCCGAAGCTCCGCTTTTACGAGCAATCGACGAACAGGTCGGGCTGCGGCCCCGCCCAGTCGGCGATGGGGCCGTTCTACTGCCCCGCCGACAAGGGCGTTTATCTCGACACCAGCTTTTTCAACGAACTGGACCGCAAATTCGGCGCCGCGGGCGATGCGGCGCAGGCCTATGTCGTAGCGCACGAGGTCGGCCACCATATCCAGACGATCAGCGGCATTTCGGATCAGGTCCGCCGCGCGCAGCAACGCGCCTCGCAGGCCGAGGGTAATGCGCTGCAGGTTCGCATGGAATTGCAGGCCGATTGCTATGCCGGCGTCTGGGCTTCGCGTGCGCGCAACAGCGCGGGCCAACCGGTGATGGAGGCCGGCGATATGGAAGAGGCAATGCGCGCCGCCAACGCGATCGGCGACGACACGCTGATGCGCTCGGCAGGGCAGCGGCCGGTTCCCGAAAGCTTTACTCACGGCACGAGCGAGCAGCGCATGACCTGGCTGCGCCGCGGCCTGCAAACGGGGGATCCGCGCCAGTGCAACGCCTTCGATACCGCCATCTGAGCACCGCGCTCGCGGCGTCCTTCTTGGCGGCATCGCCGGCGGCCGCCGAGACGCTCTATATCGCGGCGGGACGACTGATCGACGGCGTCGCGAACGAGGTCCGTACCGGCCAGTGCATCACGGTCGAGGCCGAGCGCATCAAGGCGGTCGGCGCGTGCGGACAGGTTCCCGATGGCGCGAGGCGCGTCGACTGGCTGGCTTTCACTGTCCTTCCCGGTCTGATCGATCTCCACACACACCTTGCCGACCTTGGGCAGAGCGCCGATCTGGCCGCGCCGATGAAGGCCTCGCCCGCCGAAACGGCGCTCGTCGGCGCGCGCAATGCCCGGGTGACGCTCGATGCGGGTTTTACCAGCGTCCGCGACGTCGGCACCTATCGAGGCCTCACCGACGTGACGCTGCGCAATGCGATCGAGCGCGGAGACGTGCCCGGCCCGCGCATGTGGGTCGCAGGTGCCTATCTGACGATCCCGAAGGGTGGCGGCGAACTCAACGGCGTCGTTCCGAACGAGGAATTGCCGGCCGACATGCGGCTCGGCGTCGCGGCGACGCCCGAGGAGGCGGCTGCGAAGACGACATATCTGCTCGATCATGGGGCCGACTTCATCAAGACGATCGCGACGGGCGCGGTGCTCGCGATCGGCACCGAACCCGGTGCTCCCGAACTGACGGTCGAGCAACTTCGTGCGATCGTGAAGGTCGCGCATGCGCGGGGCAAAAAGGTCACGGCGCATGCGCACGGCGCGACCGGCATCCAGAATGCAATCAACGCCGGGATCGACAGCATCGAGCACGCGAGCCTCGCCGACGAAGCGACGCTTCAGCTCGCGAAAAGGCACGGCACCTGGCTCGCGATGGACATTTACAACGGCACATACATCGACGAGGTCGGCACGAAAGAGGGCTGGCCCGAGGAATATCTGCGCAAGAATCGCGAGACGACCGACGCGCAGCGTGCCGCGTTCCGCCGCGCGGTCGAGCTGGGCGTCAACATCGGCTATGCGACCGACGCTGGCGTCTATCCGCACGGCCTCAATGCGCGCCAGTTCCGCAACATGGTCAAGTACGGGATGACGCCGATGCAGGCGATCCAGTCGGCGACCGGCCGTGCATCGGAGGAAATGGGTCGCGACGATATCGGCGCGATCGCTCCCGGCCGCTACGCCGATTTCGTCGCAGTCAAGGCCGACCCCCTCACCGACATCACTGTGCTCGAAAAGATCGATCACGTAATGAAAGGTGGTGCGCTGGTCCGCTAGGGCTGCACCTTTTCACGCTTCTGCCTGTTCTGCTTCTCCGCCGCTACCTTCCGGCCAGCCGCGGCAATCTGTGCCTTGGCGACCCGTGCCGCCGCGTGCGCTTCGGCGCGGGCCAACAATAGCGCAAGATCTTCGCGGCTTATGTCGAAGGTCTCACCCAGATCGTCCAGCGCACCGTCGATATCGCCCATCAACAGGCCGCGTGGCTCCGACGGAAGCGCCTTCCCGTCGACCGGCCTCGCGCGATGCGGATAGCTGTGGCCCGAATAACGATGAAAGAGGGTCCCGACCGCAACGAGGATCAGCGAGTTCACGAGCACGGGGACCAGCAAGTGTCCGGCGTGCCCCGATTCCAGCGTATGCCCGCCAATGACCGCGCTGAGTGCCGCGGCACCGCCGGGCGGGTGCAGACAGCGGAGCAACGACATGATCAGGATCGCGCCGCCGACCGCGAGCGCCGCGGACAGCGCCGGTTCGGGCGTCAGCCCGGCTGCGAAAACCCCGAACATCGCCGAAAATACGTTTCCGCCGACGATTGACCAGGGCTGCGCGAGCGGGCTCGCAGGGACAGCGAACAACAATACCGCCGATGCGCCGATTGGCGCGGCAATCCATGGAGTCGCTGCCGGAAAGAACAGGAAGCAGATCGCGCCAACAAAGCTGATCCCGATCAACGCCCCGGCACTGCCGATCATGCGGTCGCGCAAACTCCCTCCCGCCAGCAGCGGGACGAACAGGCGCAGGGTTGTGGTCGACAGCGCCCGAAACACGCGATTCTCCTTCTCGGGCCGCGCCGATGGACGATTATCGCCGCGCAATCCAGACAGCTTTGATTTGGCGAGACGAAGCTGATTTAGCGCTTGGGTCTTGAACCCGCCTGCGGCGGCGTTAAACCGCGCCATGCGTAACATGCTCCTCACCAGCGCGATCGCGCTCACCGCCGCCCTTTCATCCCCTGCCCTGGCCCGTCCGATGACCGAGGTCGATCTTGCGACGCTGAAGCGCGTCGCCGCGCCGACGGCCTCGCCCGACGGCCGCTGGATTGTGTTCCAGATGACCGAGACCGAAAGCGAGACCTACAAGCGCACGACCGGCCTGTGGCTCGTCGATCGCAACGCGAAAGACGCCAAACCCACCGCGATCGCTGACGTGGCGGGCAAGAACGAGACCGCTCCCGCCTTCGACAAGGACGGCATCCTCTATTTCCTGTCGAACGCGTCGGGCAAAAGCCAGGTCTGGCGCGTCGATCCGAAAGCGGGTGCCGCTGCTGCGCAGGTTACTGAAACCAAGGCCGATGTTTCGGGCTTCAAGATTTCGCCCGATGGGGCAAAGCTGCTCGCGTGGGGCGATATCGCGAAGGAATGCACCGACTTCGGCTGCGAAGCCAAGGACAAGGGCGCGCTCACCGGCCCGGGCAGCGGCCGCCTCTACAAGGATGGTGCCGGCTTCGTTCGTCACTGGGATGAATGGGAGACCCCCGGCACCTACAGCCGTCCTTTCGTCTTCAATCTCGAAGGCGGCAAGGCGAGTGCCGCGCGCCCGGTCGACGCGGGCCTGATCGGCGATAGCCCGTCGAAGCCGTTCGGCGGCGGCGAGGAACTGGCATGGGGCGCCGACAGCCGCACCATCTTCTTCACGCTGCGCAAGGCAGACCGGAACGAGCCGATGTCGACCAACCTCGATATCTACAGCTGGCTGGTCGACAGCCGGATGATGCCGGTGAACCTGACGCAGGACAACCAGGCGACCGACACCCTCCCCACCCCTTCGCCCGACGGCAAATGGCTCGCCTACGCCGCGATGGCACGGCCGGGTTACGAAGCCGACCGTCAGATATTGATGCTGCGCAATCTCGAAAGCGGCGAAACGAAGAAGCTCACCGACGCGTGGGACCGCTCGGTTGCCTCGATCGCATGGGCGGCCGACGGCAAGTCGCTTTATGTGACCGCGCAGGACACCCTTGAGCATCCAGTGTTCCGCGTCGATGCGGCGACGGGCAAGGTCGAGAAGCTGAAGGCGTCGAGCGAGGCGTTCGAAGGCAATATCGGCGATGTCACGCCGCTTCCGGGCGGTGCCCTGCTCTATTCGCGTAACACCGCGCTCGCCCCGACCGACCTTTATGTCCGCGACGCGAAGGGCAAGGTCCGCCAGATCACTGCGGTCAACGCGGCGACGCTCGCCCAGTTCGACCCCGTCGAAATGGACCGCATCCAGTTCGCCGGCGCGAATGGCGACAAGGTGTGGGGCATCATCCTGAAGCCCGTCAGTCCGGTCCAGAAGCTGCCGGTTGCCTTCGTCGTCCATGGCGGTCCGCAGGGCAGCTTCGGCAACAGCTGGTCGACGCGCTGGAACCCGCGCCTCTTCGCGCAGCAGGGCTATGGCGTCGTCAGCGTCGATTTCCACGGCTCGACGGGATACGGGCAGGCCTTCACCGACAGCATCAACAAGGATTGGGGCGGTAAACCGCTCGAGGATCTGAAACTCGGCCTCGCTGCGGCGGGCAAGCAGGATGCGCAACTCGACATCGCGAACGCCTGTGCGCTCGGCGCCTCCTACGGCGGCTATATGATGAACTGGATCGCCGGCCAGTGGACCGACGGTTTCAAATGCCTCGTCCAGCACGACGGCGTTTTCGATGCGCGCGCGATGGCCTATGAAACCGAGGAACTATGGTTCGACGAGTGGGAGCATGGCGGCCCCTATTACGAGGTTCCCGAGGAGTTTGAAAAGTGGAACCCCGTGAACCATGTCGCAAAATGGAAAACCCCGATGCTGGTGATTACCAGCGAAAAGGATTTCCGCATCCCTTACACACAGGGGCTTGCCGCCTTTACAGCGCTTCAGCGCCGTGGCATCCCGTCGCAGCTGCTCGTCTTTCCAGATGAAAATCACTGGGTGCTGAAAGGCGCGAACAGCGTCCAGTGGCACCAGACCGTGTTCAACTGGATGGACAGCTATCTGAAAAAATAGGCGGCATTCGTCATGCTCGTCATGCCGGATCAACTCCGGCATGACGAGACAGGCTCGTTCCCCCTTGCCGCATCGCACCATGGCTGGCAAAGCGCGGCCGTTATGCCGATGGAAAAAACGTTCGATCCCGCCGCTATCGAGGCGAAATGGGCCCATGAGTGGGAAAGCCGCGGGCTGTTTCGCCCGGCGCGTCCCGATGCTGCACCCTTCACGATCGTTAACCCGCCGCCCAACGTCACCGGCGCGCTGCACATCGGCCACGCGCTCGACAACACGCTGCAGGACGTACTCGTCCGCTACGAACGCCTCCGCGGCAAGGATGCGCTGTGGGTGGTCGGCATGGACCATGCCGGCATCGCGACGCAGATGGTCGTCGAGCGCCAGATGGAAGAGCGGCAGGACAAGCGCACCAATTACAGCCGTGAAGATTTCATCGACAAGGTGTGGCAGTGGAAGGCCGAAAGCGGCGGCCAGATCACCGGCCAGCTTCGCCGCCTTGGCTGTTCGATGGACTGGAGCCGCGAGCAGTTCACGATGGACCCGCATTTCACCGAGGCCGTGGTCAAGGTCTTCGTTGACCTGCACAAAAAGGGCCTGATCTACCGCGACAAGCGGCTCGTGAACTGGGATCCGAAACTCAAGACCGCGATTTCGGACCTCGAAGTCGAGACGCACGAAATTCAGGGCGGCTTCTGGCACTTCAAATACCCGCTCGCCGACGGCGTGAAACTCGAAGACGGCCGCGACTATATCGTGGTAGCGACGACGCGCCCCGAAACGATGCTCGCCGACATGGCGGTCGCGGTGCACCCCGACGATTCGCGCTACAGGAGCGTCATCGGCAAGGACATCCTCCAGCCGATCACCGGCCGCCGCTTCAAGGTCGTCGCCGACGAACATGCAGATCCCGAACTGGGTTCGGGGGCGGTGAAGATCACGCCGGGCCATGATTTCAACGACTTCGACGTCGGCAAGCGCGCGGGCTTCAAGCCCGCCGAGATGCTCAACATGCTCGACGGCGACGCGAATGTGATCCAGACGAGCGACGGCCTGATCCCCGCCGAATATCTCGGCCTTCACCGCTTCAAGCGCGACGGCGTGAACGGCGCGCGCGAACTCGTCGTGCAGCGCATGAAGGAGGCCGGCTTCCTCATCCCGCACACAGATAAGGACGGCGGCGAGCACGATGCCGAGCCGCGTACGATCCAGACGCCCTTCGGCGACCGCGGTGGCGTGGTGATCGAGCCGTGGCTGACCGACCAATGGTATGTCGACGCCGAAACCCTCGCGCAGCCGCCGATGCAGGCCGTCCGCGACGGGCGCATCAACATCGTCCCCAAGACCTGGGAAAAGACCTTCTTCAACTGGATGGAGAATATCCAGCCTTGGTGCGTCTCGCGCCAGCTCTGGTGGGGGCACCGCATCCCTGCATGGTACGCCGAAGATGGCCGCATCTTCGTCGCCGAGACCGAAGAGGAAGCGCAGGCCGAAGCCGGCGCCGGCGTCAGCCTCACGCGCGATGAGGACGTCCTCGACACCTGGTTCTCCTCCGCCCTTTGGCCCTTCGCGACCCTCGGCTGGCCTGAGGACAGCGACCTCGTCAAACGCCACTACCCCAACGACGTCCTCATCTCCGGCTTCGACATCCTCTTCTTCTGGGATGCGCGCATGGCGATGCAGGGGATGGAATTCATGGGCGACGTCCCGTGGAAGACGCTCTATCTTCACGGCCTCGTCCGCGCGCCCGACGGCGCGAAGATGTCGAAGTCGAAGGGCAATGTCGTCGACCCGCTCGGACTGATCGACCAATATGGCGCCGATGCACTGCGCTTTTTCATGTCGGCGATGGAGAGCCAGGGCCGCGACATCAAGATGGATGACGCGCGCCTCGCGGGCTACCGCAACTTCGCGACCAAGCTCTGGAACGCAGCGCGCTTCTGCGAAGCCAATGGCATTTCGGCCTCGACCAGCTTCGAAGCGCCTGCCGCGAGCCTGCCGGTCAATCGCTGGATCATCGGCGAGGTCGCCGCGACCGTCGCCGCGATGGAAACGGCCTTCGCCGCCTATCGCTTCGACGAGGCCGCGAACGCGATCTACAGTTTTGCGTGGGACCGCTTCTGCGACTGGTATCTGGAGCTGATCAAGGGCGCGATCGACGACGAAACAAGGGCCGTCGCCGGCTGGGTGCTCGACCAGATCCTCGTCATGCTCCACCCGTTCATGCCCTTCATCACCGAAGAGCTGTGGACGGGCCTCGGCGACCGCGCCGATTATCCGCTGATCACCGCGAAATGGCCGGCGCCGGACGCAGCACGCGACGCCGACGCCAGCGCCGACATCGACTGGCTGATCAAGCTCGTCAGCGAACTGCGTACCGCGAAGGCCGAGCTCGGCCTGCCGCCGGGCGCACGCCTGACCGCGCATTTCCCGGCGCCGCTAAAGGCCCGCACCGACAAGCTAGCGGCGCAGCTCGACCGCCTCGCGCGTCTCGAAGCCATCAACTTCGATCCCGCACCCGCGGGCGCGTCGGCGCAGCTAGTCGTCGAGGGCGAGACGATCACCGTCCCGCTCGAAGGCGTGATCGACATTGCCGCCGAGCGTGATCGTCTGACCAAGGCACTCGCCGCTGCGGCGAAGGAACGCGACGGCCTCGCCGGGCGCCTGAACAACCCGTCGTTCGTTGAGCGCGCCAAGCCCGAAGCGGTCGAAAAGGCGCGTGCCGACCATGCCGCCAAGGCAGCCGAGGCAGAGCGCCTGACCGCCGCACTGGCGCGGCTGGGGTGATGCGCGGCTTGCGGGTTCCGGTTCTGGCAACGGCGCTGCTTTTCGCGGCGCCGCTGGCCGCCAGGACCACAGCCCCGCACACGCCCGCCGTCGGCAGCGCCGAGCGCAACGCGATCCTCGACACGCTGCGCTCGCACCCGGATTTCCGCTTTACCTTTCGCCACCTGCGGGTCTGGCGCGACGGTAATCGCGCGATCGCCTATGTCGAGGGCGACAATGGCGTCATCGGCGGCTTCAAGACCATCCTGACGCGCGACGGCACCGCCGAATGGCGCACGGTCTGGGGCGAAGGCGACGGCGGCAGCAACAGCTGCGCCGCCGGCGCGCGCCATTATGGATGGGCACTGACGCTGATCCAGTCCTATCATGTCGCACCCGACCGCCTGTTCCCGGGAATCACGAAACAGACCCGCGACCTCGAACGCATGGCGAAAGACGATCCCGACCTTCAATGCACGGGCGATCTCGAAGGCGGTCCGGCGATTTGAGCGAGGATAGCCCCATCACGCCGACGCCCGTCGCCGCCGCCGCCGATCCGGCCGCAAGTCCCGTCCCGCCGCGCCATACAGCGCGCGGCGGCGGACGAATGGATCTGACCCGAGGGCCGATTACGAAGACGCTGATCCTTTTCGCTTTGCCAACGCTCGCGTCGAACATCCTCCAGACCTTGTCAGGATCGGTGAATTCGATCTGGGTCGGCCAGTTCCTCGGCAACAGCGCACTCGCCGCAACCGCAAACGCGAACATCATCATGTTCCTGATGTTCGGCGCCTTCTTCGGCTTCGGCATGGCCGCGACGGTGCTGATCGGCCAGTCGATGGGCCGCGGCGATATCGACGCGGCGCGCCGTGCCACCGGGGGCGTGATCGGCCTCGCGCTGATCTTTTCGGTCGTGATCGCGATCGTCGGCTGGTTCGCGTCGGACCAGATATTGCGCTGGCTGGAAACGCCGCCCGAGGCATTCGCCCTCGCGCACGACTACCTCCGCGTCACCTTTCTCGCCGTCCCCGCCTCGATGCTCTCGGTCACCTTGATGATGGCCTCGCGCGGTGCGGGCGACGCGATGACGCCCTTGCGCTTCATGATCCTCGCGGTCGTACTCGACATTGCCTTCAACCCCATCCTGATCCTCGGCATTGGCCCCTTCCCGCGCCTTGGCATCGCCGGCAGCGCGCTCGCCACCGCGCTCGCGGGGACAATCAGCCTCGCCGGCATGATCGGCTGGTTCTACGCCAAAAACCACGTGCTGCGCCTGCGCGGACACGAGCTGTCCTACCTCTATCCCAAATGGTCGGAACTGCGTTTCATCATCGGGCGCGGCCTGCCGATGGGCGCGCAGATGCTCGTCATATCGGGCGCCGGGCTCGTCATGGTCGGGCTCGTCAACCGCGAAGGACTCGTCACCGCCGCCGCATACGGCGCGACGCTCCAGCTGTGGAATTACATCCAGATGCCCGCGCTCGCGGTCGGCGCCGCGGTCAGCTCGATGGCGGCGCAGAATATCGGTGCCGGGCGCTGGGATCGCGTTGCATCGGTGACGAACAGCGGCATCGCGATCAATCTCGTCATGACGGGTGTGCTGATCGCGCTCCTCCTGATCTTCGACCGCGCAGCACTCACACTCTTCTTGGGCAGCGAAAGCCCGGCGATCGAAGTGTCGCGCAACATCCAGCTGATCGCAACCTGGACCTTCCTGCCCTTCGGCACGACGATCGTCCTCATCAGCACCCTACGTGCCAACGGATCGGTCGTGCCGCCGCTCCTGATCCTGTTCCTGTCGATGTTCCCCATCCGCCTGGGCATCTATTATTTCGGTTATCCGTCGGTTGGCAGCGACATTCTCTGGTGGAGCTTTCCGCTGTCGTCGCTCGCCTCGCTGACGATGGCGTGGGCGGTCTACAAGCGTGGCAACTGGCAACGGACCCTTCCCCAACCGTCAGCATCCTGAGGCAGCGCACTTTCGACCAAAGTGCGCGCACCTTCGACTGGCGGCCCGGTGCCTGCTAGCGTTGGCATCGCCTTTGGCGCTAAAGCAGGCGCAATGAACACGACAAACCGTAAGGACGCGCTGCGCGATCAGCGCGCGAAAATGTTGGCAGCGGCGCCCGACTGGCGCGCCTCCGACGCCCGCGTCAATCCACGTGTCGCGATCGGATCGATCATCGCCATGTGGGTTATCTATTTCCTGATCACCACCGGTCTCGCGATGTTGACGGGCGTCGCGGAACAATGGCCCTCGGCGGGTCGCCGCGCCATCGTCGTGATCGCCGGCATATTATGCACCTTCGTGCTGTATCAATTGCTCCAGCGTGCACAGCCACAGAGCTTCGGCGCCCGGCTAGCCGCCGCACTCGGTGCGGCCGTACCGCTCGTCATCATCTACGCAACCGTCAACCTCCTCGTTTTCTATTACTGGTTTCCGGTATCCGACAGCGCCAAAATCATCGAAGAAATGCAATCGAAATACCCGGTCGCGTGGGAGACGATGCTGATCCTCGACAGCTCGATCCGCTGGTATTTCTTCTTCGCCGTCTGGGCCGCGCTCTATGTGGCGTTCGGCTATGCCAACGAGATGCGCGCGGTCGAACGGCGCGCCAATCATTTCCGGATGGAAGCCAAGAACGCCCAGCTTCGCGCGCTGCATTACCAGGTCAATCCGCACTTCCTGTTCAATACGCTCAACTCGCTCTCGACTCTCGTCCTCAAGGGATCGAAGAGCGAGGCGGAGACGATGATCATGAATCTCTCTTCTTTCCTCCGCTCCAGCCTCGCCGTCGATCCCGAGCAGCTCGTCAGTCTCGACGAGGAAATCGCGCTGCAACGTCTCTATTTCGACATCGAGCAGACCCGCTTCCCCGATCGACTGCAGGTCGAGGTGACAATGCCGAAAGAATTGGAAAGAGCCTGCGTGCCCGTTCTGATTCTGCAACCGATTATCGAAAACGCGATCAAATACGGCGTCGCACCCAGCAAGGGAAAGATAGCGATCCGCCTGCACGCCAGCGCCGAATATGGGCTGCTAGTCCTGCGTATCGAAAACGACATTGATCCGAAGGCGCCGATCCCGGCGTCGGGTACCGGCCTTGGCCTCGGCAATGTTCGCGAACGCCTGCTGACTCGCTACGGCCCCACGGCCGGATGCGAATGGGGTCCATCGGACAATGGCGGCTTCGTCGTTTCGCTCTGGCTGCCACTCGCACGGGAGGCCTGCTAAACCCATGATCCAGACGCTTCGCACCCTGATCGTCGATGACGAACCGCTGGCAATCGAACGGTTGCAAATCCTGACCGGACAGCAGGACGGCATCTCGCTTGTCGGCACCGCCAGCGACGGCGCGTCGACGCTCCGTATGGTGGACGCACTCGCGCCGGACCTCGTGCTCTGTGACATCGCCATGCCCGACCTCAACGGGTTGGAGGTGGCTGCCGCGATCGAAGCGCTCGACAATCCGCCCGCGGTCGTCTTCGTCACCGCCTTCGATCGTTATGCCGTCGCGGCATTCGACGTCGCCGCGGTCGATTATTTGCTGAAACCCGTGTCACCCGATCGCCTGGCTCGCGCCCTGTCGCGGGTCCGCGAATGGCGGAGCACCGAACGAGCCCCAGCGCAAAAGAGCAGATGGATCAACGAATTCTGGGTCCAGAACCGCGGTGAGATGCTTCGCATTGATGCGGGTCAGGTCGACCTGATCGAAGCCGAACGCGACTATATGCGCCTGCATGTGGGCGGCCGCAGCTGGCTCATTCATCAGACGATCAAATCATTGGAAGCGCGCATGAACCCCGACCAGTTCATGCGCATCCACCGTTCCAAAATGATCCGGCGCGGAGGTATCGTCGGGCTCAGGCACCATGGCGATGGCGCATGGAGTGTCGACCTGGGCGAAGGCGGCGTGCACCGTATCGGCCGCACTTATCTTCACGATGTAAAGGCGATCATGCACGGAGTATGATCGCCTTTTGGGGTGGCCGGATCGGGGGCGCCGTCAGGGGGCGGCGACAACCACCGGCCCTTGATCGGCCAACCGCGCACTGCTGCCATTGAAGAGGCTGGCAAGCTGGGTGTCGGCCTGACGAGCGGCGTGCAATTCACACGCCTGCCTGCTCGCCCGCTCGGTCAGCGTCAGGCGATTGGCCGAGCCGCAAACCTGGCGCACGGCCATCTTTACGCGTTTCGTCAACCGCTCGCGGCCGCTTTGGCTCGACAGGTTCAGGTCGTCATATGAGACGATGACGCTCCGCGGCTCGCCTTGCGCGAACGCGGGAACATTAAGGCCAGCGGCAACCAGAGGCGCGGCCAACAGGATCAGGGAAAGTTTCGCCATGGGGGAGTCCTCTCTCGGGGGATCGGATGCGAGATACGGAGAATTCCCGGACCGGGGAGACCGGTTGCCCTCCGCATCCCGCAGCATCTGAATGCCCGCAGGATCGTTCCAAATCACGCAAGGTTCGACCGGCCCCGACGCGTCGTCGACTGGACGGACGAAAGGCGTTGATCCATCGACCAATGGCCGGCGGACCGGCAATATCATGACGCCGGACTTGCATTGGACGCATGGTCGTGGCCAAATTCGTCCATGGCGAAGAAATTATCTTTCGCTGCGAGTCGACAGGCCGGCGTGCGGTTGTTTCGCTGGTCAGTGCTGGCGCTCGCCAGCGTCATCGGCGGGATAATGCTCGGCGAAATGGCCGTCGGCAAACGATTGGGCTGGGCGTCGGGTGAACCTGCCTCCTATGCCGACCTCAGCGCCAACCCGAACGCGCTCGTGCCGCAAGGCGATGGGGGGATTGTGCGATGCTCCGGCTGCGCCGACAGCTACGGCGTTGCGGCCGGTTTACGCGCCGAGCGGGACAACCGGATGAACGATGCATTCCGCGAACTGGGCGCAGTCGATGTCGATGCTTCCCTACCCGACGAACCGGCCGAAGACGACTATCGCTACGGCGGCCGCTTTCCCGATCAAGAGCCGCGAACCCGCGACCTGCCCGAGCCAGACCGCGGGCTGGCGGCAACGCAAGCCGACGCCCCGCTCGACAGTGCCGGGGTGCAAGCCGCGGAATATTGACAGCCTAGCGCGGGGGCGTTGCCGGCGCGGCGCAGCGCGTCGTATCGCCGGCCTTGCACGCGGCGACATCGGCCTCCCACTTGATCCGTTCTTCGGCCGACATAGCGGCGACGCGCGCCTTCTCGGCCTCATATGCCGCAGTTTCCTCCGTGAACACAGTCTGATCGTGCGCCACCTGTTGCTGCGCCGCAGATACTTCCTGCTCGTAGGTCGTATTGTCGGCCTTGGCGCGCGCGGCCTGTTCGGCATTGAGCCGCGCCGTATTCGATCGTTCTTCTGGGGTGGTGCCGTCCTTCGCCGGCTTATCTGCCGTGGCGGCATCGGTTGGCGTCTGGAAGGCTGCAGCCTGACCCGAGGCAAGCAACGCAAACGCGGCGGCGGCCGCCAATATGTTTCTGGTCATCGAAGCTTCTCCTCAAATCCTCTATTCTGCCGGTCCAACGCTTTGCACGAATTCCCGTTCCCGGCTGCGAATTGACCTGATCCGGAGCAACCGCCATGCTGGGGATCCTCTCCATGTCCGATCGGCCGATCATTTGCCAGCATCACCGAAGCATCCACTCAACCGCCCGGTATTTTTCACGCCGCTCGCGGTGCTTCTCGCCGCCGTTATCCTCAGCCTGTGGCAGGGTGCCGCCGTTGTCGCGGCCGAGACGGCGATCAACGACTGGATCCTGCGCAATTTCTCGCCGCTCTTCGCTTGGGCGGGGCTCGGTTTCCTCGCGCTGCTCGCCGGGATTGCGCTGTCGCCGCTCGGCGGGCGAATCATTGGCGGGCCGCAGGCGAAGCCCATTCTGACCCGCTGGCGCTGGTTCGCCGTGACACTTTGTACCACGATCGCAACCGGCATCCTGTTCTGGGGCGCAGCCGAGCCGCTCTTCCATCTCAACGATCCGCCTGCGATGCTGGGGTTGCAGCCCGGCAGCGACGCCGCCGCCACGTTCGCCATGTCGACGATGTTCCTCCATTGGACGCTGACGCCCTATGCGATCTACACCGTCGCGGGGCTTGCCTTCGCGATCGTCTATTACAACCGCGGTGAGCCCTTCAGCCTGTCCTCGCTGTTCGTCCCCCTGCTGGGCCAGCGCGCGCACGGCCCGGTCGGAACGGGCATCGATATTATCTGCCTTTACGCACTCGTGGCGGGCATGGCGGCATCGCTCGGTGCCGGCCTGCTCGCGCTCGCGGGCGGAATTGAGGGAATTGGCGGTTTCGACGGCGGAACCCTTTTGCGCTGGACCATCGCAGCGGCAATCGTCGCCAGCTTTCTTGTTTCCGCCGCGACCGGCCTCCAAAAGGGCATCGCGGGTCTGTCCGTGCTCAATACATGGCTGTTCTTCGCAATCATCGCCTTCGTGTTGATTGCCGGGCCGACCGCCGAGATGTTTGGCCTGTCGCTTCGCGGGACAGTGGATTATTTCCAGACCTTCATCCCGCGTAACCTCGGCCTCGACGTCGATACGGGCTGGCACCGGCAATGGACGATCTTCAATTGGGCCAACTGGTTCGCGTGGGCGCCCGTCACCGCGCTGTTCCTTGGCCGCCTCGCGGTCGGATACAGCGTGCGCGCCTTCATCATGTACAATCTGGTCCTGCCGTCGCTGTTCGGAGCGGTGTGGATGACGGCGATCGCCGGTGCGACCATCGCGTTCGACCAGCAGAGCGGTGCCAGCCTTTACGCCGTCCTGACCGCCCAAGGCCCCGACCCTGTGCTGTTCCGTCTGTTCAGTGCGCTGGGCGGCGGCCCCGTCGTTGCCGGGATCGTGCTGTTCGCGATCTTCCTCTCTTACGTCGCCGGCGCCGACGCCAATGTGTCGGCGATGAGTGCGCTGTCCACGCGCGGCATCTCGCCAGACGCCCCCGAAGCCCCGCTGTGGGTGCAGGCGGTATGGGGCATCACCGTTGGCCTCGTCGCGATCGTGCTGGTCGCGGGCGGTGGTATCGATGGTATCCGCATGATGTCGGTGCTCGGCGGTTTTCCCGCGCTGTTCGTCATCGTCGGCGCGGCGCTGTCACTCGCGGTCATGGCGGTACGGGGACGGCACGAAGCCGCCCCCGCCCAATCCTGAGAAAGGGGTCTCAGGACTACCAGATCCGCGTGCGTTCTTCGGGTTTCAGATAATATTTGGCGCCCGCGGCGACGCTGAACGCCTTGTACCACGCATCGACGTTGCGCACAGGTCCGATGATGCGCCAGCGCGCCGGGCTGTGCGGATCGCTCGCGACCTGCTGTTTGACGGCATCCTCGCGCTGCTTCGTCCGCCACGCCTGCGCAAAGGCGAGGAAGAAGCGCTGGTCGCCGGTCAGCCCATCGATCACCGGCGCTGGCTTGCCGCCGAGCGAGCGGCGGTACGCGTCATAGGCGACCTCAAGCCCCGCCAGATCGGCGATATTCTCGCCCATCGTCAGATCGGGGTTGATGAACGATCCAGGTGCCGCCTCATAGGTCGCATATTGCGCGCCGAACGCCTTCGCCTGCGCGTCGAAACGCGCCGCATCCTCGGGCGTCCACCAGTCGCGCACCGCACCCTCGGCATCGATCTTGCGGCCCTGATCGTCAAAGCCATGCGTGATTTCGTGGCCGATCACCGCGCCGATCGCGCCATAATTGACCGCATCGTCGACGCTCTCGCTGAAATAGGGCGCCTGCAGGATGCCCGCCGGGAACACGATCTTGTTCTCGAGCCCGCCGTTATAGGCGTTCACTTCCTGCGGGTTCATCGACCATTTCTTGCGAT
>JALDYH010000261.1:0-4948 GCA_032154175.1 Sphingopyxis sp. | reverse complement strand
ACTGGCTCGACGAAGCGCAGCTCGACCGCGTCGGCGCCTTCCGCTTCGAACCCGTTGCGGGCGCGCAGGCCAACGCTCTCGACGATCAGGTTCCCGAAGAGGTCAAGGAAGAGCGCTACCAGCGCATCATGGACAAGACCGCCGCGATCAGCGCCGCGAAGCTCGAAGCCAAGATCGGCCGCACGCTGCCCGTGATCATCGACGAAGTCGGTGAGGCCGACGAAGACGGCAGCATCGGCGCCACCGGCCGCTCACAGGCCGACGCGCCCGAAATCGACGGCCACGTCTACCTCCGCGACGTCGCCGCCAGCCTCAAGGCCGGCGACATCGTCGATGTCGAGATCGAGGACGCCGACGAGCATGACCTGTTCGGGGTGGTCGCAGCATAGGGCGAGCGATGCGCGCCGGCGGGTCTGGCGCTCCCGGCTTTGCCGGTCCACATTGGGAACGCGATTCTGCAGCCGCTCTAACGGACAAGCGATCATGCCCCTTTTCCGATCAACCATGGTCCTCGCCCTGTCGTTGGCGAGCGTGCAGGCGTTCTGCGCCGAGCCATCGCCCTCCACCCGAACGGCCGATGAAGGCCGGCAAATGGAGGGCCATTGCGGCACCGACGATCCGGCGCCCGAGTGCGGCCCGGGCATCTGGATAGGTCCGCTCGCAATCTGTGGGTCGACCTTGGTCGAATCGCGGCTGTCGCAAGATGAATGGAGCGGCCTTCCGGTCCTGATCATCGATCTCGACGGGCAGTTGCGCGATGCACTGGCTGAACTGACGGCGGACATGGTCGGCCGCCCCCTGCCGCTGCGTTTCAACGGCCGGACGTTGATCGAGCCCATCGTCAACGAGCCGATCACCGCCGGGAGCTTGCAGATTTCGGGCCCTGCCCTTGAAGAACTCCAGGCGGTCCAGACGGCGCTGCGCAAATGCGAGCGAAGCAGCGGCACAACGATATGAGCCCCGGATTGCCGGCGCTGTAAAAACGCTGTCCTACAAAATCGCCTCATATTAGCCTCTGCTCATGCCGGGCCTCATCTCCCCTTTCTATCCCCGTGCCTTATCGGGCGCTCTGTTTCGCGGGAGTTCGCCCAAAGCGACAATCGCGCGTTGCGCGTCGGTCTCTTTTGTCGCTTCAGTGAAAATCGCAGCCCCGGACAATAGGCGTCCGCAAGTCGATTTCAGTGTGAAGTTACCCGGTTTTCCGCCCTTTCCGCAACGACACCACACCCCCTCCTTCGTCATCCCGGACTTGATCCGGGATCCCGCTCTTCAACGTCGCCCAGTTGGACCCCGGATCAAGTCCGGGGTGACGATGAAGGAGCGCGGCAAGGGCGCGAAACGCGATTTCAGTGTGAAGTTATGCGGATTTCCGTCGCTTTTCGTTCCATCGCTCCGCCCAAGGAACGGCTTCGGTCACCCCGTCGTTACTAGCAGCGGATACCGCAGGGGCACCGTATGCGCATAATCCAACTGGCGACCTCCACACTGCTCCTGATAGCATCGCTCTCCGGCTGCGACCGCAAGACCGAGGTCGAAGCCCCGCCGCGCGCCATCGACGTTGCCCCTTCCCCCACGCAGAAATCGCTGATCGCGGTGCCGATCAACGCCGGCACCGCCTCACTCAAGACCGCGCTGGAACGCGCGGTGCCGAAAACGCTGTGGACGATCAACCGGCGTGAGCACGCGTGCGTCCGGCCGCAACGGGTCAAGGTCTTCGGCAAGAAGGTCAAGGTCACACCGCCGATCGCATGTACGATCGTCGGGCAGGTGACACGCGGGCCGCTTCGCCTGCGCGGCGAAGGCAGCGAGATCGTCGTTGATATGCCCCTCCATGCCACGATCGCCGCGCGCGACGTCGGCGGGGTATTGAAGGGGGAGACCGCAACCGGCGCCGCGATGGTGCATGCGCGTGTTCGCATCGAACTTACCCCCGACTGGCGGACACAGGGCAAGGCGCGCATCACCTATGGCTGGACCAAGGCGCCGGGGATCGATTTTCTCGGCAAGCGGATTACCTTCACTGACGAAGCCGACGCGAAGTTGAGGCCCGTGGTCCGCGACGTCGAGCGCGAGGTGAACCGCGAAATCGCGAAGATCGACATCCGCAGGCAGGCGGCCGACATCTGGCGGCAAAGTTTTACCGCGCTCGAACTCAACCGCGAAAACCCGCCGGTGTGGATGCGCGTCACGCCGCAGCGTATCCTGTACGGCGGCTACCGGATCGACGGACAGAGGATGAATCTTAGTCTCGGGCTGGAGGCGATTACCGAGACATTCGTTTCGGGGCGGCCGGATGATCCGGCGCCGACGCCGTTGCCGCGCCTCGTTCGCGAAGCGCCAAAGCCGTATTTGGACGTTCGCGTGCCCGTGATCGCCGATTATGCGCAGCTTCAACCCGTGGTCGACCGCGCGCTTGCCAAACGGTCGCTGCGGCCTTTCGAACTGCCGAAGGTCGGACCCATGATGGTCAAATTCGGCAAGTCGACGATCTATGGTGCCGAGGGCGGCCGGATCGCGGTCGGGGTCGACGTCGATGCCAAGCTGGAAATCCGAAGCGGCGCACCGACACGCGGACGCATCTGGATGACCGCGATCCCGGTCAACAGGCCCGGTTCGGCCGAGGTCCATTTCACCGGCCTCGCCATCAACGGCGACACCGACGGCGTCGGCGGCGACCTGCTTATCCTGCTCGGCCGCAGCGAGGGTTTCGCGCCGTTGATCGCCGAGGCGCTGACCCAGAATTTCACCAAGGACCTCGGCGAGTTGCAAGGCAAGATCAAGCGCGCGGTCGACCAGCGGCGTGAAGGCCCCTTCGTCATCCGTACCCGGGTCGACAGCTTCGAGACCGGCGAGATCAAGGCCTATGGGAACGGGCTGTACCTGCCCGTGCGGATGGTCGGCGGAGCCAGTGTCGATTACCGCCCCGTGCGGTGAAGCTATGCCCGTGTGAAATCCATCGTCCAGTTCACTTCCCACGTCGCACCGCCATCGGCCGACATCGCCTGCTCCCAGCGCGGCGTCGCCGTATCGGTGCGGCTCCAGATGAAACGCAGCCGGATCGGCCGGTCGCCCAGCATGTCATCGGCATAGAAATGGCCGACACCATCTTCGAACCGGCCGATAACGGGGACGTCGAGCGCATGGGGGCTGCGCGCATCGAGCCACCAGATCGCCCAGCTGTTTTGCGCCGGATCAAAGGATCGCAGCGCGATCGCCCGATAGGTTCCGCCGGGGATGTACAGGACATTGTCCTCGACATTGCCGTTGCCGCCCAGGATCGGGCGCATGTCGCACGTCCCGTCGAATTCGTCCCACTCGTCGCAGCCGACAAGCCGCTCTTTCAGGCGGCGATGCCGGACCTTCCAGTTGCCAATCTCGAAATCGAAATCGCCGGCCATGACGCACGCTCCCCATTGCTACCAAGGGAGCGTTCTTATTACGTTCTCATCCGAACGCAACCCCCGCCCGGATCAGAACAGCCGGGTTATTCCGTAAAAGGCGGCTGCAACGATTGCACTGGCGGGGATGGTGATGAACCACGCCGCGACGACATTGCCAGCGACGCCCCAGCGCACGGCACTCGCCCGGCGTGCGACGCCGGCACCGATGATGCTGCCGGTGATCGTGTGCGTCGTCGACACCGGGATGCCGAGCAGGCTGGCGGTGAACACCATGATCGACCCGCCGGTCGACGCGGCGAAACCCTGATGATGCGACAGCTTGGTGATGCGCCCGCCCATCGTTTCGATGATCTTCCACCCGCCCGACAGCGTGCCGAGAGCGATGGCGACATAACAGCTGAACGCCACCCAGTGCGGGATATGAAACTCGCCGCCGAGATAGCCGGTCGAATAGAGGAGCACCGTGATGATCCCCATCGTCTTTTGCGCGTCGTTGAGGCCGTGGCTGATCGAATAGGCGGCCGATGACAGAAGGTGAAGACGGCGGAAGGTCTTCTCCGCGAAACTGGCGGTCGACCGGCGCAGCGCCCAGCTGCTGACGAGCATCACCACCATCGCAAGCATCATGCCGAGCAGCGGCGACAGAAAGATCGCGATCACCGTCTTGTTGAGCCCGGTCCACTCGATCCCTTCGAACCCCGCATGCGCGACGCCGGCGCCGACGATGCCGCCGACGAGGGCATGGCTCGACGAGGACGGGATGCCCTTCAGCCAGGTGACGACGTTCCAGAACATCGCCCCGACGAGCGCGCCAAAGACGACCGCGGGGGTCACCAGATCCTTGTCGATGATCCCCTTGCCGATCGTCTCGGCGACCTTGTGCAGCTCGGGAAAAATGATCGAGAGGAAGTAAGCGGCGAAGTTGAAAAAGGCAGCGAAGAGCACTGCCTGCACCGGCCGTAGCAGCCGGGTCGCAACGACGGTCGCGATGCTGTTCGCCGCATCGTGCAGGCCGTTGAGGAAGTCGAACGCCAGCGCGAGGATGACGAGACCGACGAGGAGCGGGAAAGCGAGTTCGTGCATGGTGGGCGCCCCCGCTTATGCGTGGTCGATGACCAGACCGTCGATTTCGTTCGCGACATCCTCGAAACTGTCGGTGACGCGTTCGAGATGACGGTAGAGTTCGCGTCCGATCAGGAAGCGGACGCTATTCGACTGCCCATGTTCCTTGAACAGGCGTTTGAGGCCCGCGGCGTGGATTTCGTCGGCATGGCCTTCCATCCGCACCAGCCGTTCGGTCAGTTCATGAAGGCGCACGGCATTGGCCGAAATGTTGCGGAGCAGCGGCAACGCTTCGGCGGTCAACCGCGCCGCATCGACGATAATGCCGCCGATGTCGCGCATCTCGGGTTCGAATTCGGTGACGTCGTAGAGGTCGACCGCGCCAGCGGTCTTCTGCATCTCGTCGATCGCGTCGTCCATCGAGGCGATCAGGTCGGTGATCGCGCTGCGGTCGAACGGCGTCAGGAAGGTCCGGCGAACGGTCT
>JALDYH010000048.1:0-24752 GCA_032154175.1 Sphingopyxis sp. | reverse complement strand
CCGACCGTGTCCCTTTCTGCCCCTCCGGCACCTGCGTCACGAAATAGGCAATGCCATCGCCGCCTTCAAGGTCGAACCAGAGCCCCGAACGCAATCCGTAGGCATCGCCCGAATGCCCAAGCCGCAGCCGGCCGTCGCCGAACAGGTTGTCGCGGCATGCCGGGTCGCCGAGCGCCGGACCGCCCGTGCTGTGCATGGCCATGCCATATTCGCAAAAAAAGCCGCCCGTTCCCTCACCGCTCGTCGGATGGACGGGTGCCATCGCTTCGAGCCGGGCGAGACTTGCGGGTTTCAGAAAGCCCTCGCCGCGGCGCAGCAGCATGATGCCGATGCGGGCGAGGCCGTTCGCCGAGATGCGAAGCCCGCCCTGCGGGCTGAATCCCGCGCCGTGACGGGAGAGCCTGTATGTCGCGACATCGCAACTGCCGTCGGCAGCCGGCACGACGGGACAGGCCGGGCGCCCGCCCTTGAGGTCATCGCGCACGGCGCGGCCGTCGGCGCCGTAGAGCACGACGGCGCGTGCGACCGCCGCGTCGCTGCACGTCGGCCAGTTGAAACAGGCGTCGAGACCGAGCGGGCGAAAGACAAGCCGTGCCATCGCCTTGTCGAAGCGCTCGCCGGTCGCCGCCTCGACGACGGCAGCGACGACCGGATAGTTGAAATTGGCATAGGCGAAGTCGCCGCCCGGCGCGCGCGCCTTGTCCCACGCGGCCGGATTGCGGAGCGCGGTTTCGAGATCGGCATCGAGCGGCAGCGCATAGTCGGTTTCGTCGTTGAGCCCCGAACGATGCCCCAGCAACCGGGCGAGGCTGATCGGCCGGTCGGGGAAAGCAGGATGGCGCAGCCGCCAGCCAAGATAATCCGACACATCGCGGTCGAGATCGAGGCGACCTGCCTCGACCAGCCGCAGCACGCCCAGCGCAACGACGAGCTTCGAAACCGACGCCACGCGCACGGGATCGTCGGGGCCGATCGGCCTGCCGCTCTCCCGGTCGGCCAGACCGGAGGCGACGCGCGCTTCGATCTTGCCTTCCCGATCGAAATGCACCGCGACCGCAGCGGGCGGCGGCGAAGCAACAACGGTCAGCAGGGCCAGAGCGGACAGCATAGCGTCACCCTGCGCGGCATATGATGTGCGGTCAAGGCAGCGGCGCGGCGGGAACAACCCCCGAATCGCGGAGCGCAGCCGAGGCGCGCTGGATCACCACCGGGGTGATGACGAACCGGCCGAGCACCCGCTCGGGCGTCGCATCGGCAGGCTGGCGCGTATAGGCGAGCAGGCGTTGCCACTGCCCGCGCGCCTCGGCCACCTGCCCCTGTCGCGCCAGCACGATCGCGCGTACCATCATATATTGCGGCTCCATATTGCTGGGCGACGGCATATGATCGAGAATCTGCCGCGCTTCCTCCTGTTCGCCGCGCTGCGACAGGGTGAAGGCGAGCGTGACCGCCGGAACGCCGGGATAGGAGGAATCGAGCTGGAGCGACCGGCGAAGCAGTATCTCGCCCTCCGGCCCCATTCCGCACGTCAGTTTGAACAGGCCGAGGAACCCCGACATGTCGGCGTCATAAGGGTTGAGCGCGATCGCGGCGTCGCCCATCGCATTGCCGGCCGCGCAGTTGCCCGAATAGAAATTCGCGCGCGCCATCGCGAACAGCCCGGCTGACGAATTGGGGCTGCTTTCATAGGAGCGTTGTGCCAGCGCGCGCGCCTCGGCGAGTGCCTCGCGGCCGGCGGGCGTCATACGCTGCGGCTGCCAGTCGCCATAGCGCACGAGCGACAGCGCCGTGAGCGTTGCCGGGTCGCGCGGATTGGCCTTGAGCGTCGCGCGTAGGCATGCGTCGACCTGTTTCGCCGTCGCCATATTGCGCATCTGGCGCATCCGGTTGAATTGCGCGAGGCACGGATAGCCCGGCGAGAAATTGTCGGGCTGGCGCTGCACCTGGTCGCGCACGATCACGCCATAATCGCCGGCGAGCTGTGCGATCAGCGGTTCGATGGCGGTAAATTCGGGTGTTTCCTGTTGCGTCAGGCGGAGTTGCTGCGACCAGATGGCGCGCTGGTCGGCGACGCGATTGAGCACGAGGGTGACGTCGGTATTGCCTTCGACCGTGCGGACCAGCGATGTATCGAGGCGATAGTCACTGTCGCCTGAAACCGTGCTGCCGGGGGCTTTCGCGCTCAGCAGATCGACCAGATCGAAGCGCCGGAGACCGTCGCGCAGCTTGCCGTCGAGCGCGCGGGCAAGCGCGCGGGATTGGGGCAGATTTCCTGCGGCCGGCGCGCTGACTTCCAGCAGCGGAACGGGCACGGGATCGCCGATGAACAGCCGGTCGGAGCCGCCACGGAGCGTCCAGAGCGTGAAAAGCGCAAGCGCGAGGAGGATGAGAACGACCATCCATCGACCGAAGCGGGCGCCGCGATCGCGCGTCCGCCCGGCACTCCGGGACGCCGCCCCGCGCCCCGGAAGCGCAGGCGCGGTTGCGGTCTTGACGTCACCCTCACCCGCCGGATCGTCGGCCAGTCGCGCCTGCGGCGGCGCCGAGCGGTACTGGACGACGACTTCATAGCTGCCCTGCGGAACGCGCAGGCGGTGAACCCACGGCGTATCGGCATAATAGCGATCGAGCAGGCTGCGCAGCCGCCCCACCATGACGCGCGGATAGCTGTCGACAGCCGGGTCGAAATCTTCGCTGCGGCCCAGCGCCTCGGTCGCGATCGCATAGGCTTTGGGGGAACTGCGCCCGCCGCGCAGGCGATGCTCGACGAGGAATTGCAACAGGCGCGACAGCACCGGCGACCGGATGAACATCGGGGAATCGAGCAGGTTCCCGAGTTCCGCAGCGATGATACGGTCGACATCGGCGGAATCCTGTGTCTCGTTCGTTTTCGCCTGGTCCATGCTACCCTCAAATACCCCTGACGGGCGGTGCGGTAGATACGCCAATCAGCCAGCGCGGCCACCCATTGTTACTTTGACGTAACGGTAACAAGGCGACCTTGGTCCATATCAGAAGAAAAACCTCTCGCCAATCCGCAAGGAAAATCGCGAAACCCGGTTAAGGATTGGTTATCAAATGGCAACATCGCGGCATGTGACCCCTTGTAACTGCCACACTTTCGAAACTGTGGCATCCTTTGGGCATCGCGGCATTCCTACGATGACGCGGTGTTGAGGCCAAAAGGCGAAAGGTGCGAGCTGGTCCCTGGCACCCTTCGATCCCCCTCAGGCCTCATTTCAAGACTTCGCCGGGCGGCCCAACAGCCCCACCTGTTCTGTCGCCCGGCAAGTCGACCCGCACCCCTTCCCGTCGCGCGGCACGAGGTCGCGGCCACAGGCGCAGCACGAGGACGGCGATCATGACCGATCCGAAAACAATGCCCACGACCCGTTTGCCCGGGTCGTCGCCAAAGGCGCGTCCGGCATAGCTCGCCGTAAAAATGAACCACAGATAATAGATGCCGAAAAGGTGAAGGCGTCCCCACCATTTTCCCAGCCGCCGCTGCCACCCGTCGGTGGAGGTCAGCGCCATCAGATAGAGGATGGCATAGGCGAATCCGCCGCCGATCAACGATTGCCATGTTCGCCCCGGCGCATAAACGATCACGTTGACGCCCAAGGCAACGAGGTGGATCGTGTGGGCGAGCGCGAAACCCAGCCCCCATTGACGTCGCCGGCGAAGCAGCGCACGCGTCGCCGGTCCCGGCCATCGGCGGACGAGCGTGGCAGCGAGGAAGGCGACAAGGAACAACGGCAGGCCCGCCCGCGCGGTCCACCGCGCGGCAAGCCCCGCGCGCTCGGCAGCATCGCCGCCCGCCAGCAACCCCGCGGCGACCGCAAGCAGCCCGGCAGCAAGACCCAGCAGCAGCGGCGCGGAGCGGCGGCCGAGCCAGCCGGCCAGGCTCAAGCGGTTCCCGTGGTGATATAGCCGAGCATCGCCACCCCTCCGTTGCGCGCAACCTCTATAAAAAGGGCGCCAGCTTCCACTGGCGCCCCATTATTTTGACAAGGTGCGAAGACTTATGTCGTCGCCGGAGCCTTGCACGGACCGGTGTGGGTCGCGGTCATCTGCATGACCATTTCCATGTCGCCGCCGGTCGGGACCTTGCCCTTGGTCGTGATGGTGACGTCGTTCTTCTTGGCTTCCATCGTGCCGACCATCGTCATGTCGACCGTCTGGCCATTGGCGGTGCAGGTGCCAGCAACGTCGATCTTGCCACCGGCAACGTCCTTTTTCGACCATTTGCACTCGCCGCCGTTGCCCGGTCCCTTGGCGAGTTCGGCCGCGATGTCTTCCTTGTCGACCTGCTCCTGCGTGAAGCACTGCTCCATGCCGCTGGCGCCTTCCATCATCTTCGCCATGCCGTCCTTCATTTCGGCGGGCATGCCGGGGACTTCGAACTTCACCAGCTTGACGTCGGTTTTCCAGTTACCGGCTTCGCGCTTCACCGGGCCGCTGGCAGCGGCGTTCTCGCTCTTGCCGCAGCCCGAGACCGCGATGAGGGCGCCAATCGCGGCGACCGTCAGAAATTTCTTCATATAATTCATCCTCCTGTTGGGCAAATGGGGGAACCCAGATGCGGCTGTTTGGTTGCAACCATTATAATTGTCGTTGGCCCCAATCGATACCATATTGGCAGCGATGGCAATCCAGATTCGCACTTCGCTCGACGAAATCGACACGGCCGAGGGCTATGTCCCGCACCGTCCCGCCCGCCCCGACAAGGTCGAAGGCGGCAAGCGATTCGAGTTAGTTAGCGACTATGAGCCCGCGGGCGACCAGCCAACGGCCATTCGCGAACTCGTTTCCACCGCGCTCGACGGCGAGCGCGACCAGGTGCTGCTCGGCGTCACCGGATCGGGCAAGACCTTCACGATGGCGAAGGTCATCGACGAGTTGCAGCGCCCGGCGCTGATCCTCGCGCCGAACAAGATCCTCGCGGCGCAGCTCTATGGCGAGTTCAAAAGCTTCTTTCCGAACAATGCAGTCGAATATTTCGTCAGCTATTACGACTATTACCAGCCCGAGGCCTATGTGCCGCGGTCGGATACGTACATCGAGAAAGAGTCGAGCGTAAACGAAGCGATCGACCGCATGCGCCATTCGGCGACGCGTGCGCTGCTCGAACGCGACGATGTGATCATCGTCGCGTCGGTGTCGTGCCTCTACGGGATCGGGTCGGTCGAGACCTATTCGGCGATGATCTTCGACCTCAAGAAGGGACAGGTGGCCGACAATCGCGAGATCATCCGCAAGCTCGTCGCGCTCCAGTACAAGCGCAACGACCAGGCGTTCGCGCGCGGCAACTTCCGCGTGCGCGGCGACAGCCTCGAAATCTTCCCGTCGCACTATGAGGATATGGCGTGGCGGGTGAGCTTCTTCGGCGACGAGATCGAGGAAATCACCGAGTTCGATCCGCTCACGGGCAAGAAGATCGCGACCCTCAACTATGTCCGCGTCTTTGCGAACAGCCACTATGTCACGCCGGGACCGACGCTCAAGCAGGCGAGCGAGGCGATCCGCCATGAACTCGCAGAGCGCCTCAAGGAACTCGAGACCGAAGGCCGCCTGCTTGAGGCCCAGCGGCTCGAACAGCGCACCAATTTCGACCTCGAGATGATCGCCGCGACGGGTAGTTGCGCGGGGATCGAGAATTACAGCCGCTTCCTGACCGGCCGCCTGCCCGGCGAACCGCCGCCGACCTTGTTCGAATATCTGCCCGACAACGCCCTGCTCTTCGTCGACGAGAGCCACCAGACGATCCCGCAGATCGGCGCGATGTCGAAGGGCGATCACCGCCGCAAGATCACCCTCGCCGAATATGGCTTTCGCCTGCCGTCGTGCATCGACAACCGGCCGCTGCGCTTCGCCGAATGGGACATGATGCGCCCGCAGACGGTCAGCGTCTCGGCGACCCCGGGCACATGGGAGATGGACCGCACGCAAGGCGTGTTCGCCGAACAGGTGATCCGCCCGACGGGGCTGATCGATCCGCCGGTCGAGATCAAGCCGGTCGAGGAGCAGGTCGACGACCTGATCGTCGAGGCGAAGAAGACCGCCGCGGCGGGGTATCGCACGCTCGTCACGACGCTGACCAAGCGCATGGCCGAGGACCTCACCGAATTCCTCCACGAAGCGGGGCTCAAGGTCCGCTACATGCACAGCGACGTCGAGACGCTGGAGCGTATCGAGATCATCCGCGACCTGCGCCTCGGGGTATTCGACGTGCTCATCGGGATCAACCTGCTGCGCGAAGGGCTCGACATTCCCGAATGCGGGCTCGTTGCGATCCTCGACGCCGACAAGGAAGGCTTTTTGCGAAGCGAAACCAGCCTCGTCCAGACGATCGGCCGCGCCGCGCGCAACGTCGACGGCCGCGTCATCCTCTACGCCGACCGCATCACCGGCAGCATGGAACGCGCGATGCGCGAAACCGACCGCCGCCGCGAAAAGCAGGAGGCGTATAACGCCGAGCACGGCATCACCCCGACGACGATCCGCCGCAACATCGGCGACATCATCGCGCATGTCGCGTCGAAGGATCAGGTGACGATCGACATCGGCGAGGACAAGCCGGCGCATATGGTCGGGCATAATTTGCGCGCGTACATTCAGGATCTCGAAAAGAAGATGCGCGACGCCGCTGCCGACCTCGAGTTCGAGGAGGCCGGGCGCCTGCGCGACGAAATCCGCAAGCTGGAGGCCGACGAACTGGGGCTACCCGCGGGCGAGCAGGTTGCGCCGCGCGTCGGGCGCTCGAACGAAGGCAAGCCGGGTACACGCAAAGGCCGCTTCGGGAAGCAGAGCAAGACGAAATGGGGGCGGTAGCCTGATCCCGCTCCCTCTCTTGTGACCTGAGCAGGCTGCTGCTCCTGATTGGATTACCGCACTCTTACATAAACCCGGCCGGTAGCGGTCGCGCCATTGGCGATCTGCGCCGTATAGCTGAACCATGTGAGTCCTGTGAATGTACCGACCCGCGCCAGATCGACCCTTCCGTCCGCACGAAGCAGAACGGACAATAGGGCAGGATCGTGCGCAGTGACGGCGGTAATGCGCGCCACGGGCTGATTGTCGACGATTTCCATACCGGAATAATCGATCACGTCATTGCAGGTGGGAAGCCTGTACTGGCTCAGGCAGCCGTCGAGAGTCGCGCGATAATTTTGTGCTTCGATGGAGTTGCCCGTAAGTTCGCGGTAATCCGTCCTCGTATAAAAGCTCGTCATGGCCGGCTTGGGCGCGTCCATGAAGGTCGACGCCGCGCTCCGGATTTCCGCTTCGCCCGGCATGACTGGATGAGACAGGAGAAAATCCGCGGCACGGATATCCGCCAGCACCCTGAACTGGAAGGCGTGCATCCACGCGCGGGCCTCCGTTTCGGTACGGATGAGCCTTGGCATCGCCCGGAAATAGCCGGAGACATAATCGGCCATTCGCCCAAGGTTTGTCTCGCCCAGATTACGATACGCGCTCTTGCGCAAAGCCGCCAGAACCACCGCCCGATCGGTCAGGCGCGCGCCCGTTCCGTCGCGGATAAGCTCGGCCAGGTAGCGCGAAGAAAAGTCGAGCGGCGCACCCACATCTTCCGGATCGCCATTGGTATTCTTGAGCAGGACAGCCATTACAAGCAGCTGAAGATTTGCCGAGGTCAAACGTGCGGCATCCTGAGCCACCGCCGTATCGCCGCTGGTCAAATTTTGCGCGGGATTGAAGCTCAGCACATTGGTGGCCGACCGGACAGCATCGATGCCGTCGTCAAGACCCAGGCTCGCGCGAACCGCCGACACATCGCCATGGGCCGCGACGAGCGAGCTTATCGGCGAGATCACAGTGGCGCCCGCCGGCGCGGCCATCGAACCGAAAGGCAGCCCCGTAACCGGATCCTGAATAACGGAGGCCAGCATCGCCACATTTGCCGTAGCAGGAATCGTCCCCGTGATGCGATCGGCAGGTACGCCGGAATTCCGCCCGAATTCGCCCCCAAGCGTTGTGGCACTGGCCGCGTCCCCGGCGTCGCCGGCGACCCCGGTTCCATTCGTATCGAAAGAGACCATCGCTACGGCACCCCCCACCGCGACGACGCTGAACGTGACAGCCGTGGGTGTCGGTGTCGGCGTCGGTGTCGGCACGGGGGTTGGCGTGGGTGTCGGCAGCGTGACAACGGGTCCCCCGGAACCCGATTCTCCACCACATGAAGCCAGAACGGCAAGTACGGCGACCATGCAGGCCGAGCGCCCCAAGTCAAAATAACGCATTCATCCCCCATTCGCGCAACATGATACTTGCATATAGCCCAAATTCTCCACGGCCAGAGGAGAAAATCCGATCATCTTGCAAGAATAATCAGCAAAATCAGAAAATTCTTCTGTCCTGCCGCGCAGAATCAGGGAAAAAGCAGAGCGACTTCGACCAAGGCCTCTCCAATGCCGACGAGCGACCTTGCCCAGCTTGCGCGCGCTGCATAGGGTCGCCCCGAAACCGGGGAGTATCATCGATGAAAACGGGTCTGTCGCTTATTGCCTTGGCGCTTGCCGCCACCACGCCGTCCATCCTCCATGCGCAGGATAAGACGGACGACAAGCCGAAGGCCGAGAAGCCCGCCGATGTCGAAGCGCAGGTCCACACGACGAAGCTCAGCGGCACCTTCGGCGGCCAGCGGGTCAACTATGCCGCGACGATCGGCGAGACGATCATCAAGAACAAGGATGGCGTGCCCGAGGTGGCGGTCGTCACCACCTCGTACGTCAAGGAACCGCGCGATCCCGGCCGGCCGGTCACCTTCCTGTTCAACGGCGGCCCGGGGTCGGGTACCGTCTGGCTGATGATGGGCGCCTTCGGACCGAAGCGCGTCGCGATCCCCGGCACCGGCGTCGACGACGGCGCCCCGCCCTATCCGGTCGTCGACAATCCCGATGCGCTGCTCGACGTCACCGACGTCGTCTTCATCGACCCGCCGGGCACCGGCTTTTCGCACCTGATCGGCAAGGCCGACCCCAAGGATTATTACGGCGTCACGCAGGACGCGAAGCTCGTCGCCGAGGTGATCCGCCGCTGGCTGAACGACAATGGCCGCTGGAACAGCCCCAAATTCCTTGGCGGCGAAAGCTATGGCACGACGCGCTCGGCCGCGGTCGCGAACCAGCTGATGAACGAGACGTACAACGACGTTGCGCTCAATGGCATCATCCTGATCTCGACCGTGCTCGATTTCGCCGCGGGCGCCGACACGCCCGGCAACGAGCTGTCGCCGATCACCAACCTGCCCTCGATGGCCGCGACCGCGCTCTATCATGGCAAGGCGACCGCCCCGTCGGTGGAGGCGTTCGTCGAGGAAGCGCGGCAATGGGCGATCGGCCCCTATGCCTCGGCGCTGCTCAAGGGGCAGAAGCTGCAGGGCGAGGAGCGCGCCGCGATCCGCCGCGAGCTGGCGCGCTTCACGGGGCTTTCCGAAACCTATCTCGACAGTGCCGACCTGCGCGTCACGCCGAACCGTTTCTACAAGGAATTGCTGCGCGACCGCGGGCTGACCGTCGGCCGGCTCGACAGCCGCTATACGGGCAAGGATTATGACAGCGCGGGAGAGGGTCCCGACAACGACCCCAGCTTCTATGGCATCGACGCGAGCTACACCGCCGCGATCAACAGCTGGAGCCGCGACACGCTGGGCTTCAAGACCGACCGCGAATATCAGTCGATCGGCAATGTCGGTCCGTGGGACTGGCGCATCGGCGGCCGCGACAGCAACGCCTATATGAATGTCGCACCCTATATCGGGCAGGCTTTGCGCGAAAATTCCGGACTACGTGTGTTCGTCGGCCAGGGCTATTATGATTTCGCGACGCCGTTCTTCGCCGCCGAATATGCGCTGTCGCGCACCGGCATCCCGCAGGACCGGATC
Source organism: Sphingopyxis sp. (assembly GCA_032154175.1). GTDB lineage: Bacteria > Pseudomonadota > Alphaproteobacteria > Sphingomonadales > Sphingomonadaceae > Sphingopyxis. The sequence goes on along the minus strand of JALDYH010000048.1, from coordinate 14,848 downwards.
GAATATCAATATTATGGCGCCGGCCACATGATGTATATCCGCGACGAAGATCGCCATAAATTGTCGGCGGATATCCGCGCTTTCATCCGGGCACGTTAGTCACGAAAGGGGCGCCGCCGCGGCGCCCCTTGTTTTCAGCGCAAGACGCCCGCCGCGGCCTGCCGCCGCGCGTAAAGGAAAAGCGCGATCAGGATCACCCAGATCACGATTGTGAAATACATCGGACCGGGACCGAAAAGCCCCATGAACTCGTCCTTCTTCAGCACGAACTGATAGATGGTCATTGTCAGGAGCCCGGCCGCCGACACGATGAAGGCGGTCACCGCATGCCGGCTGCGCATCAGCAGCAGCACCGCGCCGAGGAACGACCCCCATACGCCCAGCGCCCAGCCGATATTCGCCCACATCGGAAACTGCCCGAACCAGGCGATCTGTTCGGCCGTGAACTGGCCGACCTCCTTCATATACCAGTCGCTCTTCATTTTCGCGAAGGTGTAGTCGGTTACCGCGATGAGATTCCACAGCAGACCAAGTATCCCGACCACCCACAGGTGCCAGGGTGTTTTGCGCACTTCGGTCATCATATGCCTTCCCCTCCAGAAAGTCAGGCGAAGCTATCATCCTTTGCCATCGCCATCAACGTGGTGATATAGTCACGCAATACAGCAATGTTGCGGTCGAAATAGCCGATGTCGCGATAGGTGCGCGCCTGCATCACCGCGCCCTCCATCACCGTCAGCACGAATTCGCCGAGCGCCCTGCGATCGGTATCGGGCGGCAGCCGTTCGGCTGCGGCGGCGAAGCAGCCTGCAATCGCGGTCGACCAGTTGCTGAAATTCGTCGCCATCAATTCGCGCACGACCGGGTCGGGCTCGTGGATCTCGAGCGCGAGGCTGCCGATCGGACAGCCGTACGTGCAATCGGTGACGATCAGGTGGGTGCGATATCCCGCGAGCAGCGCAAAAATGCGCTCGATCGGATCGTCGACCCCCTCCCAGTTCGGCGCGAGCAGCATCTCGTCGATCCCGTCGCGGTAGAGTTCGAGCACCCCGACGAGCACATCCTGCTTGCCGGGGAAGAAATGATAGAGGCTGCCGCTGTGCACCTGACTGCGCGACAATATGTCGGAGACCGATGTCGAGAGATAGCCTTTCTCCCAGAACAGCTCCATCGCGGTCATCAAGATGCGGTGGCGTGTGTCGGCGGCGTTCATATGGCCCGCTATCCGGCGCGGTCATAAGCGGCGCGGAGCCACCCCGCCACATCGTCGCCCGCATCGGCATCGTCCGCGATCCGCACCCGGTGCGAGACCATCGCATTCCAGCTACCTGCCAGTTCGAGCTTGCCCGCGGGATCCTCGCCCTTCAGCGCGAGGCCGATGTCGAAACGGTCCTTCGTCGACGGCTGGAGCAGCGCGAACTGTTTCTTGCGGCGCAGGCTGACATAGCCCTTCTTGGGCGACAGCTCGACATCGTCGCCGAACCCCTGCACGAGCCCCACCAGCCGGTCATAGAGCGGCCGCCAGTGCGCCCTGGCGCCGTCGAACGCCGCCGCGACCAGCGCATCATCATCCTGCGAAAGCGAGGAGGATGCGTTCGCGGCATGGACGATCATATTGGCATAGCCGTGACCAAGCGCGTGTGCGGATTTCAGGTGATTGACCAGCGCCATATGGCCGGCAATGCCGGTCGCGCGCGCCGCGGCGACCCATTCGTCGAGTCCCTTGCCGGTCTTGGCCCGCAGGTTTTCGCCCATCTTCTCGAATTCGTCGGACATCACATCCTCCTCTCGAAGGGAAGTTGATTGAACATTCAACCAAGCAATTTGTCAAGAGGCTTGGCAAGCGCCTGCCCAGCGCCGATATGCGCCGCATGTGCGTCGTCGCCCTAGCTCACCAGGCCCACCCCGACTGGCCCCTCATCCTCATCGGCAATCGCGACGAGTTTCATGCGCGCCCCGCCGCGCCGCTCGCCGAATGGAGCGACGGCAGCGGCGTCGTGGCCGGACGCGATCTGCAGGCGGGCGGGACGTGGCTTGGCGTCCACCGCCCCAGTGGCCGTGTCGTGGTCGTGACCAACGTGCGCGGCGCGATGCCCGACCCCGCAAAGGAATCGCGCGGCGCGCTCGTGGTCGACATGCTGCGCGGCGACGGACGCTTTGCCGATCCCGCGGCCGAGGATCTGCCGCGCTTCAACGCGTTCAACCTGTTCGCGGTCAACGGCGGCGCGGCGCGGCTGCTGACCAATCGGCCGGTGCCGCTGATCATGCCGCTGGAGCCCGGCATCCATGCGCTCGCTAACGAGCCCGTCGATGCGCCCTGCCCGCGCGCCGAGCGACTCCGGAACGCCCTGGGCACGAACATCGCCACGGGCTTCGACCCCGAAGCGATGCTCGACCTGCTGGGCGCCGAGGACGATCCCGCGCTCTTCCTGCGCGGCGATGTTTACGGCACGCGATGCAGCACCCTCATCCTCCGCGATCATCAAGGCGCATATAGCATCATCGAGCGGCGATTCGGTCCTGGCGGGATGTCGGACGGCGAGACGCGCGTCTCAATTGACCCGCACAAAACAGGCGGTTAACAATAGGGCCCAAGGGGGAAGCAACATGAACCGGATAATGATCGCGGCGACCTTGCTCTTGCTCGCAGGATGCGGGGGCGACGACGACGATCTGGTGGTCATCCCGCCCAACCAGGCCCCGCAATTCACCTCGGCCGCGACAGCCTCGCTCGTCGAAAATGCCGCGCTATCCTATCAGGCGACGGCGACCGATGCCGATGGCGACACGCTGAGCTTTTCGATCGCAGGCGGGCCCGATGCCGCGCGCTTCTCGATCACCCCGGCGGGCCTGCTGAACTTCGTCGAAGCGCCCGATGCCGACCGCCCTGCCGACGCCGATGGGGACAATGTCTATCAGGTGACGCTGTCGGTCAGCGACGCGCGGACCAGCGTATCGCTGCCGCTCTCCATCACCGTGACCAACAGCCGCGAAGGCATCGCCGTCCGGCGCGTTTTCAGCGGGTTCTACCTTCCGGAAGCGATGGCCGCCATTCCCGGCGACACCCGACTCCTTGTGGTGGAAAGAAACGGTGATATATATTATTTCGATCCCGCGACCAGCACGCGAACATTATTCTCCCGCATACCGTCGACCGCTGTGCAACCCCTCGGCCTCGTTGCGTCGCCGAATTACGCCACCGACGGCCAACTATATATTTCCTATTATGACGACGGTCGCCGCGAATTTATCGTTCGCGTCATCGACCGGGCGAAGGTCGAAGCCGGCATGGCCGACTATTCCGCCGTCGTCGCCGCATTCGATACGCGGACCTTCATGCCGCCCAGCTACGCCGGATGGCTCGGTTTCGGATCCGATGGCCTGCTGTATCTCGCAACAGGCTCCACTTACGAGAATGGTTTCACCGACGCGCATGACGACGGCAATTATGTCGGCAAGCTGATTCGTATCACCCCCGATAGCGGCGCGACGCCGCCCTATGATTACGAAGTGGTCGCGAAGGGTTTCTTCGGCCCGGGCTCGGCGACCTTCGTCGATAACCGGCTGCTCGTCGGCGACCAGGGCCGCGAGAGAGGCGAAATCAATCTCGTCGACATCAGCGGCCCCCTTCTCAGCTTCGGCTATCCCTATCGCGAAGGGACCGTGAAGAGCTCCGATCCGAACCTTCCGCCGACCGAGCCCGCCGGTCTGGTTGCTCCCTTGCTGGAGATATTGAGCTCCTTACAGCGCAGACTGGTCACCCTCGGTCCGATCTATGACGGGTCTGTCGCATCGCTTGGCGGGCAGCTGATCTTTGGCACGACTTCCGTGGATTCCCGAGGCGGATCTTCGATCTGGACGATCGATGCAGACCAGTTGCTGAGTGCCACAACGACGCTGCCCCTCGAAGCGGCCGCCAATCGCGATCAGGATTTCGCGCCCGACGCCGGTGCGTTCGACCGGATCAACGCCTTTACCGCCACTGCCGACGGCAAATTCTTCATTCTCGATGGCGACGGCGACCTGTTCGAGGTGGTGGCCGAAAGCTAGGCGCGCGGCGGTCACGAATGCGAACCGCCGGCGCCCATAGGTAACCGACGCCTTACTTCGGCGCGATCACCATCAGCATCTGGCGGCCTTCGGTGCGCGGATGCGCCTCGACCTTCGCGATTTCCGACGTCAGTTCGGCGACGCGCTGGAGCACGTTGAGGCCGAGCTGGGTGTGGCTCATTTCGCGGCCGCGGAAACGCATGGTCATCTTGACCTTGTCGCCTTCGCCGAGGAAGTCGAAGACCTTCTTCATCTTCACATCGAAATCATGATCGTCGATGTTCGGACGCATCTTGATCTCTTTGATTTCCTGCGTCTTCTGGCTCTTGCGCGCGAGGTTCGCCTTTTTCTGCGCCTCGTACTTGAACTTGCCGACGTCGAGGAACTTGCACACCGGCGGATCGGCGTTCGGGGATACTTCGACCAGGTCCAGCCCGACGGAGGCGGCCTGCTCGATCGCTTCGGCCGTTAGCATGACGCCCAGATTTTCGCCTTCCTCGTCGATCACACGGACTTTGGGCGAGGCGATGAATTCATTGTAACGCGGGCCGTTCTTGGGCGGCAGCGGTGCCATCGGGCGACGGGTCATGGGCGGTGGTATAGCTGTATCTCCTGGGTCGTTTAAAACAGGCGTGCGGCATCGACGCAAAACACGCGTGACGGTCATATAGTGATCACGGAGCCGTCGTAAAGGTCGCCGCGATCTTCGGATAACGCTTTTCGGACCGACTGTGGCCGGTCTGCCACTGTCAGTTGGTACCTACCATTTCGTCGGCGCGGGATCGACAACGCGGAAGCCGCCGGCTCCAACCTCGCTGACCTCGAGCGCGCGTTCGGCGATGCCGCGGTTGCTGAAACGGAAGATGCCATCGATACCGCCGAAACCGTCGGCAGCGAGCAGGCGGTTCGCGGGGAAACTGGTGCCCGGTTTCCAGTCGCGTGCGATGCGAACGGTCAGCAACACCGAATCGTAGCCGAGACTGGCAAGCCGGTACGGCGCCTTGCCAAAGCGGGTGCGATATTTGGTCGCGAGCTGGCCATAGAGGCCGTCCGACACGCTGGCGAACCACGCCCCGCGCATCACCGCGCTACCACCCAGCGCGGCATCGGTGTTCCACAGTTCGGTACCGAGAATCTGCTTGTTGCCCGTGCCCTTGATCACCGGCACCGCACGAATGGCGTTGCCCCCGCTGTCGGCGATCAGCACCGCGTCCATCGCGCCGGCGTTGGCGATCCGTCGCGCCGCGCCGGTCAGCGCGGTCGCGCTGCGGTCGTAGCTTTCGACCGCGACGAGCGTCCCGCCCGCTTTGGCGACGGCGGCGCGGAAGGCGGCGGCAGACCGGTCGCCGTAGACATTCTTGGGCACCAATGCGCCGAAACGCTGATGTCCCCTGGCGCGCGAGAAAGCGACAACGCGCTCGACCGACTGGCCGGGGACGAAGCCCATGATGAAGACGCCGTTGCCCGCGACGCTGCTGTCGTTGGAGAAGCTGAGCACCGGCACCTTCGCCTCGCGCGCGACCGGCGCGACCGCGGTGACGTCCTCGCTGAGCAGCGGGCCGAGGATCAGCTTGTTGCCGTCGGCGACCGCCTGACGCGCCGCGGCGGCGGCGCCAAGCGCCGTGTCATAAGTGGTGATGCGGACACGCTCGGTGCGCGAATCGAGCAAGGCCAGCGTCGTCGCATTGGCGATCGCGGTGCCGACATCGGCGTTGGGGCCTGTCTGCGGAACGAGCAGCGCGACGCGGTGGCGATCGGTATCGGTGGGAAGGCCGGGGCCGACATTGTCGTCGGGATTCGTGGGCGGCGGCGTCGCCGCCGGGCCATTCCCCTTGGGCACCACCTGGCACGCCGCGAGCAGCCCTGCCATCGCCGCCACACCCAGCCCGCGCAACATTTGGCGCCGGGGGTGTGCATTATTTTGGCGCGCGCCCTGATGGCAATCGGAGGCAGTCTCTGCCATTTTCGGCGCCATGCCAGATTCGAACATCTCAGATTCTCCCTTGCCCGGTCTCTATATCGTCGCGACGCCCATCGGCAACCTTGGCGACATCAGCGCCCGCGCGGCGGCGACGCTCGCTTCCGCGGGCGTGATTGCCGCGGAGGATACGCGCGTGACGGCGAAACTGCTGTCGCATCTGGGTTTGCGTGTGCCGATGACCCCCTATCATGATCATAGCGACGAACGCACCCGCGCCGCGCTGGTTGCGCGCATGGCCGATGAAATTGTCGTTTTGGTGTCGGATGCGGGAACCCCGCTGGTTTCGGACCCCGGATACAAGCTGGTGCGCGACGCGCGCGCGGCGGGACGGCATGTGACCACCCTGCCCGGCCCCTGCGCCGCGATCGCCGCGATCACGCTGTCGGGGCTGCCAAGCGACCGCTTCCTGTTCGCGGGCTTCCTGCCGAACAAGGCGAAGGCGCGCGCCGACACGCTCGCCGAATTCGCCGGGCTGCGCGCGACTTTGGTCTTTTACGAAAGCGGGCCGCGGCTGTCGGCATCGCTGGCGGCGATGGCCGAAGGGCTCGGGAACCGCGAGGCGGCGGTTGCGCGCGAAATCAGCAAGATGTTCGAGGAATGCGTCACCGGTACGCTGACCGAACTCGCCGCGCGCTATGCCGACGCGCCGCCAAAAGGCGAGATCGTCGTGATCGTCGGCCCGCCCGGCGAAGCCGTCGCCGAAGAGGTCGACGACGCGACGCTCGACGCGGCGCTGCGCGAAGCCATGGCCGACAGGCCCGTCGCACAGGCGGCCAAGGCGGTCGCCAAACGCTTCGGGCTCGACCGCCATGACGTCTACGCCCGCGCGCTGACGCTGAAAGAGCAGGCTTGAACCGCGCCGCCGCCGAAGCGCGCGGACGCAGGGCCGAGCGCCGCGCGGCCTGGTGGCTGCGCCTCCATGGCTGGCGCATCCTCGGCGAGCGGCTGCGCGTGCCCGTCGGCGAGGTCGACGTTGTCGCGCGGCGCGGCCGCACCATCGCCTTCATCGAGGTCAAATGGCGCGACCGCGCCGCCGACCTCGATCTGGCCATCGACCATTATCGCCTGCGCCGCGTTGCCGCGGCTGCCGAAATGCTCGGCCCGCGCTTCGCCGGCCCGCGCGACGACATACGGATCGACGTGATGCTCCTTGCGCCGAGGCGTCTGCCACGCCATCTGGTCCACGTCTGGCAACCCTGAGGAAGATCGAATGACCCTGCGCGCCGCGGTACAAATGGACCCGATGGACGGTATCAATATCGGGGGCGACAGCAGTTTCCACCTGATCTTGAAGGCGCTCGAGCGCGGATACGAACTCTATCACTATGATGTGCGCGGGCTGACGTGGGAAGCCGGGCGACTGACGACGAAAGCACACCGTATCGTCGCAGCGCAGCGCGAGGCCGGCGCGCATTATGAATTCGGCGACGAGGTGCTGCTCGATCTCGGCCGCGACGTCGATGTCGTGCTGATGCGGCAGGACCCGCCTTTCGACCTCGGCTATCTCACCGGCACCTGGCTGCTCGAACGCATCGGACATGAGACGCTCGTCGTCAACGACCCCGTTTCGGTGCGCAATGCGCCCGAAAAAGTCTTCGTGCTCGACTTTCCCGAATTCATGCCGCCGACGATGGTGACGCGCAGCCTCGATGCCGTGAAGGATTTTCAGGCACGCCACGGCGCCGTCGTGATCAAGCCGCTCCACGGCAATGGCGGCAAGGCCGTTTTCAGGATTGATGCCGATGGCAGCAACCTCGGCGCGCTTGTCGAGCTGTTCGGCCAGGTCTGGCCCGAGCCCTTCATGGTCCAGCAATTCCTGCCAAGCGTTTCGAAGGGTGACAAGCGGATCGTCCTCGTCGACGGCGAGGTCGCCGGCGCAATCAACCGCAAGCCCGGCGAAGGCGAATTCCGCTCGAACCTCGCCGTCGGCGGCTATGCGGAAGCAGCCGAACTCACTCCGCGCGAGCAGGAGATTTGTGACGTCCTCGGGCCGCAGCTCCGCGAACGCGGCCTCGTCTTCGTCGGCATCGACGTGATCGGCGGCGAATGGCTCACCGAAATCAACGTCACCTCGCCCACCGGCATCGTCGCGATCGACCGTTTCAACGACAGCGATACGGCGGGAATGATCTGGGACGCGATCGTCCGGCGGATCGGCTGACGCGCCCGAGCGTTCCCTCCCCATGACCGACTTCATCCTGAACCTGATCCAGAGCTGGGGCTATGTGGGGATTTTTGTCCTCATGTTCCTCGAAAATGTGTTCCCGCCGATCCCGTCGGAGGTCATCATGGGCCTCGGCGGTATCGCGGTCGCGAAGGGTCATTTCGATTTCTGGACGCTCGTCGCGGTCGCGGTCGCGGGTACGACCGCGGGCAACTGGGTCTGGTACGGGATCGGCCGCTGGATCGGTTACGAACGCCTCAAACCCTTTATCGACCGTCATGGCCGCTGGCTGACGCTCGACTGGGCCGAGGTCGAGCGGTTGCACGCCTTCTTCCTCAAATACGGCCCCGCGATCGTCTTCATCGCGCGCTTCATGCCCGTCGCGCGCACGATGGTGTCGCTGCCCGCGGGCATGGTAAAGATGAACCAGGCGAAATTCCTGGCCTGGACCGCCGCAGGCTCGACGATCTGGATCGCCGCGCTCGCGGGCGCGGGCAACTGGTTCGGCGGGAAGTTCGCGAACCTCGACGCCTTCGTCGGCCCCGTCGCGCTCGTCGCGATCGGCTCGCTCGTGGTCGTCTATATCTACCGCGTCATCACCTGGAAGCCCAGGCAGGCGAATTAGGCGCGCGGGTGCGCGCTGCGGTAAATGTCGAGCAGATGCGCGGCGTCGACCGCGGTATAGACCTGTGTCGAGGCGAGGCTCGCGTGGCCGAGCAATTCCTGAAGGCTGCGCAGGTCGGCGCCGCCCGCGAGCAGGTGCGTCGCGAAGCTGTGGCGCAAAGCGTGCGGCGTCGTGCGTTCGGGAAGGCCCAGCGCGCGCCGCGCCGAGCGCACGCTCGCCCGGACGACGCCCGGCTGGAGCGGCCCGCCGCGCGCGCCGAGAAATAGCGGCGTATCCTTCGCTATCGGGTACGGACAGGCCTCGACATAGCGCGACACGGCATTCGCAACAGCAGGCAGGATCGGGACAATACGCGTCTTGTTCCGCTTGCCCGTGACGCGCAGCGTATCGCCCGGCGGCATCACCGCGCCGGTGAGCGACAAGGCCTCTCCGATGCGCAAGCCCGCGCCATAGAGCAGCAGCAGCAGCGCGAAATCGCGCGCACCGACCCAGCCCTCGCGGGCATTGTCCTCGACATCCTGCGCGAGTCGCAATGCCTCGACGGGCGAGACTGGGCGCGGCAGGCCTTTCTTGACGCGCGGCCCGCGCATCTGCGGCACGCTGGCGTTCGTTCCGCCGATGAAGCGCAGGAAGCCGCGCAGCGCCGAAAGCTCGCGCGCCGCCGACGCGTTACCCAGCCCTTCGGCGCGGCGGCCGGCGAGATAGGCGCGCAAGTCATTCGGGGTCAGCACCTTCAGCATGTGCGCATCGACCACGTCGCCCCGATGCCGCGACAGAAAGCCACAGAATCGCTCGGCGGTCGCGATATAGGCGCGGCGCGTATGCTCCGACCGGCGCTTTTCATGCGCCAGATGGGCATCCCAGTCGCGGATCAGGGTATCGCTCAAAATCGGCCTCGCTTCGCCGCGAACCTAGCCGGTCCGCACCACCTCGGAAAGGATCGAGTCGAGCAGCAAGATGCCCTCATCGGTGACCGCCAGCCGGTCGCCATCCTGCGTCATCAGTCCCTGCTTCGCGAGCCGCGCCACCGCATCGGCGTCGACGAACGCCTCGCGCGCCAGCCCGCTGCGCGCCTCGATCCGGGCGAGGTCGACCCCTTCGGTCAGCCGCAACCCCATCAGCATCGCCTCGGTCGCGCGCTCATGATCCGGCAGGTCGCTTTCGACCTTGAGCCCATGACCGTTGCGTTCGACCGCCGCGATGAAATTCTCGGGCTTCTTGTGACGCTCGGTCGCCTGGCACAGCCGCCGCCCGTGCGCTCCGGGGCCGACGCCCGCATAATCGGCGTAGCGCCAGTATGCGAGGTTATGGCGGCTCTCCTGCCCGACGCGCGCATGGTTCGACACTTCGTAACGCGGCAAGCCGGCCGCGCGCGTCATCGCCTGCGTCGCGTCGAACAGGTCGGCGGCGGTATCGCCATCGGGAATCGTGAGGTCGCCCTTCGCCGCGAGCGTCGCGAAGCGCGTGCCGGGTTCGATGGTTAGTTGATAGAGCGAGAGATGGTCGGTGCCGAAAGCGAGCGCGCCTGCAAGTTCAGCTTCCCACGCCGCCATCGACTGGCCGGGCCGCGCATAGATCAAGTCGAAGCTGACCCGCGCGAAATACTCCTGTGCTGCCGCAATGGCGCGCCGCGCCTCATCCTCGCTGTGCGCACGGCCAAGGAATTCAAGCACTTCCGAATCGAAGCTCTGAACCCCTATCGAAACGCGATTGACCCCGGCGGCGGCGAGGTCGGCGAAATTCGCGACCTCGACCGAATTGGGGTTCGCTTCGAGAGTGATCTCGACGTCATCCGCCAGCCCCCATGCGGTTCCGGCCGTAGCGATCACCGCAGCGACCGTCGCGGGCGGCATCAGGCTCGGCGTACCTCCGCCAAAGAAGATCGAGCCGACCGTGCGACCCGGCAGCAGCATCGCCTCGTGCCGCAAATCGGCCAGCAACGCATCGCGCCACTCCGCCTGATCGACGCTTTCACGTACATGGCTGTTGAAGTCGCAATAAGGGCATTTCGATACGCAAAACGGCCAATGGACGTAGAGGGCGAGCGGTTCGGCCATGCCGCGCCCCTACTCCCTTTCGTCCTGCGCGCAAAAGCCCGAATCGCCGGTCCGCGTTTCAGGGTTTCAGCAGCCGCGCGATATGGGCGCGAATATCCGTGGGCCACGCCGCCACGATCGCGCCGAATGCCGCGTCGTCGTCGCGGTACAGCGCGCGCAGCGCCTCTTCATATCCCGGCCGGTCGCCGCAGACATGACTCATGAAATTATAGGCTGCATCCCTGCGCTGCTTCGCATCGGGCGCGCCCTTGCTCGCGGCCTCGACCAGCCTGCGCAACGCGGCCGACGCACCACCCGGCTGGGCGCCGAGCCAGTCCCAATGCCGCGGCAACAGCGTGACCTCGCGCGCCTTCACGCCGAGCCGCGGCCGACCGGCGGATGGTGCAGGCGTCGCCCTGGCGGCGTCCCAATAGTCGAGGTCGGCCAGCCGCCCCGTGGTGTCGTCGAACACGAGGATCGCCCCGAGATCGGCGGGATAGCGATCCTCGAGCGTCCGGGTAACGGCTTCGCGGCTTCCCGAGGCGAGCTGCATATCGCCGAGGAAGGCGGTGACGGAATGATGATCATGGGTCATGTCGACCCTTTATACCCGGACAAAATCCGAGTCAATATTACCCGGATATAATATCCGCTAGCCCAATGCTCCCGCGACCAGCTTGGCGAACGCATCGGCGCGATGGCTGATCGCATGTTTCCGGGCGGGGTCGATTTCGGCATAAGTCAATGTGTTACCAACCGGAACAAAGACCGGATCGTAACCAAACCCCAGCTTGCCGCGCGGCGGCCAGGTCAGGCTTCCCTGCGCGGCACCTTCGTAAACATCGGCATGTCCGTCGGGCCACGCCAGCGCCAGCGTGCAGATGAAGCGCGCGCTGCGGTCGACTTCGGGTCCCTGCTCGGCGAGCAGACCTTCGACCTTGCCCATCGCCATATACCAGTCGCGGCCCGGATTGCCCTCGAACCACTGCCGCTCGGCCCAGTCGGCAGTGTAGACACCCGGCCGGCCCGAGAGCGCAGCGACCTCGAGTCCGCTGTCGTCGGCGAGCGCGGGAAGACCCGCCGCCGACGCGCTCGCATGCGCCTTCAACAGCGCATTCTCACGGAACGTCGTCCCGGTCTCTTCGGGCTCGGGAAGCCCGAGGTCGCCCGCCGACACCGGCTCGATCCCGAAGGGTTCGAGCAGCGCGCGGATTTCGCGCACCTTGCCCGCGTTATGGCTGGCGATCACGAGCTTGCCGGGAGCGAGCCGCCGCGTCATCTCAGCGTCCCGTGGCCTTGTCCTGCGCCGCAAAAATCTCGCTGCAGCCGATGCGTGCAAGACGCAGCAGGCGGAGCAGGCCTTCCTCGTCATAGGTCGCACCCTCGGCGCTCGCCTGCACTTCGACGATCTGGCCCTTCGCGGTCAGCACGAAATTGCCGTCGGCTTCGGCGACCGAATCCTCGTCATAGTCGAGGTCGAGTACCGGCGTGCCCTTGTAAATGCCGCAGGAAATAGCGCCGACCTTGTCCTCGATCGGATCCTCGGTCAGCAGCTTCGCCGCTAGCAGCTTGTCGACCGCAAGGCGCAGCGCGACCCACGCGCCCGAAATCGACGCGGTGCGCGTGCCGCCATCGGCCTGGATGACGTCGCAGTCGATGATGATCTGACGTTCGCCGAGCTTCTTCATGTCGACGACGGCGCGCAAGCTGCGCCCGATAAGCCGCTGGATTTCCTGCGTCCGGCCCGACTGCTTGCCCTTCGCTGCTTCGCGCGCACCGCGGGTGTGCGTCGCGCGGGGCAGCATGCCATATTCGGCGGTGACCCAGCCGGCGCCCTTGCCGCGCATCCACGACGGCACCTTCTCGTCGACGCTGGCGGTCACGAGCACCTTGGTGTTGCCGAAGCTGACGAGGACGCTGCCCTCGGCGTGGATGGTGAATTCGGTTTCGATCGCGATGGGGCGCATCTGGTCGGGCGCGCGGCCTGAGGGGCGCATAAGCAGTCCTTTCAAATAATGATTGCCGTGGCCCTTAGGCGGCTGCCTTCATTCGCTCAACCGCATCTTGAAGAAATCGAGGATTTCGTCGCGCGCCTGTACCGTCGGCTGGCCCGCCTCGTCGATCAGATGGATGGTGACGACGCTGTGCGGGTTCTTCATCGGGCTGTCGGGGTTTGCGGCATCGTCGGGCAGCACGCGGCCGATGAAACGGTCGCCGAGCGCATCCTGATAGGCCGCGAAGCGCGCCGCCTTGCAATATTTGTCGCCCTCGAAGCGGTGGGCGAGCACTGTCAGATCCTCGGCATCCATCCGCGCCTTCACCGCCGCGAGTTCGCCCGGCGCGATATGCATTCCCGCCGCGTCGTTCAGCGGCAGCGACGGCTGCGCGAGGACCGGCGCGAGCACCGCAGGCTCGAGCATCATCGACAACGCGAAATTGCCGGTGAAGCACATGCCGATCGCGCCGACACCCTTGCCGCCGCATTCCTTGTGCGCCTGTGCCGCGAGCGCGCGCAGCCACCGCGTCGCGGGCGAGCTTTCGTTCGCCTGAAACGCCCGGAACTGGCGACTGATGCACCCCCCGATCATCGTGAAAAACATGCGAGGCGCCCGCGGTACCGCGCCGTCCTTGCCGAAGATATGCGGCATATAGACGGTAAAGCCCGCATCGCGGACCCATCGCGCGAACCGCGCGACATGCGGACTGATGCCGGGCATTTCGGTCATCACGATCACCGCAGGACCGCTGCCCATTGTGTAGACGCGGTGCTTGCGGCCGAGCAGCACGATATCGCGATGATCGAAATCGTCGAGCGGGTCGTCGCGATCGAGCGGCGGTGTCGTCATGAATTTCTCCCCGGCGGGGAAGCTATGCAGAAGGTCCGCCAATTGCACCTTCTTTTCTTCGTGGATGCGCATCGGCGTGGCGCTTGCCCCCGCCCCTCCCCATCCCTAAATCCCCCATATGACCACCCCGCCGATCACCGAACTCACCACGCGCGCGCGCGACGTGTTCCGGCTGGTCGTCGACGCCTATCTCGAAACAGGCCAGCCGGTCGGCTCGCGCACGCTGTCGAAGCTCGCGGCGCTCAACCTCTCGCCCGCGTCTATCCGCAACGTGATGCAGGATCTCGAAGAATATGGCCTGCTCGCCAGCCCGCATACCAGCGCCGGGCGCCTGCCCACCGAACAGGGTCTCCGCCTCTTCGTCGACGGGATGATGCAGGTTGCCGAACCGTCGGCCGAGGACCGCGCGCAGATCGAGGCGAGCCTGTCGGAAAGCGGTCCAATCGAAAGCGCGCTGGCGCAGGCGACCTCGGCGCTGTCGGGGCTGTCGGCGTGCGCCGGCCTCGTGCTCGTCCCGAAGCATGAGCGCGTGCTGAAACAGCTCGCCTTCGTGCCGCTGTCGGCGAACCAGTCGCTCGTCGTCCTCGTCGCGGGCGACGGCGCGGTCGAAAATCGCGTCATCGATATTCCGCCGGGGCTCAACCCCTCGGCGCTGGTGGAGGCAGGCAATTATATCTCGGCGACGCTCGCTGGCCTGACACTGACAGAAGCCATGGCACGCGTGCGCCGCGAGATCGAGGCCGAGCGCATCGCGATCGACCGCGCGGCGCAGGACCTCGTCAGTCGCGGCCTCGCGATATGGTCGTCAGACGGCGCCGACCGCCCGGTGCTGATCGTACGCGGACAGGCGAATCTGCTCGACGACAGCGCGGTCGGCGACCTCGACCGCGTCCGGCAATTGCTTGACGAGCTCGAAACCAAACAGGACATCGCACAGTTGCTGGACAGCGCGCGCGAAGGCAGCGCGACACGCATTTTCATCGGGTCGGAGAATAAATTATTCTCGCTTTCGGGCTCGTCCGTGATAGCGGCGCCCTATCGCGGCGCGGACGGGCGCGTGGTCGGTGTGGTGGGGGTCATCGGCCCCACACGCTTGAACTATGCCCGGATCGTTCCCATGGTGGATTTCACCGCACAATCGCTCTC
>JALDYH010000047.1:0-24867 GCA_032154175.1 Sphingopyxis sp. | reverse complement strand
CCCGCGACCCCGCCGGCGCGCAGCGTGCCGAGGATCACCGCCATCTGCTCGACGCTGTTGAGCCCCGCGATCGCGGCGCGATCCCCCTTTTTGAATCCGTCCTGCTGCAGGCGCGCGGCGATTCGGTCGGTCAATTGATCCAGTTCGGACCAGCTCAGCCGCCGCTGCGCGTCGGCAGCCGCTACGGCATGGGGACGTTCCGCGGCGTGGGCACGGACGAGGTCGGGCAAGGTGGCGAAGTCGCCGTCAAGCATTTCGATACTGGTCATGGCCTAGGGTTAGCACAGCCGAAAGGCGGTGCAATGCCGGTGGGGCGGCGGGGCGACAAGATGTTGCGTCGACGACGGGGGATGCGGATGGCATCATCGGACAGTGCCGGGGGAGGCGACAGGAAATTGCTGGTCGCCGTCTATCACCCGCTGGTGGCGCGCGCGGAGGCACTGCGCGGTGCGATCGAGGCCGCGGGGTGCGACGCATTGATCCTGCCGCAGCACGTCAACGGGCTTCGGCCGTGGAGAGACAGTTGTTTCAACCTGTTGCTCGTCAATCCTTTCCTCGACTGGCAGGAACCTTCCGAGTTTGTCCGGCTGATGCGGTCGATCGCCGGGTCGCGACCGTTGATGGTCGTGTCGGACCGCGATTCGCTCGACGACCGGATGGTGGCGCTCGGTGCGGGCGCCGACGATGCGGTGGGCTGGACCGATAATCTTCCGGAAATACTCGCGCGCGTCGCGGGTCTGCTCCGGCGCAGTCGTATCGCGGCGGGCCAGCTTGGCGAGGGCGAACTGCGCATCGACCTGATCGACCGGCGTGTAGAGCGTGCCGGGCGGCTCCTTCGCCTGCCGCTGCGCGAGTTCGACCTCCTCGCCAATCTCGCCCGCGTGCCCGACCGTCCGCTGTCGCGCGACGCGCTGCTCCGCGCCGTCTGGCGGATCGATTTCGACCCGGGCACGAACCGGGTCGAGGTGCATATGTCGCGGCTGCGCGCCAAGGTCGACCGGGGGTTCGACTGGCCGATGCTGCACACGGTGAAGGGCATGGGCTATGCGCTGCGCTCGCGCCCGGATTAGGTCCGGCATTCCCGATATTGCGCTGCAATTTGCCGCTTCTTGATCGCGGACCTGTCACGAGCCCCAGCTTGCTTGACCAAAAGTTTCAGGTTGCTACTCATCTTCGACATAAAGAAAGCAACGATTCCCGGAGATGATGCCCGATGCACCCCTCAGTCCACGCCCGCGCCAACCCCGACAAAGCCGCGATCATCGTCGCCGAAACGGGCGAGGCGATCAGCTATGGCGAACTCGACGCCGCGTCGAACCGCGCGGCGCAGCTCTTTCGCTCGCACGGGCTGGGGCATGAGGATGTCGTCGCCTTCATGCTCGACAATACCCCGCATTATTACGGCCTCACCTGGGGCGCGCAGCGCGCGGGGCTGCGCTATGTCTGCATTTCGTCGCGGCTGACGCAGGACGAAACCGACTATATCCTCGAAAATTCGGGCGCGCAGATCCTCGTCGTCTCGGCGAGCCTCGCCGGCGCCGCGCAGGAGCTGACCACCCGTATCAAACGCTTCGCGATGGGCGGCGCGATCCCCGGCTACGAAAGCTGGGAGGATGCGGTCGCCGCGATGCTCGCGACGCCCATCGCCGACGAGCGCGCCGGGGTCGACATGCTCTATTCGTCGGGCACCACCGGCCGCCCCAAGGGGGTCCGCGTGCCGCTGCCCGAGGATCCCGCGATCGACGCGGCGAACAGCCTCGTCATGCTCGCCTCGGCGGTGTTCCAGATCAACGCCGACAGCATCTATCTGTCCCCCGCGCCGCTCTATCACGCCGCGCCGCTGCGCTGGTCGATGACGATCCACCGCCTCGGCGGCACCGTCGTCCTGATGAGGAAATTCGATCCCGAAGCCGCGCTCTCGCACATCGAAACATATCGCGTGAACGCGAGCCAGTGGGTCCCGACGCATTTCGTGCGCATGCTCAAGCTCCCCGACGCGGTTCGCCGCCGCTACGACACCTCGTCATTGAAGGTCGCGATCCACGCTGCGGCGCCGTGCCCGGTGCCGGTCAAGCAGGCGATGATCGACTGGTGGGGGCCGGTGCTCTTCGAATATTATGCGGGGTCCGAAGGCAATGGCATGACCTTTATCTCGAGCGCCGACTGGCTGACGCACAAGGGCAGCGTCGGCCGCCCGATCCTCGGCGCGATCCACATCATGGGCGAGGATAATGAGACCGAGCTTGGCGCGAACGAGGAAGGCGCGGTGTTCTTCGAAAGTGAAAATGTCTTCGAATATCATGGCGACGACGAGAAGACGGCGTCGAGCCGGAACAGCAAGGGCTGGTCGACGCTCGGCGATGTCGGCAAGCTCGACGCGGAAGGCTTTCTCTATCTCACCGACCGCAAGAGCTTCATGATCATCACCGGCGGCGTGAATGTTTATCCGCAGGAGATCGAAAACCACCTCGTCACCCATCCCGCCGTCGCCGATGTCGCGGTCGTGGGCGGCCCGCACGAGGATTTCGGCGAGGAAGTGATCGCGGTGATCCAGCCCGCGAACATGGCGGATGCCGGCGACGCGCTCCGTGACGAACTGATCGCCTATGCGCGCGAAAAACTGTCGGGGGTGAAGATCCCGCGCCGCATCGATTTCATGGAAGCGCTGCCGCGCCACGACACGGGCAAGCTCTACAAGCGGCTGCTGCGCGACCAATATTGGGAAAAGGCGAAAGCGGAGGCCTGATTCGATGACCGCGCGCGTCGAATTTTTCTTCGATCTCTCCTCGCCCTGGACCTGCCTCGCGTTCCATAATCTGCCGGGCGTGCTCGAACGCGCGGGCGCGACGGCGGTCTATCGCCCGATCCTCGTCGGCGGCGTGTTCAACGCGGTGAACCCCGCCGTCTATGCGGCGCGCGAGCAGGTGGATAACCGGCGGCTCTTGCATGGCTGGAAAGTGCTGAAGGACTGGGCCGAGCTTGCGGGCGTGCCGATGCATTTCCCGTCGCAGTGGCACCCGGCGAAAAGCATCGCCGCGATGCGTTTCTGCTGCGCGCTCGAGGAGGATCAGGCCGCGCTGGTCCGTTTTGCGCGCGCCGCCTTCGCCAGCTATTTCGGCCGGCAGGAGAATCTCGACGACCCTGCGGTGCTCGCGGCGGTCGCCGATGGCGAGGGGCTCGACGGCGCATCGCTCGCCGCCGCGGCGGGCAGCGATGCGGTCAAGGCGCGGTTGCGTGCGAATACCGATGCAGTGATCGCGCGCGGCGGCTATGGTTCGCCGACGATTTTCGTCGACGGGGACGACATGTATTTCGGCAACGACCAGCTCCCGCTTGTCGAAGCCGCGCTGAAACGATGAAAAGGACTCTTCCGTGAAAGACCGTATCTCGATCACGATGCTCGAAGGGGGCATCGCCGACGTCCGCCTGATCCGCGCCGACAAGATGAACGCGCTCGATCCCGCGATGTGGGAGGCGCTCGCCGAGGCGGTCGATCAGCTCAAGGCGATGGCGGGCCTCAGGGTTGTCGTCCTGTCGGGCGAGGGCCGCGCCTTCTGCGCCGGGCTCGACCTGTCCAGCCTCGGCAATGATCGCGATCCGGGTGCGAGCAGTGCGGGCGGCACACTCGCCGATCGCACCAGGGGCATCGCGAACAACGCGCAATATGCCGCGTGGGGCTGGCGCGAAATCCCGGTGCCCGTGATCGCCGCGGTGCACGGCGTGGCGTTCGGCGCGGGCAGCCAGATCATGGCCGCCGCCGACGTCCGCATCCTCCACCCCGACACGCGGATCGCGATCATGGAAATGCGCTGGGGCCTCGTTCCCGACGTCGCGGGCATGGCGCTGTGGCGCACGCAGGTCGCCGACGATGTGCTGCGCGAGATGATCTACACCAACCGCGAATTCAACGGGTCGGAGGCGAAGCTGCTTGGCTTTGCGACGCATGTCTCGGACGATCCGCTGGCGAAGGCGATGGAACTCGCCGCCGTGATAGCCGACAAGAATCCGCACGCGATCCGCGGTGCCAAGCGCCTCTGCAACATGCTTGCCGATGCGAGCGATGCCGAAATCCTTCAGGCCGAAAGCGACGAGCAGGTAAAGGTCATCCGCACGCCCAACCAGATGGAGGCGGTGATGGCGCATATGCAGAAACGGAAGCCGAAGTTCGTCGATTGATTTTCTTCGTCATTGCGAGGAGCCGGAGGCGACGCGGCAATCCGGAACCCGGGCAAGCCGCTCTGGATTGCTTCGCTCCGCTCGCAATGACGGACTTTAGATCAGGGAAAGGAACCGCACGGCGTTATCCCAGTCGCGCTTGTGCGCGGCGCGCACCTTCTGCGCTTCGCTGTCGGCGCCCCAGCGGCGTTCCTGATAGAGTTCGTCGAGGCTGACCGCTTCCCACAAGGCCCCGGCGCCGAACGCACGTTCGATCAGCGCGAGTCCGGCGACGAGCGATCCGCCGATCGTCACCAGCGGCGTCAGCGCCGTGATCCGCCAGGCATCCTGCTCCAGCACGGCGCCGCGCAGCGCCGCGATTGTCGCCTCCGGCTGGTCGACCGGCAACACCCCCTGCGTCAGGGTGAACTCGATGCCGTGGCGCGCCTCCGCCCAGGCGAGCAGCGGATTCCATGCCGCCGCCTGTTCGGCCTGCAGCGCCGCATCGCGCGCGTCGCGATAACAGAAGAGGTCGCTTTCCGCATATGCAGCGACCGGTGCGGCAAAGGCGGCGAGGTCGGGTGTGGCGAGGTCGATCGCGGCGTTGGCAAGCCCCGTCATCGGCATGTTCGCGGGGTCGATCGTCTCGCCTACATCGCGCCATTCCGTTGCAATCGCCTCGGCAAGCGCGTCGCTCGCGACCGTCAGCGCAGCGCGCTGCGGCGTACGCACCGGACGGCCGTCGAGCGCGATGCCCCAGCCGCCGTCTTCCGCGACGACGGCAACCTCTTTCCAGAAACGCTTCACAGCTCTTTGGGCGAACGCCAGCGGCGCGCGAGGAGCAGCGGCATCACCGCGAAATCGAAGGCGCCGACCAGCACGACGGCGACGCCGATCCAGCGGTCGGTCGGCTGCCCCGCCAGGTCCCATCCGCCGCGGATCAGCACAAAGCCGATCAATACGAAGATCGCGCCCATCAGGCGCATCGCGGTGATGGCAAAGAAGCGTTTTTTGGCGAGTGCATCGTCGGCCTGGTTCATACACCCTCCCTATCGCTGCCCAGATGCCGCATCAACTGGGCGAGCGCGCCGTGGCCGGTTGCCTCGATGCCGTCGATGACGCGTTCGCGTTCGTCGGCTGGTTTGTTCTGCGACAGCTTGACCGTCGGGCGCCACGCGGTGACGCGCATTTCGAAGCCGGTGATCGCGCCGGTCATCTTGCTGAACAGCGCGGGGGTCATCTTGCCCCGCGTCCATGGCGGGTTCGCGCCGATGCGTGCCTCATGGTTCGCCGACAGCGTATCGAGCTGCGCGACCAGTTCGGCATCGCCCAGCCTCTGCGCCGTGCCTTCCATTTCGACCGCGACATAATTCCAGGTCGGTACCTGATCGGGGTCGGCGTACCAGCTCGCGCTGACATAGGCGTCGGGGCCCTGAACCACAGCGAGTGCGGCGGCGCCGTCGAGATGGCGGGTCAGCGCATTGCCGCGCGCGAGGTGGAATTGCAGCGTCGTCCGGTCGTCGCTGAGCACCACCGGCGCGTGCGCGACGCGCGGTCCGTCGGGGGTGCTCGCAAAGATCGCGGCAAAGCCGATCTCGCGCACCAGCAATTCGGCAAGATCGTCCTGCCTGGGTCGAAAAGCGGAATTCGGATGCATCAGCTCGCTCTGGGCGGGCGGGCGGGATGCTTTTTCGCGCCCGGTTTCCTGCCAGCGGGCTTTTTCGGCGCGGGCTTGCCGGGCTTGCCCGTTTTGGCTTTGGGTTTCGGCTTTCCGACGAAGTCGGTGGGCTTGCTGTCGGCGGTTCGTCCACGCCGCTCACCGCGCCGTGCCTTGCGGATCTGCTTGCTGTGCGCCTTGGCGGCTGCCTTTTCCGCCGCTTTCGGCGGCGGGCCCTTGGCGACATCGTCGATCCCGACTTCGCCGAGCAACAGGTCGAAGCCGAGCGCGTCGAGGCTCGCGGCGAAATGCTCGGGCACTTCGGCGCTGATATCGATCGCGCCGCCGTCGGGATGGTCGATGCGCAGCCGGCGGCTGTGCAGGTGCATCTTGCGGCTGATCGTCCCGGTCAGGAAGGCGCCCTTGCCGCCATATTTGCCGTCGCCGACGATCGGGTGGCCGATTGCCGCCATATGGACGCGGAGCTGGTGCGTGCGGCCGGTGAGCGGTTGCAGTTCGACCCACGCCGCGCTGTTCCCCGCGCGCTCGATCACGCGGTAGCGCGTTTTCGACGCGAGTCCGCTGTCGTGCACATGCATCTTCTCGCCGCCCGATCCGGGCTGCTTGGCGAGCGGCAGGTCGATCTCGCCCTGCTGGATGTCGGGCACGCCGACGATCAGCGCCCAATAGGTCTTGCGCGCGCTGCGGTTCGAAAAGCTCTTGGCGAAATAGGCGGCGGCGCGCGGGGTGCGCGCAATCAGCAGCGCGCCCGATGTGTCCTTGTCGAGCCGGTGGACGAGCTTCGGGCGCACCGGCGCGTCATATTTCAGCGCATCGAGCAGGCCGTCGACATGCTGCTCGGTCTTCGTCCCACCCTGCGTCGCGAGGCCGGGCAGCTTGTTGAGCACGATCGCGCTCGCGTCCCGGTGGATCACCATGCCGGTGGCAAGCTCGATGTCGGCGTCGGTCAGCGGGCGTCCCTTGCGTGCCGGGCGTGCCTCGGTCTCGACCGGGGGGGTCGGCATCACCAGCGTCTGTCCGGTCGCGATCCGGTCCGACACATCGGCCTTCTTGCCGTCGAGCGTCAGTTGCCCCGACCGCGCCCAGCGCGCGAGCAACGCGTGGGGCGTGCCTTCGCGGTGGCGCTTGAACCAGCGATCGAGCCGGATGCCGTCGTCCTCTTCGGCGATCGTCGCCCCGTCGAGTTTCATTTTGGACTCGCTCATGCCGGCACCTGCCGCATGATGAAGAGGCCAAGGCCGCAGGCGACAATCGCGCCGATCACCGACGCGAGGACATAGGCGGCCGCCTGGGCATTTTGACCGCGTTCGAAAAGCATCCAGAATTCCATGCTGAAAGAGGAGAATGTCGTAAAGCCGCCGAGGACTCCGACACCGATAAACAGGCGCGCGGTTTCGCCGCCGTCGCTGCTGCGCGCGAGCGCGCCGACGAGCAGGCCCATCAACAGGCTGCCGGCGATATTGATCGACAGCGTCCACCAGGGAAAGCCGGGGCCGAGCCGCGCGAGCATCGCCTGCCCGACCAGATGGCGGGCCCCGGCGCCGATCGCGCCGCCGATCATGACGGGAAACAGGCTGTTCATGACGCTCGCCCTAGCCCGAAACGGCGGCGAGGCATAGCGGGCCATTTGCAGGCCGCCATGGGCTGAATGTCGATCGGTCCTAGAGGTCGGGGGGCGTCAGCGCGGTGGCGGGCCGTTCATGTGCCGCGCGCCAGTCGTCCGGACGAATGAAGTTGCCCTGCCAGATGCCCCGCCGTCTGGCCTGCGCTTCGGCTTCTTCGACCATATAGGTGTCGGTGGTTGCGATGGCCCACCCCTGCCGCACCATTTCGGCGCCGAGGTCGAAACCATCGGGAAACGGCGCGGTGCGGCACGCGGCGAGGGTGCGGTCGTACCGATCCTTCGCCGCCACCTCGCAATGAAGCGGTCCTCCGCCGGCCAGTTTTTCGAGCGCCGTTCGCGCTTCGCGTCCGCAGGACCAGCGGCTGGCATCGGCGCGCGCGCAATCCTGTCGATATTCGACTGCGTCGATACCGGTCAGGCGGATCGTCAGCTGCGCCTCGTCCTGCCGCACCGTCAGGCTGTCGCCGTCGATCACATGGACGAGCGGCACCGTCAGGGCCGGCGCCGGCAACCACACCCATGCGGCAAACGCGAGCCCGGCGAGCAGCAGCAGCGCGACCAGCGACCGGAAGCGCCGCCGCCAGCGCAGGCGCCTGAGCGAGGAAGGGCCCGAAACCATGGCCACCGCCTGTCGCTATGCCGGCGATTTGGCAAGCATGAATAAATTGTTGACGATGAGAACAAATCATGTCCAAAATGGACCTATTCCGTTCGGGCCGACAAGCGCCGACGCATGCTCCTATCGGGCTTGGGTCCGGATTGGCGGCAAACAGGAACGAACAAAAGGTGAATATCACCGGAATGACGACATAAGGACGCCAAGGTGGAGCGATGGAAACGGGGGCAGGCATCATGATGGAACAGGACCTACGGACTCGGCCCGATGTATCGGCCCTCGCACTGGCCCGCGCGGCCGCCAGCGGGACGCCCATGTCGATGATCTGGCCTTCGCCCGAAGGGGCGCCGGCGGCTCCGTCGCGCTTGCTGCTGGTCGGACCCGAAGCGACCGTCCCCGACATCGCGCTTGCCGATGGCGTACGCCTCGTCGCCACCGTTCCGCCGCGCCGCGCCGCGCATCATCTGCGACAGATGGTTGCGGTCGACATCGTCTGGCTGGCCGCCGCCGAAACCATCGAGAGCGAAGCACTCGCCGACCTCTGCCTGGCGGCGGCGGAGCGGGGATGCAGCCTGGTTTGCGAAACCACATTTGCGGCGCTTGACCGGGTCGCGGCGGTGATCCCCCACGCCCTGCGCACCGAATATCTTGTCGACGCCGATGCGACGGAGCGGCTGGTCGCGCTGGCCGCGGCGCGCCGCACGCCGCAAATGGCGGTTCACGATATCGCGCGCGACGACGCAATGGAACGGATCGACCGGCTGCAGGAAGAAGTGGCGCGCATTTCGCGCCTGCTCGGCGACCTTGCCGGACAGGGCGGCGGGCTTGCGGGCACACCGACGGGCTTTGCCCCATGGAATGAAGATCCAACCGATCATCCGGATCAGGTTCGCGCTCCGTCGCGCGATTACGCTGGCATGCCGCGCAGCTTCGTGCCCGAAGAGCGCCTACTCGACCGGCAACGCGCCAAGCAGATACGGCGGATGCTGCGCCAGCGGCGGATGCGCGAGCAATATTTCCCCGCCGACCTGTTCGCGGATCCGGCATGGGACATGCTGCTCGACCTGTATGCTGCGCGGCTCGAGCGCCAGCCGGTGTCGGTATCGAGCCTGTGCATCGCTGCGGCGGTCCCGGCGACGACCGCATTGCGCTGGATCAAGACGATGACCGACGCGGGACTCTTCCTGCGCGAGGACGACCCGCACGACGGCCGCCGCATCTTCATCGCATTGGCCGGGGGAGCATGCGACGCGCTCGCCCGTTATTTCGAAGCGCTTGACGAATAGGCGTGCTCGAACCGATCGGGCCGATTAGGTTCGGGGTCATGAAGGACGCTGCCGAAGTGATCGTGAACGACCGGATGCAGCGGGGCTATCGCTATTTGCGCACGGCCCCGATTGGAAGGGCATTCGATCCCGATTTCGAGCCCGAACTTACGCCGGCCGAGATGCTGGAACTCGGGGTGTTTTGCGGCAAATATATGACTGATTGCGCTGCCGAATTCCCGGCTATCTGGTTCAAGCACGCGAAGCTTTCACCCAAAGGTTCCGATTGCTCGCTCAACTATTTCGGCGTTCGGGCGAGTGTGCCTTTGCGCGTCTGGATTCAAAAGGGGTGGATCCATCCTGACGACCCGCGCGGCTGGTTCCAATGGTATTGTCGCTATTATTCGGGGCGACGGACACCCGACGAGGATCGCCGCCAGATCGCGCGATGGCGCGCGTTCCGGCGCCACGCCGCACAGGTTCGCAAACATTGTGAACCGGGCGATCCTTTTTGCCGACCGAAGCAGAGGCAGGCTCTGCTTCAATGGGCTTATGACAGCCGGCATATCTGACGTCGTTCGAATCGAAAACGTTGCCGGGCGCGATTGACCGGACCCGCCGCTGTTGCCGGTTGGGCCGAGTGACGCTTGTCACATCGCGGGCACAATTTCCGTTCTAGGCGGTTCTCAGATGACAATATCCCAATCTATTCTGTATGTTGGGTCGAAACAGGGAATATCGCTCTATGGTCAGCCGTCGACACCGTTTTCTGGCTCTCGCCCTCGCAGTTCCGCTATGGGCGGCCGCCCCGGCAGCCTTTGCACAAGAGACGCCGCCCAGCGAACTCAACGACGATCAGCAAAAGATGCTCGACCTCATCAACAGCGGCATGGATCTCACTCGTGCGGGCAAGACGCACGAGGCTGGCCAAGTCTATCGCCGCTGGATCGGCGAAGCGACAAAACGTTATGGCGCCGACGGCCTCATTACGAGCTTGGGATATCGCCTGCTCGCCGGCAATCTCGAGGACCAGAATCAGCTCAAGGAGGCCGAGGGCTATTGGAAGCGCTTGCTCGACATCAATCGCACGGTGCTCGGCGAGACCGACGACGAGACGCTGACCGCATATAGCTTTCTCTCGTCCAACTATATCAGGCAGGGCCGGCCGGCGGACGCGCTACCCCTGCGCCGAGCGATCTTGGCCGCGCGCACCGCGAAACAGGGCGAGCGGGACCCGAAGACGATCGTCGCGACAAGCAATCTGGCGTCGGTACTGTCTGAACTGGGCGATCTGAAGGGCGCCGAGGCGCTATATCGCAAGGCGCTCGGGACCAGCCTGGCCGTGAACGGGGAAAAACACCGCGAGACGGCTTCGGGCTATGCCAACCTTGCCGTCGTGCTGCGCGACCTCGCGCGCTATGAGGAAGCCGAACCGCTGCTCGAAAAGGCACGCGCAATCGACGAAGCGTTGCCGGAGACGACCGGCGCCGACCTGTCGCTACGCTATTACAACAGTGCGGTGAATTTCGGCGACATGGGGCGCTATGCCGAGGCATCGGCGGCGGCGAACAAGTCGCTCGATCTGGCACGCGCCGCGAAAGGCGATGACAGCACACAGGCCGCGCTCGGCTATACCGCGGTTGCCTACAGCCTCTCGCTCGAAGGACGCTTCAGCGAAGCCGACGCCGCCTATCGCAAGGCGCTCGCCATCCGCACCAAATTGCTTGGCGAAACCCATCCACTGACCGGCGAGGCCTATAATAATCTTGCGATCAACATGGAAAATCACGGCATGCCGGCCAGCGCCATCGAGCCACTGATCCGCAAGGCGCTGGATATTACGCGCTCCGCCCTCGGCGAAAACAGCCAGCGCACGGCGACTATGTATGCCAATGTCGCGCACAACCTCAACCAGCAGGGCCGCTATGCCGAGGCGGAACCAATGTACCGCCGCGCGCTGGAGCTTCAGGAGCGGATCACCGGCGTAGCGCACCCTTCCTATGCCACCCAATTGATCAATCTTGCACAGAATATGCGTGATGATGGCCGGTCCGATCAGGCCGAGCCGCTGATCCGGCGGGCGCTCGGCATCTTTCGGGCGAAGTTCGGCGACGACAATCCCGAAACCGCTTGGGCCTATATCAGCCTGGGCTCGGCGCTCGGCAGCCTCGGTCGTCACGCCGAAGAGGCCGAGATGACAATCAAGGCGCTCGAAATCCGGCGCCGCTTGCTCGGCGAGAAGCACCCGCTCACCGCAGTTTCCTATAATAGTGTCGGCGTGGCGCTGGTGCGCGGTGGCGGTGGGAACGGCGATAAGACGGCCGAACCCTACTTCCGCCAGTCGGTGGCGATCCTGCAGCACAGCGTAGGCGAAGTGCATATTGATACCGCGCACGCCTATGACAGCCTTGCCTCGAACCTGTTGCGGCAGGGCAAGGCGGCCGAAGCCGAACAAGCTGCGGCCAAGGCGGTCGCGATCGTCCGGCGGCTGGAAGATCAGACCGCGGCGCGGGGCAGTGCGGTCGCGCTGTCGGGACTCGACCGGCAACAGGCGAACCCCGATCGCGGCGTCTTCACCACCTATATGAACGCCGCCTTCGGGTTGATGAGCGACACGCCGGGTGCTGCCGAACAGTCGCAGATTCAGGACCGCGCTTTCCGTGCGGCGCAGGATGCGGTCAGTTCGGCGTCGGGGCGCGCCGTCCTCCAGACTGCGGCGCGCGGTGCGGCGAAGACCCCGCAGATGGCCGAGGCGGTTCGCGCTGAACAGGACCTCGCCGCGCGCGCGAACCTGATAGACAAAAATCTGCTGCGTGCGCTCGGCGCCAAAAAAACTGTCGAAGCCGCGCGGTTACGCGGCGAACTCGACGATGTGCAGGCCCGGCTCGCCGACGTCAGCGCGCTGATCGACAAGAAATATCCATCCTACCGCCAGCTCGTATCGCCGCGCCCGATCGGCCTCGCCGAAACACAGAAGGCTCTGCGCCCGGACGAGGCGCTGTTGTTGATGACCGAGGCTGCGAACACCTTTCACCTTTTTGTCGTCACCCCCACCGCCGTCGGCTGGAGTCGGCCAGGGAAAGAAGTCGAAGTCATCCTGAAGCAGATTTCGGACCTCCGCTGCGACGTCGATTTCGCGACCTGCTCGGCGGCGCGCCAGGCCGAGCTCGATGCGCTGCCGACCTCGGCGAAGGAGCAGGAGGGATATCAGCGCTTCGATCTCGACACCGCGCATACGCTGTACAAGGAACTGATTGAGCCGGTCGAACCACTCCTGAAGGGGACATCGCGGCTATATGTCGCCAGTTCGGGCAAGCTCGGCGACTTGCCGCTCGCGATGTTGTCCACGACGCCACTGCCCGAAGGCGCCGACCTTGCCGATCCCGACACGCTGGCCCGCGCGGGCTGGCTCGCCGGCCGCTACGCCTTTACCAGCCTGCCTTCGGTCGCGGCGCTGACCCTTTCCCGCGAAATGCGTCCGGCGCGGCGCGACACGAGCTTTCGCGGATATGGTGCGCCTGTACTGCTCGGCGGCGATACGGGGGCGCGCGCCGCCACGGGTATCGGGGTTTTCGAAGGGGTTTCGGCGGCGGGATCGCCGCTTGCCGATCCCGATGCGCTTCGGAAGCTTGCACCATTACCGGGAACCAAGATCGAGCTGGCCGCAATGGCCGACCTGTTCGGCAACGCTTCAGGCAGCCTCACTCTTGATGGAAAGGCGACCGAAGCGGCGTTGCGGCAAGATGCGGCGCTGGCGACGAGCAATATCGTCGCGATAGCGACGCACGGCCTGCTTCCCGATCCGGTACTCGGCTTCGGCGAACCGGGGCTCGTGATGACGCCCCCCGCTACGCCGAGCGATATCGACGACGGCCTGTTGACCGCGACCGAGGCCGCCCGCCTGACGCTGTCGGCCGACTGGGTGATCCTGTCGGCGTGCAACACAGCATCAGCGCAGAATTCAGGCGGCGGCGACAGCCTCTCAGCGCTGGCTCGCGGCTTCCTCTATGCGGGGGCCGATGCGCTGCTTGCCAGCCACTGGCGCGTATCGGACGAGGCCACCGCGGTTCTGACGGTCGAGACTTTGATGGCACGCCGCGCGAATCCCGACATGTCACGCGCGCAGGCGCTGCAGATGGGGATGAAGGCGGTACGCAGTGGTAAGCGGGCCGACGGCGCCGCGATAGCGGGGTGGAAAGCCGGTTGGGCGCATCCGGCCGCCTGGGCTGCCTTCACCAATATCGCGAATCACGATGATTGATCAAAGGAGCGCATTTCTCTTCGGCGTGGCGCACTCTATGTAGGCAGCACACATCAAGGGAGTTTTCGCCGCATGCCGATAATGGCCGCCCGCGTCTATCACGACGGCAAACTCGTCCGCGACCTTGGCCCCGACGAAGCCATCCCGGAAGATTGCGACGATGGGGATTTCTTCTGGCTCGGGCTTTATGAACCAACGCCAGACGAGCTCGCGGGTATTGCCAGGCGTTTCGGCCTCCATCCGCTCGCAGTCGAGGATGCGCTGAAAGCGAATCAGCTGCCGAAGGTCGAGGCCTATGGCGACCAGCTGTTCGTCATCACGCGCACGGCGAATCTTGATGCCGATACGATTCATCCGGGCGAAACCGCCTTCTTCCTTGGCCCGCATTTTTTCGTCAGCGTCCGTCACGGATCGGCGCGTACGCATACCGATATCCGCGCGCGCCTCGAGACGTTGCCCGCCAAGCTCGCGCACGGCCCTGATTATGTGCTCTACGCGGTGCTTGATTTCATCGTCGACGGCTATTTCCCAGTCGTCGACGCGATCGAGGACCGGATGCTGGCGGTCGAGGACAGCGTGATGGATACGCCGCTCGATGCGGCTGAGATACGTCACCTCTACGCCCAGCGGCATGAGATCATCCGCTTCCAGCGCCTCGTGGGCATGATGAAGGAGGTCGCCGGACGACTCGCGACCGATGACGACCTGCCCAATATCGACGCCACGGTGCGCCCCTTTTTTCGCGACATTTGGGATCATGTGCAACGCGCCGAATTCCGCCTTACGGGCCTGCGCGATATCGCGGCTTCGGTGATCGAGACCAACGGCATGCTCGAACAGCAACGCCAAGGCGTGATCACGCGTCAGCTCGCGGCGTGGGCGGCGATCCTTGCGGTGCCCACCGCGATCGCCGGCATCTATGGCATGAATTTCAAATTCATGCCTGAACTCGACTGGGGCTTCGGCTATCCCTTCGCGCTTGCGCTGATCTTCGGCGGTTCGGGGCTGGTCTTCTGGCGCTTCAAACATATCGGCTGGCTCTGATGCGCGTGTGACGCATCGCTTGCCAGCCGCCGCGGCTTGTGGCAGGGGCGCACCTCCCTTCGGGGGCGATTAGCTCAGTTGGTAGAGCATCTCGTTTACACCGAGAGGGTCGGCGGTTCGAGCCCGTCATCGCCCACCACGAACCTTCCTTGTCATCGCGCGTTTCCGTCTTGCGGCCGATGCCCGCGCGAAAGGAAAGTCCATGCCGAACGAACTCAAGGGCTCCTGCCGGTGCGGCGCGGTGCGCTTTTCGGTCAAAAGCCACACGCCCGTGCCATACCAGCTTTGTTATTGCTCGATCTGTCGGAAACAGCAGGGAGGCGGGGGCTATGCGATCAATCTGGGCGCCGATGCTGCGACACTGAAGGTCGAGGGCGAAGCAAATCTCGGCCTGTTTTGCGCGCAGATCGAGGACGATGAGCATGCCAGTTGCACGCTTTCGAGCGGTGAGCGGCGCTTTTGCCGCGAATGCGGATCGGCGCTTTGGCTCTATGACCCGAGTTGGCCCGAGCTTATCCACCCGTTTGCCAGCGCGATCGATTCGAAGCTTCCTGTACCGCCGTCACGTGTTCATCTGATGCTCAAATACAAAGCGGAATGGGTCGAGCCCGATATCGGGCCCGATGATGCAATGTTCGATCTCTATCCGGAAAAATCGATCGAAGAATGGCACAAGGCCGAGGGTCTCTGGGTCGCTTGATCTCGCGCCCGATGGGATTAAGGAACGGCTATTCAGAAAAGGTCGCTCCATGAAACCGTTACTCGCTGCTCTCACCCCCGCTCTACTTGCTTTCGCTTCGCCTGCGTTTGCCGCACCGAAACAGGGCGATGTCATCATCCGTCACGTGACCATCGTCGATGTCGAGCGGGCGAAGACGGTCGCAGGGCAGGCCGTGGTGCTGAAGGGCGAGGATATCGTCGCAGTGGGCGCCGACGCCCTGATTACCAAAGGCTGGCGCGCCGGGCGGACCGTCGAGGGCAAGGGGCGCTATCTGATCCCCGGACTATGGGACATGCATGTCCATTTTGGCGGCGGCCCCGATCTGGTCGAAGAGAATAAGGCGCTGTTGCCGCTCTATGTCGCGAACGGCATCACGACGATCCGTGACTGTTCGGGCGACCTGCCCGAGCAGGTGCTCGCATGGCGCGGCGAGATTGCGGGCGGCAGTCTGTTTGGTCCGCGCCTGTTGTCCTCGGGCGCCAAGATCGAGGGCATTGCGCCGGTGTGGAAGGGGACGATGGAGGTCGGCAGCGAGGCCGATGTTGACGCGGCGCTTACCCGTCTCAAGACGCGCGACAAGGTCGATTTCGTCAAGATAACCGACAGCACGTTGAAACCTGAACTGTTCCTCTACGCGTTGGGGCGGGCGAAGGCGCTCGGCCTCAAGACCTCGGGGCATATCCCGATGGCGCTGACGACCGAGCAGGCGGTCGACGCTGGGATCAGTTCGATCGAGCACCTCGATTATGCCTATAATGCCGGGGCGAAGGACGAGGCCGCGATTGCCGCCGATTTCGCTGCGGGGCGTATCGACCGCGCCGAGGCGAACCGCCGTCTCGACGCCGGTTTCGACCGCGATACCGCGATGGCGGCCTATCGCCGTTTCGCCGCGAAAGGGGTGTTCGTGACGCCGACGCTCAACGGCAGCCGGATTATCTCCTATCTCGACCGCGACGATCATTCGAAAGATGACGGCCTGGCTTATATCGGCCCCAAGCTGCGCAAGACCTATGATTGGCGCATCGAGCGCGCGGCGAAGGCCGACGCGGCGACGATCGCAGCGCGGCACAAGCAGATCGAGGATGTGGCGACGATCCTACCGATGCTCGCCGAGGCGGGGGTGCCGATCATCGCGGGGACCGACGCCGGTTTCCTTAACAGCTTCAATTATCCGGGCTTCGGGCTGCATGACGAGATCGAGCTTTTCACCGAAAAGGGGCTGACCCCGGCGCAGGCGCTCGCTTCGGCGACGCGCGCGGGTCCGGCATGGTTCGGCTGGCTCGCTCGTTATGGCGCGATCAAGCCGGGCATGGCGGCCGATCTGGTGTTGCTGACGAAGAATCCGCTTCAGGATATCGCTGCGACTCGCGCGATCGACACGGTCGTGATGCGCGGGACGGTTCAGGATCGCGCGGCGCTCGACAAGATGCTCGCCGACACGCGTGCGAAGGTCGCGATGTGGAATGCGGAGGCGGCGCAGCGTTAAGGGATTGCGGCGTGCGCGGTTTGCCGCGCGCGCCAGACCGTCCACAAGGTGAATAGACCCATTCCTCCCCAGACGAGGTTGAGCACGGCCGAGGGCAGCGCGCCATTGTAACCCGAGTTGATGACGAAACCGCCGGCGCCGATCACATTCATCCACTGATAGAGGTAGCTGCGCCCTTCAAGCTTGCCGAGCGACAGCAGGATATAGGCGGCAAGGATGATCGCGGCCGCGGTCCAGCCGATGACCTCGATCAGGATTTGGAACGCGTCCATCGCATCTCCCTTTTCGCGGAAACGGAAAAGCTGCGCCTAGCGCAGCGTCCGTTCGATCGCCTCGACAGCATCCTTGGATTCGGCAAGGCTCATCGCGGTCATCTCGCGCATCCGCTTGATCGCCTCGATCTTGCGGCCGCGGCGGATCAGGTCGAGAATCTGGTCGTCGCTATGGACTTCGGTATGGACTTGTACCGACACCGGCGCTGCGTCGATTTGGATGCCGCGCGGCGGGGAAGGCGCGCGCGGCGGCGGACCCGTGAGGTCGCGCGCGCCGCTATCACGCCGCAGCGCCATTACAAGGCCGGCGCCACAGAGGAAGCCGAGGGCGAAGAGAAGAAGTCCGCTCATCGCCCTCGTTTACATCAGGCTGCGAGCTTGCGCAGCACGTAATGCAGGATGCCGCCGTTCATATAATATTCGACCTCGTTCGCGGTATCGATGCGGCATAGCGTATCGAAGCTGAAGGTCGAACCGTCGGCGCGCGTGACGTTCACTGTCACCGTCTGGCGCGGCTTGAGGTCAGCGACGCCGGTGATGGTGAACTGGTCGTCGCCGGTGAGGCCCAGCGTCTCGCGGCTCTGTCCTTCGAGGAACTGCAGCGGCAGCACGCCCATGCCGACGAGGTTCGAGCGGTGGATACGCTCGAAGCTTTCGACGATCACCGCGCGGACGCCGAGCAGGTTCGTGCCCTTCGCCGCCCAGTCGCGCGACGAGCCGGTGCCATATTCCTTGCCCGCGATGACGACGAGCGGGGTGCCGTCGGCCTTGTGGCGCATCGCGGCGTCATAGATCGGCATGACCTCGGCGCCGTAGCGCGACATGCCGCCCTCGATGCCGGGGACCATTTCGTTTTTGATGCGGATATTCGCGAACGTGCCACGCATCATGACGTCGTGGTGGCCGCGGCGGGCGCCGTAGCTGTTGAAGTCGGCCTTGCTAACCTGATGTTCCATCAGCCATTTTCCGGCCGGCGAGTCCGCCTTGATGCTGCCGGCGGGGCTGATGTGGTCGGTCGTGATGCTGTCGCCGAGGATCGCGAGCGGCTTCGCGTTCACGATATCCGACACCGGCGCGGGGGTCATCGACATGCCCTCGAAGTAGGGCGGGTTGGCGACATAGGTCGATCCGGCGCGCCACTGATAAGTGTCCGAGCCCTCGACCGAAATCTTCTGCCAATGCTCGTCGCCCTTGTAGACGTGGGCGTAGCGCGCCTCGAACATGTCGCGGTCGACCGCGCCCGCCACCGTTTCGGCGACTTCGAGGTTGGTCGGCCAGATGTCGGCGAGGAACACGTCGTTGCCCGACTGGTCCTGCCCGATCGGCGTGGTGGTGAAATCCTCGATCACCGTGCCCTTGAGGGCATAGGCGACGACGAGCGGCGGCGAGGCGAGGAAGTTGGCGCGCACGTCGGGCGACACGCGGCCTTCGAAGTTGCGGTTGCCCGAGATCACGGCTGCGGCGACGAGGCCATTTTCGTTGATCGCCTTCGAAATCGGCTCGGCGAGCGGGCCCGAGTTGCCGATGCAGGTCGTGCAGCCGTAGCCGACGAGGTTGAAGCCGATATTGTCGAGATGCTTCTGCAGCCCGGCCTTTTCGAGATAGTCGGTGACCACCTGCGATCCCGGGGCGAGCGAGGTCTTGACCCACGGCTTGGGCTTGAGGCCCAGCGCGTCGGCCTTTTTCGCGACGAGCCCCGCGGCGACGAGCACGCCGGGGTTCGACGTGTTGGTGCAGCTGGTGATCGCGGCGATGGTGACGTCGCCGTCGCCGATGTCGAAATCCTTGCCCTCGACCGGAACGCGCGTCTGTGCCTTTTTATAGGTGTTCGCCATGTCGGCGTTGAACACATCGTCGACCTCGGGGAGCGAGACGCGGTCCTGCGGACGCTTCGGCCCCGCGAGCGACGGAACGACGCTGCCGAGGTCGAGTTCGAGCGTATCGGTGAACACGGGGTCGGCGGCGCCCTCGACGATCCACAGCCCCTGCGCCTTGGCATAGGCTTCGACCAGCGCGATATTCTCTTCGCTGCGGCCGGTCAGGCGCATATAATCGAGCGTCTTGTCGTCGACGCCGAAGAAGCCGCAGGTCGCGCCATATTCGGGCGCCATATTGGCGAGCGTCGCGCGGTCGGCGAGCGACAGCGAGGCGAGGCCGGGGCCGAAATATTCGACGAAGCGGCCGACGACGCCCTTGGCGCGCAGCATCTGCGTCGCGGTGAGCACGAGGTCGGTCGCGGTGACGCCTTCCTTGAGCTTGCCGGTGAATTTGAAGCCGACGACTTCGGGGATCAGCATCGACACGGGCTGGCCGAGCATCGCGGCCTCGGCCTCGATCCCGCCGACGCCCCAGCCGAGCACGCCGAGGCCGTTGATCATCGTCGTGTGGCTGTCGGTGCCGACGCAGGTGTCGGGATAGGCGACGGTTTCACCCGAACCATCCTCGCTCGACCACACCGCCTGCGCGATATGTTCGAGGTTCACCTGGTGGCAGATGCCGGTGCCCGGAGGGACTGCCTTGAAGTTCGACAGCGACTTCGATCCCCATTTCAGGAAGTCGTAGCGTTCGCCGTTGCGATAATATTCGATCTCGACATTCTGCTCGAACGCCTTCGGATGGCCGAATTCATCGACCATCACCGAGTGGTCGATGACGAGGTGGACGGGGACGAGCGGGTTGATCTTCGTCGTGTCGCCGCCGAGCGTCGCGATCGCATCGCGCATCGCCGCCAAATCGACGACGCAGGGAACGCCGGTGAAATCCTGGAGCAGCACGCGCGCGGGGCGATACTGGATTTCGCGGTTCGAATGCGGGTCCTTCTGCCAGTCGACGAGCGCCTGCACGTCATCCTTCGACACGGTGAAGCCGCCATCCTCGAAGCGCAGCAGGTTTTCGAGCAGCACCTTCATCGAGAAGGGCAGGCGCGACACGTCGCCGAGCTGTGCCGCGGCCTTGTCGAGCGAGTAGTAGGCGTAATTCTTGCCGCCGACGCTCAGCGTCGAACGGGTGCCCAGCGTGTCGTTACCCGTGGTGGTCATAGGATTGCAGTCCCCATGTTGGCGCGGCGGGGAATGACCGTCCGGTGGCATAGCGGGAGAGCGGGGCCAGCGGGAGTCGCACGCGCAGGTTTATGTTGGCGCCGCCTTACGCCCAGGCCATGGAATTGCAAGGGGTGGGGGTGCGATTTGGTTTGCGCGGCGATGCGGAACCGCGGTTTGGGGGCAATGGGCCGCCACCCCATGATGTACCCTAGCGCGGCAGTATCACTTCGACGCGCCGGTTCCTGGTGCGGCCGGCAGGATCGTCCTTGCCTTCCGGCGTCGTGTTGGGAGCGATCGGGGCCGTTTCGCCCTTGCCGGATATAGTGAATTCGCGTTGCCGGACCCCGACCTGCCGGTCGAACCAGTCCGCCACGGCGCGCGCGCGCGCTTCGGACAGGCGTTGATTGTATGCGTCATCGCCCTTCGCATCGGTGTGGCCCGTGACCTGAATGGCGCCGGCGGGCGCGGTGCGAATGAGTTCGGCGGCCTTGCGCAACTCATCCTCTGCCGCAGGCGTCAGGTCGGCCTTGTCGAATTCGAAGAGGGCATCGGCAGGCAGGTCGATGATCGTGCCAAGGTCGGTGACGCGGACGTCGAGGCCGCTGACATCGCCAGCGAGGTCGCTGACCTGTCCGGTCATCGCGCCCGTGGTTCCGGCCGTCACCCGGTCGGCGGCCGCCGGAGCGGTTTCGGGTGTCGCCGCAGGGGCGGCATCGTCGTCGGCAGACAAGGGCGCTTCGGACGAGCAGGCCGCCAGCAGCATCGCCGCGATGATGGGAGCCGTGCGGACGGTCATCGGGTTACGGGAACGCCGTCGAATGGCGCGACATCGGGCAAGCTGATTGAAATCGTCTGGCTGGTGGCGGGCGGCGCGGGGAATTTTGCCCAGAAGATGCCGGGTTTGACTTCGCATTGGGTGCCGATGGAATTGCCGGTGACATTTGATGCCATCCAGTTCCCGGCATTGTCCTTGAGCACGCTGATCCGTTGCGACGTGGCGTCATCGATGACGCTGATCTTGCGGACGTCGATCGTTTCCGAATTGATCTTTTCTTCGCTCGAGCAGCGCAGCGTGATGGTCAGGATATCGCCGGTAACCGACGCTTTCAACAGATCGACCTGCGCGCCGTCGGAACCCGGCTGGCTCTGGATCGCTGCCTGTGCGGGCATGCGGGCGACCGGTGCCTCTTCCTGCGGCATCACCTGTTCGCGCGTGACGGTGGCTTCGGGGGTGGTCGCGGCCTTGTCATCCGACGTAGCGGACTTGGGACTTACATCGCAGGCGACGAGGGATAGAGCCAGCGCTGCCGTCGTTGCCGTCCCGAAATACCGAATATGCCCCATGATTGCCTCCGTTTGTTTCAAGATCATTTCCTACGTTTCTCGATGGTTAGAGTTCCATTGGGAAATTTTTGATCGAGGCGGGTTTGTCGAGGGCCTGCGAGGCCATGCCCATCCACGCACATCCCGTGAATTCGGCGACGGTTGACGCCCGGTACCCTATCCCGCCGCGATGTCAGCAGGCGGGTAATCCTCGGCGGCCGAGGGGCAGGCGCCCTGTTTCATGATACCGGGCTTGCCGGGTTCGAACCATTGTGCCGACTGGAAATCCTCCCCGTAACCGACCCCGTCATAGATGCAGACCTCGGGCTTCGACCCGTCGGGGGCAATCACAACTGCCCAGTTGTAGCGATCCTCGGCACGCCATTCGCCGCCCCATATGAGAATGCGCCCGTCCTTGACCCTGACGATCGGTACGCCGAGGCTTTTTTCGGCGAAATTGACATCGGCGCGCTGCTTCGCATCGGGTACCGCGGCGGCGAGAGCAGCCTTGACCGCCGGATGGTCGAGGAAGCGGTGGCCGTTCACGACGTCGAACGGATATTTGCCGATGTAGGGCGTGAGATCGGTAGCGACGCGGTCGGCCTGCTTGAGGCTGCCCGAGGCGGGAACGCCCGGCGCGATTGACGGCTGGCTTTTGGCGGTTTCAGCCTTGTCGGCGGCCGGCTTCTCCGCCTGCGCGCAGGCTGCGAGGATCAGCAGGGCGGTTCCCGTGAAAGCGACGATTTTCATATGATATCCCTATTTCCTGATGAGATGATCCGGGCGGTCGATGTGCCACCCGCAGAATCAATGGAGAATATGTTCGGGCCACAGCACGCGTTCGCAGTGCGTCCGGGGGGCGGCGGTCCTGGCGGCGAGGCTTTTGCGCAACGCGGGGAGCGCAGCGATCGTTTCGCGCAGCGCGGCGATGTCGATCGTGCCGCGCGCGAGTTCCTTGTCGCCGCCGAGCTTGTCCGACGGGCGGACCAGCGTCCAGTCGAGCGCGTCATAACCCTCGGCATAGGCGAGCAGGTCGCCGAGCGGCAATTCGCCATGGCCGTTGTCCGGATCGTGGCTGCCGTAAGGAAAGACCTGCGTCGAGAGCGCGGTGCTGCCGACGATGCCATAGGGTTTGACGGGGAAGGGGCGTTGCATCCGGATCAATGCGACCTCCGGCAGGCCGGTGTCGAGCCCGAGGCGAAGCTTCACCTCGATCTCGCGCGGCGCGATAACGGGCTGGCGGCCGGGTTCCCAGATATAGGAAAGCTCAAGGTCGAGCGGGCGCTGGGGGCGCTGAGGGTCGTAGGCCGCCGGGACCCAGCGCATGAAATCGCCGGCGCTGAACTCGCCTGCGTCGGTATAGAGGCGCGTGAGCGACACGGTGCCGCCCTTGCGTTTCGTCTCGACATCGCAGCGGATCCGGTACGTCTCGCGCACCGGTTGCTGGACGGTCGGCCGGGATTGCGCCCCAGGCAACGGGACGAGGCGCGCGTCGGCAGCGCGGGGAGCAAGGATGAAGGGAAGGGCGGCGATGAGGAGGCAGGGATAAAGGCGCATCGTCTTTCCTCCTCCTCAGCGCAGGTCGCCGGTGAGGTACCAGCAATTCTTCTTGTATTCGAAGATATAGGCGCCGGCCTGCGCGTCGCGATCGGTGCCCTCGACCCCCGCGAAGGGAAGGCCGCCCTGCCAGTCGACGCGGTACTGCCTGTCGCCGAGGCGCGTCAGCGTGATGTGCCGGTTCGGCGTGTCGCGCGGCGCGATCGTGCCTTCGCGGCTGAACCGATAGTCGCGCGAGGTGATACGGAACTGGCCCAGATAGTCCTGGCGATCGACGAAGTGACCGGGATCGGCGGGGTCGGCGAGTTTGCCGACCTTGACCATATAGTCGGTCCAGACCACCTGTTCGAGCCAGCCGCCCGATGTGGTCGCGCCCACATACCAGGTGAGGAATTTCTCGAAGTCATCGACGCCGCAGGCGTCTGCGCGCACGCGGTCGATCTCGTCGAGCGGAGTGAAGTCCGATTCCGCTGCGCCCTTATCGGCGTCGGCCGCTGTGGCCGGAAGCGGCGCGAGCAGGGCCGCCAACAAGGCCGCAGGCACCGCGAGAATTTTCCGCATTGTCTTTCCATCCCTTTGAAATCGGTCGCGTACCTATCCCGCAAAGCAGGCGTCCGCGCGGTGACAGCGATCACAGGACAGGAGTCAGCCGCCGCCGACGGCGAGGCGGACGGGCTTCGGGGTGAAGGCGCGGACGCGGTTGCGGCCGGTGCGTTTGGCTTCGTAGAGCGCCTGGTCGGCCTCGTGCATCAGCGCCGACAGGCCGGTGCCGGGGGCGCCGATCGCGATACCGAGGCTCGCGGTCGGGCAGAGCCCTTGCGGGATGCGGTCGGCGCAGGCCGCGGCAAGCCCGGTGCGGACCGCCTCGGCCAGTTGGCGCGCCGCCTCGATCCCCGCGCCGGGAACGAGCAGCGCGAACTCCTCGCCGCCGATACGGCCCGCGATCATCTCGGCGGGACCGACCAGACGGACATGCGCGCCGAACGCCGCGATGATCGCGTCGCCGACCGCGTGGCCGTGATTGTCGTTGATGCGTTTGAAATGATCGAGGTCGGCGATCATCAGCGCGACCGGACGATCCGCGTCGAGGCAGCGGCGGAGCGCGACGCCGGCCCTGGCTTCGAACCCGCGGCGGTTGAGCAGGCCCGACAGATTGTCGTCGTCGATCTGACGGCGCAGTTCGGCGATCTGGTCGATCGCGACCGCGACCATCAGGCTGATCGCCGCGACGATCGACACCATCGCCTGGCTGAACTGCACGGTGGTCCAGTAGACCGACTGCTGGAAGCCGACATAATTGTCGAAACCGCCCCCGAGCGAGAGGAGCACGATCGGGCGGACGATCAGGTTGAGCGCCGAGATTGTCGCGACCCAGAAGAGGACGCGGTCGATCAGGTGCGGCTTTTCGATCGGCCAGAGCGCGCGAACGACCATCGCGGCGATGATGCCGGCTCCGATGCTGATCGACAGGATGCGCGCGGCGATGCTCGGCTGGCCGAGCAGGAACCAGATGAAAATGGCGATCGAGATCGCGACGGTCACCGCCATCGCGCGCCAGGGGACGGGCAGGGCATAGCGCTTGATGATCGCTGCGGCGAACAGCACGCCGGTACCGAGGAAGCCGAGATTGGCGGGCAGGCGCTGCAGTTCCATCGGGAGAACGGGGCCGAGATCCTGGATCAGGAAAGCGATCGCCGACGCGGTATAGGCGCCCGCCGCATATGCGACATAACGCTCGCGGCGGTTCAGCCACAGCAGGAAAAAGGCGATGGCGAACAGCAGGCCGATGCCCGGATTGAGCAGCGAGATGAAAAATTGTCCGTT
>JALDYH010000260.1:0-5031 GCA_032154175.1 Sphingopyxis sp. | reverse complement strand
CGCGCGGTCGATCCCGACGCGGTGAAGCAGATGATCGCATCGGCGGCGATCGTCGCGATGATGCTGCCCGCCGCCTCGGCAAGCGCGTCGGCGGTCGTCGCGTCGGGCGCGGTCTCAGTGAAATGCAGACGGCGATAATAGTCGGGATCGCTTTCGACCGAGCGCGCGATGCTGTCCATCATCGTCACGGCCTCGACCGGAAAGGCACCCGCCGCGGTTTCGGCCGACAACATGATCGCATCGGCGCCGTCATAGACCGCGGTCGCGACGTCGGACACTTCGGCACGCGTCGGCGAGGGCGACACGATCATCGATTCGAGCATCTGCGTTGCCACAACGACGGGTTTGCCCATGCGTCGTGCGGTCGCGACGATCTTTTTCTGGAGCGGCGGCACTGCCTCGGGCGGCAGTTCGACACCCAGGTCGCCGCGCGCGACCATCGCCGCGTCGGCAAGCTCGAGGATTTCCTCGATCCGCTGCACACCCGACGGCTTTTCGAACTTCACGAGCAACGCGGCCTTGCCGCCGATCAGCGTCCGCGCCTCGGCGACGTCCTCGGGGCGCTGGACGAACGACAGCGCTATCCAGTCGACATGCTGTTCGAGCGCAAAGGTCAGGTCCTTGCGGTCCTTTTCGGTCAGCGCCGCGAGCGGCACGACGACGTCGGGGACGTTGACGCCCTTGCGGTCCGAAATCTTGCCGCCAACCTCAACCACTGTTTCGATCTTGTCCGGCGCGACGCTCTTCACGCGCAGCACCAGCTTGCCGTCATCGATCAGCAGGCGTGTGCCAACCTCAAGGGCCGCGAACAATTCGGGATGCGGCAGGTAAACACGCGTCGCGTCGCCCGGCGTCTTGTCGGTGTCGAGGATGAAGCTTTTCCCGTTCACCAGTTCGGCCGGGCCGTCCCTGAAGGTGCCGACACGCAGCTTCGGCCCCTGCAGGTCGACGAGGATCGTCGTCGGGCGGCCGGTGTCCTTTTCGAGCGCGCGGATGGCCGCGATCACCTTGGCATGGCCGGCGTGGTCGCCATGGCTCATATTGACGCGAAAGGCGTCGGCACCCGCGCGATGCAGTTCGGCGATCATCGCGGGATTGGCGCTGGCGGGACCAAGCGTCGCCAGGATGCGGACCTTGCGCTGGCGGGGGGTAAAGCTCTGAACCACAAATGCTCCGATGACGTGGGTAGGTAGGGTCGGGGACGCTAGGGCAATGCCGCCTTGATGATACGAAGGCAACCGCCGTATAGCTATTCAATCATTCAACGGAGGAACCATGTCCTGCAGCGACGATCAGACGGCCGATAACGATGCACTCCACAGCCTCGACGATGCGGTTGCCGCGGCAGCCTTCCGCCGCCTCGTCCGTCTGCT
This sequence comes from Sphingopyxis sp., assembly GCA_032154175.1. Taxonomy (GTDB): domain Bacteria; phylum Pseudomonadota; class Alphaproteobacteria; order Sphingomonadales; family Sphingomonadaceae; genus Sphingopyxis. The sequence continues at coordinate 3,658 of JALDYH010000260.1, read as the reverse complement.
GCAGCATCGCAGCGACGCCGCGAATATCGACCTGATGGGGCTCGCGGGTTTTTGCCGCAACTGCCTCGGCGACTGGATTGCCGAGGCCGGCGACATGGACAAGGAAACCGGCCGTGCGATCGTCCACGGCATGCCGACTGCAGAATGGAAGGCAAGACATCACACCGCGGCCACCCCCACACAGCTCGCCCGGATGGAAGAAAGCATGGCCAAAAATCCCGGAGCCGATTAGGGACGCGCCAGGCGCGATTCTTGCGCTGGACCATCCACATTACCGGAGCCAAAAATGAGCGAAGCCACCGTATCTGACGAACAACTGCGCCTTTTCATCGAGCGCATCGAACGTCTGGAAGAAGAGAAAAAGGGCATCGCCGACGACATCCGCGACACCTATAACGAATCGAAATCGCAGGGCTACGATCCGAAAATCATGCGCCAGATCGTTCGCCTGCGCAAATTGCCGGTCCACGACCGCAAGGAAATGGAAGCGATTCTCGACGTGTATAAATCGGCGCTCGGAATCGACTGACGCCAACCTTTCGGATCAGGAGAGTGACGATGTTCAGCACCACCACCAACAATATCGAAGGCCGTCCGGTCCGCGAATATCTGGGCATCGTCACCGGCGAAGTCATCGTCGGCGCCAACCTGTTCCGCGACCTGTTCGCGTCGATCACCGACATCGTCGGCGGCCGCTCGGGCAAATATGAGGACGTCCTCGCCCGCGCGCGCAAGGAAGCGATCGCCGAGATGGAAGCCGAGGCAGCGCGCCTCGGCGGCAACGCGGTGATCGGCGTCGATCTCGACTATGAAGTACTCGGCCAGAACGGGTCGATGCTGATGGTCTCGGCAAGCGGGACCGCAGTGGTTGTCTGAAACTGCGCTCCGCGCTAGGGGCTGCGTCACATTTCCCGTTTCGATGGAGGTAGGCCGTGGCCGGCCATAGTAAATTCAAGAACATCATGCACCGCAAGGGCGCACAGGATAAAAAGCGCAGCACGCTTTTCTCGAAGCTCGCGCGCGAAGTCACCGTGGCGGCGAAGATGGGCCTGCCCGATCCCGACGCCAACGCACGCCTGCGCGCCGCGGTCAACGCCGCGAAGGCGCAATCGATGCCCAAGGACAATATCCAGCGCGCGATCGACAAGGCCGCGGGCGGCGAAGGCGAGAATTACGAGGAAATCCGCTACGAAGGCTATGGCCCGGGCGGCGTGTCGCTGATCGTCGAGGCGCTCACCGACAACCGCAACCGCACCGCGACCAACGTCCGCACCGCGTTCAGCAAGAATGGCGGCAACCTCGGCACGTCGGGCAGCGTCAGCCACGGCTTCGACCGCCTCGGCATGATCAGCTATGCCGCGAAGGCGGGCGACGCCGACACCATATTCGAAGCTGCGCTCGACGCCGGCGCAGACGACGTCGAATCGTCCGAGGACGGCCACGACATCTGGACCAGCGTCGATTCCTTGCACGAAGTTGCAAAGGCGCTCGAAGCCAAGCTCGGTGAAGCCGAAGGCGTGAAGCTCGCATGGCGCCCGACGCTGAAAAGCGAAGTCGCCGATGAAGCGACCGCGCAGACGCTGTTCAAGCTGATCGACACGCTCGATGACGACGACGATGTCCAGACCGTGTGGGGCAATTATGAAATCCCCGACGCGGTGATGGAGAAGCTCGGCTGATCATCCTCGGTCTCGATCCCTCGCTCAGCTGCACCGGCTGGGGCGTCATTCGCGTCGAGGGCAGCCGGATCAGCCACATCGCCAACGGGCAGGTGAAGACCGACGCAAAGGCGCCCCTGCCCGACCGGCTCGCGCATCTCGATACCGTGCTTGCGGCGGTGATCGCCGAGCATGCGCCTGAGTCAGCGGCGGTCGAAGAGGTGTTCGTCAACGACAACCCGCAATCGACGCTGAAGCTCGCGCACGCGCGCGGGGTCGTGTTGCTCAGCTGTGCGCGTGGTGGGCTGACGGTCGCCGAATATGCACCGCGGCTGGTCAAGAAGGCGATCGTCGGCACCGGCGGCGCCGCGAAGGAACAGGTGCAGGCGATGCTGCGCGTGCTGCTGCCCGGAGCGAAGGTCGCGGGCGCCGACGCGGCGGACGCCCTCGCGGTCGCGATCTGCCACGCGAACCACCGCCCGCGCCACCAAACCTCGTCACCCCGGACTTGATCCGGGGCCCATGCGGTCATGGATGCCGGATCAAGTCCGGCATGACGAGGGTAGTATAGGGCGAGGAAGGGAAATTGATTCCCTTTTCGTTCTCTCCGCGTTAGGCACGGCCTATGATCGCGAAACTGACAGGGCGGCTGGATTCGAGCACCGCGGGCCATGCGGTGATCGACGTCGGCGGCGTCGGTTATCTGGTCGAGGCATCGGCGCGCACGCTCGACGCCTTGGGCCCGGTCGGCGGCAACGTCACCATCCACACCGAAATGCTCGTCGGCGAGGATTTCCTGCGTCTGCTCGGCTTTGCCAAGGCCGAGGAACGCGACTGGTTCCGCCTGCTCACCAGCGTGCAGGGCGTCGGCGCCAAGGTTGCGCTCGCGATCCTCTCGGCGCTCGAGATCGGCGACCTTCAGCGCGCCCTCGCGAGCGGCGACAGCGCTATGATCGCGCGCGCGAACGGTGTTGGGCCCAAGCTCGCGCAGCGGATCACGCATGAACTGAAAGACAAGGCCGGGGCGCTGGGTGGAATATCGGGCGGCGGCGCGGCCCTTGCAGCCACATCGGGCCCGCTCGGCGATGCCGTCACCGCCCTCACCGGCCTCGGCTTCAAGCCCGGCGAAGCAAGTGCGGCGGTTGCCGCCGCAAGCGAAGAACTGGGTTCGGGCGCCAGCCTCGACGCGTTGGTCCGTGTGGCGCTCAAAAAGGCCGCAAAGTGACCGACCGGATCCGCCACGCATCCTGCCGCTGCGGCCAGGTTCGTATCGCATGTACCGGCGAGCCGATCCGCGTGTCGGTCTGCCACTGCCGCGAATGCAAGGCGCGCAGCGGCAGCGCCTTTGCCGCGCAAGCTCGCTTTCCGGCCGAGCAGGTCCGCATCGAAGGCGAAGCGAACGCAAGGATGTGGCAGTATACCGGCGCCAGCGGGAACGCCGCCGACTTCTTCTTCTGCGGCACCTGCGGTTCGGGCGTCTGGTACCGGGCGCGCCCCTATCATGACGCCTATGCGATACCGCTCGGCAATTTCGCGCCCGGCCACGGCTTCGTACCCGATTATTCGGTCTATGAAGACCGCAAGGAACCTTGGGTTTCGATCACCGGCGAGGCAATAGAGCATTATGACTGAGCCCGTCGCCCTCACCACCCCCATTCGCACCCCCGAGGACGCTGACGCCGCACTGCGGCCGAAGTCGCTCGCCGAATTCGTTGGGCAGGCGGCGGCGCGGGAGAATCTGCGTATTTTTATCGAGGCGGCGAAGGCGCGGTCGGACGCCCTCGACCATGTGCTCTTTTACGGCCCGCCGGGACTCGGCAAGACGACGCTGGCGCAGATCGTCGCGAAGGAGCTTGGCGTCGGTTTCCGGTCAACCAGCGGGCCGGTCATCGCGAAGGCGGGCGATCTCGCCGCACTGCTCACCAATCTCGAGGATGGCGACGTTCTGTTCATCGACGAGATCCACCGCCTGTCGCCCGCGGTCGAGGAAATCCTCTATC
>JALDYH010000259.1:0-5035 GCA_032154175.1 Sphingopyxis sp. | reverse complement strand
GCGAACAGCAGGCCGATGCCCGGATTGAGCAGCGAGATGAAAAATTGTCCGTTCACACTACCGCTTTCTGCCCCCGCCCCGCAGGGTAGCAATGCGGTAGATAACGAATTGTTACTTTTCGGGGAGTTAAGTCACGGTAACGCGGTCCGGCAGCGCGTTCAGGCGGTACCGCGGACCACCAGATGGACGGGAATGCGGGTGCCGCTGCGCGTGCGTTCGTCGTCCTCGAGCGCCATGGCGACGAGCGCCTCGCCCGCGGCGTCGAGGTCGGGTTCGAGCGTGGTGAGCGCGGGGTCGGCGAGGGTGCCGGCGCGGATGCCGTCGAAGCCGATCAGCGCGACATCCTCGGGAACGCGGCGCCCGGCGTCCTTCAGCCCCTGCAAGACGCCGAGGGCCAGCATGTCGCTCGCCGCGAAGATCGCGTCGGTGTCGGGATGCGCTTCGAGCAGCGCCTGCACCGCGGCGACGCCCTGCGCATGGCGGTCGGCGGCAGCGGGCGGCTCGGCGACGACGGGGGTGAGGCCGTGCGCCGCGAGCGCGGCGGTGAAGCCGTCGCGGCGCTCGTCGAACTGGCGCTGCGGCGACTGCTGCGGCCCGACGAACGCGATATGGCGGCGGCCGGTGCTGACGAAATGCTCGGCGGCGAGCTGGCCGCCGATATCGTTCTCGCTGCGCATCCAGTGGAAGGGGCTGCCGGGACTGCCCCAGCAGACGAAGTCGAGCCCGGAGGATTGCGCTGCCGCGAAATAGTCCCACGCCGGTCGGTTGCTCGTCGTGCCGATGACGATCATCGCATCGGCGAGACCCGAGGCGACGAAATCGGCGCGGAAATTGTCGGGATTTTCCTGGAACGACACGAGCAGGTTGAACCCGCGCGCCGAAGTCGCGGCGGCGATGCTGCCGAGGAGCGCGAAATAGAAGGGGTTGATCGCGCTGCGGTCCTCGCCGGGGCGGCAGATGGTGACGAGCGCGATCGTCTCGCTGCTCTTGAGGCGGAGCGATGAGGCGTGGCGGTCGACGACATAGCCGAGTTCGCGCGCGGCGGCGGAGACGCGGGCGCGCGTTTCGGCGTTGACGCCGGGGCTGTTGCGCAAGGCGCGCGAGACGGTCGATTGCGACACGCCGGCGCGCTCTGCGACGTCGAACGATGTGGGACGCAGCATCTTTCCGTTCACCTTCGGCTTCTCCCCCTTGCGCCGTCTCTCGCCGCGAGGGCGGGGGTTGTCAATCGGCGAGGCCGTCGAGCGCGAGGAGCGCGAAGCTCGCGAGCCAGTGTTCGCCCATATAGTCGCCGGTGACGTGGGGGAGCGCGGCGTCGAGATGGCGTCCGGCCGCGGCTTCGGCGACGGGGGTGACGGGGTGTGCCGGACCGAGCGCGGCAGCGATCGCGCGCCAGCTCCACGCGCGGCTGAGGTTCAGGCCGTCGAGATGCGCGATCTTGCCGTCGCTGCGGTCGGAGACGGTCGCGGGGGTGAAGAGCGTCGCGGGTTGCCCGGTCGCCGCGCGGGGGAGGAAGGCGTCGAACCAGCGCGCGAAGTTGCCGCCGAGGACCACCGTCATCAGATGCGCTTCGGTGAGCGCCGAAGAGAGGAATTCGTCGCCGCCGGGCTCCCATGCCTGACAGTCGCGGTCCTGCCCGAACCAGTCGCGGGCGCGGGTGTCGATCAGCGCGACGAGAGCGGGATCGCGGGTTTCCGCCCAATGGCGGGCGAGGAGCAAGGCGAAGCTGATGTTGAAATGGGTCCCGACGCGCAGCGGATAGGTGAGCTTGGGCAGGAAGCTGTGGAAGCGTGCGGCGAAGGCGGCCGCGAGCGGTTCGAGCGCCGCGGCCCAGGGGGCGTCGTGCCGCGCGGCCTCGGCGTGGAGTGCGAGGAGCCATCCCCAGCCATAGGGGCGTTCGAACCCGGCGGACATCGGACGGTCGAGGAAAGCGAGTTCGCCCGCGATCTTTTCGGGCACGAGCATTTCGTTGGCGCGGGCGCGGATGTCGGCGGCGACGGGGAGGCCCGGGAAGCGGCGCGCGAGGCGGAGGATCTGCCACCAGCCGTGGACGCAGCTATGCCAGTCGAAACTGCCGTGGAAGATCGGGTGGTGCTCGCGCGGGGGTTTCGCATCCTCGGGACCATTGAGGACGAGATCCATCTTGTACGGATATTCGCGGCCGAGGTGGGCGAGCGTGGCGGCTGCGAAGCGGGCGGCGTGTTCGGGGGTGAGGTTCATGAACTTACCTGCAATGACGGTTAAAAAGCAAAAAGCCAGATGAAGAGGATGTTGACCGCGAGCAGCGGCAGCGCGGTGCCGATCTGCGCCTTGATCACGCCATAGGGGTTTTTGAGTTCAAGCAAGGCCGCAGGGACGAGATTGAAGTTCGCCGCCATCGGGGTCATCAGCGTGCCGCAGAAGCCCGCGAGCATGCCGATTGCGGCGACGACCGCGGGGTCGCCGTCATACTGCTTGATGAGCAGGGGCATGCCCACGGCGGCGAGCATCACGGGAAAGGCGGCGAAGGCGTTGCCCATCACCATGGTGAAGAGCGCCATGCCGAGCCCGAAGGCGAGTGTCGCGCCGAACAGGCTGCCTTCGGGGATCGCGGTGCCGATGAGATCGCCGACGACCTCGCCGACGCCCGCGAGCGCGAAGACTGCGCCGAGGCTGGCGAGCATCTGGGGCAAGATCGCCGCCCAGCCGACCGCGTCGAGCAGGCGGCCGCCTTGCTGAAGCGGGAGCAAAGGTGGCGGTTTGAGGCGCGTCATGCCGACGGCGAGCGCGAGGAGTACGCCGAGCGCGAGCGAGATCAGCGTCGCCTGTTTGGGATCGGCGAGCCCGGGGACCCATTTGAAAAGGAAGGTGCCCGCGAGCGCGACCGCGGGGATGATCAGCGCGACGAGGAGGAGGAAGGGGCCATGCGCTGCGGCACGCTCCGCCTGCACATCGGCCGGGATGTCGCCCCCCGGCGCGCGGCCGATCTGGCCCGTGCCCGCGATCGCGACGAGCGCGAGGACGAGCAGGCCGTTGCCGAAATCGCCGAGCCGGTCGCCCGCGAGCATCGACAGCGCGAGCAGGCCCCAGAAGGCGGCGTTGCCGAAGCGTTTGGGATTGCTGCGATCCTGCAGGCCGAGGATCGCGAAGAGCGCGAAGGTGATCCCCGCGAGGACATAGACGAAATCGAGCGTGATCATGCGCCCTCCTTCTTCGTCATGCGCTTTTCGAGGAGACGGAGGCGGAAGCCGTGGATCAGGAAGGCGGCGATCGCAGTCGGGATCGCCCAGAGCGAGAAATGCAGCGGCTCGATGATATAGCCATAGCCTTCGAGCACGCCCTTCATCAGCAGGATCGAGCCGATCGCGAGGAATATGTCCTCGCCGAAAAAGAGACCGATATTGTCGGTCGCGGCGGAGAAGGCCTTCACCTCTTCGCGCTGATCGTCAGTGAGCGCCTCATTCCTTGCTTCGGCGGCGGCCTCGGCCATCGGAGCGACGAGCGGGCGGACGGTCTGCGGATGGCCGGCGACCGAGGTGAGGCCGACCGCGGCCATCGCCTGACGGAGAAGGAGATAGCCGGTCAGCAGGCGGCCGAGCGTCGCGCCCTTCATGCGGCCGATCAGGCTGCGCGCATGTTGCTGGAGCCCATAGGCTTCGAGCAGGCCGATCACCGGAAGGACGATCCAGACGATCGAGACGTAGCGCGTGTCGTTGAACGCCTTGCCGAAGGCGGCGATGATCGCGGCGATATCGAGCCCGGCGGCGAGGCCGGTCGCGAGCGCCGAGGCCATGATCACGAGCAGCGGATTGAAGCGGAGCAGGAAGCCCGCGATGATGATCAGAATGCCGATCAGCACGAGCATGATCGATATCCTTCCATCGCGTCATCCCCGCGTGGGGTAGACCCTGTTCTCGTCAAACTATCTCTCCCCGGTTGACCCGTATCCGCCGCCGCCCGGCGTTTCGATCACGAAGGCATCGCCCGCGGCGAGGTCGGCGCTGCCGGTCGCCGCCAGCATCTCGACCCGGCCGTCGGCACGTTCGACCCAGTTGCGGCCCGGCACGGCATCGCCGCCGCCCGCAAGGCCCTTTGGCGCGATCTTGCGGCGGTTGGCGAGGATGTTCGCGGCCATCGGTTCGCGGAAGCGGATGCGGCGGGTGGCGCCGTCGCCGCCCTGCCATTGGCCCGCGCCGCCCGAGCCCTGGCGGATCGAAAATTCTTCAACGATGACGGGGAAGCGCGTTTCCATGACTTCGGGGTCGGTCATCCGGCTGTTGGTCATATGCGTCTGGATGACGCTGGTGCCGTCGAAGCCGGGGCCGGCGCCCGAGCCGCCGGCGATCGTTTCATAATATTGGTAGGCGGCGTTGCCGAAGGTGAAATTGTTCATCGTCCCCTGTGCGGGCGCCATCGCGCCGAAGGCGGCGAACAGCGCGTCGGTGATGACCTGGCTCGTCTCGACATTGCCCGCGACGACCGCTGCGGGATAGCTGGGCGAGAGCATCGAATCGGCGGGGACGATCAGCGTCACCGGGGCGAGGCAGCCCTCGTTCATCGGGATCGGATCATCGAGCATCGTGCGCAGCACATAGAGCACCGCGGCGCGGACGACGGGCGTCGGCGCGTTGAAATTGTCGGGGAGTGTTGCCGACGAGCCGGTGAAGTCGATGGTGACGGCGCGCGCGTCGCGGTCGACCTTCACGGCGACGACCACCTCGGCGCCATTGTCCATGGCATAGCGGAAGACGCCGTCGTCGAGGCGCGCGATGAGCTGGCGGACGGCGGCTTCGGCCTGGCGCTGGCCGTGCGCCATATAGGCGGCGACGGTGGCTACGCCATGCGCGGCGGAGAGGTCGGCGAGCGCGCTGGCGCCGCGCTGGCAGGCGGCGACCTGCGCCTTGAGGTCGGCGATGTTGAGCGCGGGGTTGCGCGCGGGCCAAGCGCTGTCGACGAGGTGGGTGTGGACGGCGGCGTCGCGGAAATGGCCGTCGTCGACGATCAGCATATTGTCGAAGAGAATGCCCTCGTCGTCGATGCTGCGGCTGTCGGGGGG
>JALDYH010000258.1:0-5053 GCA_032154175.1 Sphingopyxis sp. | reverse complement strand
CCCAGATTGGCGAGGATCACCTTCACTTCGCCGCGATAATCGCTGTCGATCGTGCCGGGCGTGTTGAGGCAGGTGACGCCATGCTTGAGTGCGAGGCCCGAACGCGGGCGCACCTGCACTTCATAGCCGGGCGGAATCGCCATCGCGAAGCCTGTCGCGACTGCGTGGCGCGTACCGGGGCGGAGTGTCAGCGTTTCCGCCGCAACGACATCCATGCCAGCCGCGCCGTCGCTTGCGTAAGCGGGCAGGGGCAGGCCGCCGCCGTTCGGCAGGCGCTGGATGGCGATTTCAATCTCTTTCAGGCGGGACACGGATTTCGAGTTCATCGGCTATCTTTTCCATCAATTTGCGGGCGACGGCGTTTTTGGGCAGCCGGTCCCAGCTGTCTACTCCGTCTTTGCTAACGATATGCACGCGGTTGCTTTCGCCGCCCATCGGGTCGGCGGACACATCATTGGCGACGATCCAGTCGCATCCCTTGCGCGCCAGCTTCGCCTGAGCGTGCGCGATGACGTCATTGGTTTCGGCAGCAAAGCCGATCAGCAGTGACGGACGTTCGGGCGATCTGGCGAGGCCCGCAAGAATGTCGGGATTTTCGGCAAGCGCGAGCGGGGGGACCTGTCCGCTGCCGTCCTTCTTGATCTTCTGGCCCGCGGGGTCGGCAGCGCGCCAGTCGGCGACCGCTGCAACCATGATCGCGGCGTCGACCGGCAGGCCCTTTGCAACCTCGGCCGCCATCTCGACGGCGGTTTCGACATCGACGCGGATCACGCCCGGCGGGGTCGGCAGCGGGACGGGGCCAGCGATCAGCAGCACTTCGGCGCCGGCCTCGGCGGCGGCGGCGGCGATGGCAAAGCCCTGCTTTCCGCTCGACCGGTTGGCGATATAGCGCACCGGATCGATCGGCTCGTGCGTCGGTCCCGCGGTGATCAGGATGCGGCGTCCGAACAGCGGCCGATGGTTCGCGGGCGCGAAATCGGGTTGGCCGGTAAGCGGAACGGGCGCGGGCGCATCGGCAAGGGCAGCATCGATCGCATCCTTGATCGCTTGCGGTTCGGGCAGACGGCCGGGACCATATTCGCCGCACGCCATCTCGCCCTCGCCGGGCTCGATCACCGTCACCCCGTCGCCCCGCAGCGTCGCAATATTGCGCCGCGTCGCGGCGTGCAGCCACATGCGGACGTTCATCGCGGGTGCGGCGAGCACGGGTTTGTCGGTCGCGAGCAGCAAGGTGGTCGCAAGATCGTCGGCGATCCCCGCCGCCATCTTGGCCAGCAGATCGGCGGTCGCCGGGGCGACGACGACGAGGTCCGCCTCGCGGCTGAGCTGGATATGCCCCATCTCGACCTCGTCCTTGAGGTCGAAGAGGCTGGTATAGACCTTGTTTTCGCTGAGCGCCGCCAGCGTGAGCGGTGTCACGAACTGCTCGCCGGCGCGCGTGATCACGCAGCGCACGACATAGCCCGCCTTGCGGAGCAGGCGGACGAGTTCGATGCACTTATAGGCAGCGATACCGCCGCCGATGATGAGCAGGATGCGGGGTGCCGCCATCAAGGTTCGCCGGCCCGGACGGTCGTCGGTGGGGGCAGAATCATCGCCATCTCCTTTGTCATCCAGTTATGCCCTCGGCGCCACGGGTTCAAGGCATGCTCCGTGCGCTCAGCCAGCGGAAAAACAGCGCTGCGAATATGCCGCAGCCGCCGCCAAAGGCCCCCATGTCGCGCAGCCGCTCCCAATTCGCAGGGTCGGGGTCCTTGATCACATCGTCGATCGTGCCGCCGAACAGCGCGACGAGGAGGCCGGCGGCGACCGCGCCGACGGCCGCCCAGACGCTGCGGTGACGGAAGGCGGGCCAGCGCCGGGCGGCTGTCTGGGTCAGCCACCCGAACAGCGAGATGGGAAGCCAGCCAATGATGACAGCGACAATGGTCGCGAGGATCGAACCGAAGGTGAGCAGCGATGCCAACGATCCCAATATGGCCAGCGGTTCGTCGATCAACTCCGAGGGGTCGCCGGCGATCATCACGACGACAAGCAGAAGCATGGCAAAGGGCCCCGTCGCCATCGCGGTCAGCAGTCCCCGGCCCAGCGCACCCGCGATACTTGGCCGGGCGATCGCTGCGTCGGGCGCCTCTATCCCAACCACATCGCGCCCAGCGCGCCGACAGCACCGGCGGCGACCGCCGTCAGCGCATAACGCCACCAGCGCTTCTTCTCGCCCGTGTCCCACATCAGCGCGATGTCGGGCAGCGGGGGAGCGGGCGGCGCGGCGCCTTTGCGCGGCAATTGTGCGTCGAGGCGGCGGATGATGTCGGGAATCAGCGCGAGCGTCTTGCCTTGCTCGCGGATTCCGTCGGCAAGCGCGGCCTCGGGGCCGAGCTCGTCGCGGATCCATTCGCTGACGAACGGGCCCGAGACATCCCACATGTTGATCCTGGGGTTGAGCATCGTCGCGACGCCCTCGACCATCACCATCGTCTTCTGGAGCAGCAGCAGGTGCGGCTGCGTCTGCATGTCGAAATCGCGCGTAATCGCGAACAGTCCATCGAGCATCTGGCCGACGCTGAGCTCGCTCACCGGTTTTCCGCGCATCGGTTCGCCAACCGCGCGGAGCGCGGTCGCGAATTCCTCGACGTTGTGATAGTCGGGAACGTACTGCGCCTCGAAATGGATTTCGGCGACGCGGCGGTAGTTGCCCGTGGTCAGGCCATAGAGGATTTCGGCGAGCCAGTAGCGCGCCTGCCGGTTGATCCGCCCCATGATGCCAAAGTCCACGGCGGCGATCGTGCCGTCGGCCTTCACGAACAAATTGCCCTGGTGCATGTCGGCGTGGAAAAACCCCTCGGCGATCGCCTGCCGCAGGAAGGCGTTGACGAGGTTCGCCGACAGTTTTTCCATGTCGTGCCCGGCGGCAATGAGCGCGTCGCGGTGCGAAATCTTGATGCCGTCGATCCAGTCCAGCGTCATCACGCGGCTGGCGGTGCGGTCCCAGTCGATCGCGGGGACCTCGTAGGTCGGGACCCCGACCATCGCGTCGCGCAGTTCGGATGCCGAGGCGGCCTCGCGGCGCAAATCGAGTTCGCGCAAGGTCCAGCGGCGGAAATTGGCAATGACTTCGCGCGGGCGCAGCCGTGTCGCTTCGCCGCCGAGCGCTTCAAGGTGCGCGGCCGCCCATTCATAGGTGTCGATATCGCGCGCGAACTGCTTGTCGATGCCGGGACGGCGGACCTTGACTGCGACCTTGCGGCCGTCGGTCGTCACTGCGCGGTGGACCTGCGCGATCGAGGCCGATCCGACGGGCTCGGGATCGAATTCGCTGTAGAGGTTTTCGAGCGGGACTTCGAAGGTCGCCTCGATTTCCTGCCGGATGCGTTCGAAGGCGACGGGCGCGAGCGCATCCTGCAACGTCAGCAGATTGTGCGCGGCTTCTTCGCCGACGAGGTCGGGGCGCGTCGCGAGCGTCTGGCCGAGCTTGACCGCGGCGGGGCCGATCGCCTGAAAGGCGGCGGCATAGTCGGGAATTTTCGGCTGGATCGTGCCGAGCCGTGCGATGCGGCAGAGGCGTTTGACCCCCGGCGGCGTCTGCGGCGCGGTCTCGATCCCGCGCAAGGCGCCGTGGCGCGCAAGGATGCGCCCCCACTTCAGCAGGCGGACAATATGGGTGACGGGTCGGGTCAAGCTTTCCACCCGCTGTGAATCGCGACCAGTCCGCCCAGAATCGGTTCGACCTTCACCGCGGTGAAGCCCGCATCGCGGATCATCTGCGCGAATTTGGGCATCGGCGGGAAGCGGCGGATCGATTCGATCAGGTAGCGATAGCTGTCCGCGTCGTCGGCGATCAGCTTGCCGAGCCTGGGGACGAGGTGGTGCGAATAAGCGTCATAGGCCTGCGCGAAACCCGGCCATTCGTTGGTCGAAAATTCGAGGCAGAAAAAACGCCCGCCATAGCGCAGCACGCGGTGCGCTTCCTTCAGCGCCGCCGGGATGTCGGTGACGTTGCGGATGCCGAAGGCGATCGTATAGGCGTCGAAAAACTGGTCGGGGAAGCTCAGCTTCTCGGCATTCTGTTCGGACCATACCAGCGTATCGATCCCGCGCTCGGCGGCGCGGTCCATGCCGACGCCCAGCATGTCGGGGTTGATGTCGGCGACGGTGATGCTCGCGCCGAAGCGCTCCATGCGAAAGGCGATGTCGCCGGTGCCGCCCGCCATGTCGAGGATCGTCTCGCCCTCGCGCGGCTTGACGCGGCGCACGAAGCGGTCCTTCCAGAGGCGGTGCATGCCGCCCGACATCGCGTCGTTCATGATGTCGTATTTGCGCGCGACGCGGCTGAACACCTCGCCGACCATCGCGGTCTTCTCGCCCGCAGGGACCTGTTCGTATCCGAAGCTGACGGTGTCGGGAGTGGCCATGGATCGCGTGCCTTTGCGGGGGAGAATGGTGTGTTGCGTCGGCCTTTAGCCGGGCCTTGCCGTGCAGGCAAATGGCGCGTAGCCCGACAGGCGATATGCCAGAATTGCCCGAAGTCGAAACCACCGTCCGCGGCCTTGCGCCCTTTCTCGAAGGGCAAAGACTGACCGCGGTCACGACCTTTCGCCCCGACCTGCGCCGGCCCTTTCCCGCCGACCTCGCGCAGCGGCTGACCGGCGCGACGGTCACCACCCTCTCGCGCCGCGCCAAATATGGCATCGTATCGACCGACCGCGACGACCATATGATTTTTCACCTCGGCATGTCGGGTCGCTGGCGAACCGAGGGCGGCGAGGCGGGCAAGCATGACCATCTGCTCCTCGAAACTGCAGGGCATCGATTGTTTCTGCACGACCCGCGGCGATTCGGGTCGGTCGACCTCGTCAGTGGCGATCCGCTGACGCTGTTTCCGGCGTTCGTGACGCTGGGTCCCGAGCCTTTGTCCGAAGCTTTCGATGCCGCGTATCTCGCGAAGGCGCTTGCGGGACGGCGCGCGCCGATCAAGGCGATGCTGCTCGACCAGACGGTCGTCGCGGGGCTCGGCAACATCTATGTCTGCGAAGCGCTCAACATGGCGCGCATT
>JALDYH010000257.1:0-5065 GCA_032154175.1 Sphingopyxis sp. | reverse complement strand
GCCGGATCGGCGCGGAAGCTCGGCAGGTCGATGATCGTATATTCGGCCGCGAACGCCGCCAGCTCCGCCGCGGTCGGGCGGCAGAGCAAGGTACGGATGAACTGGCTATGCCAGGCGAATTCGGTGACGACCTGAACCGCGACGCGATGCTCGGGCTGCGAGCCGCCGAACAGCTGCTGGCGGAACAGGCGCGGGCGTTCGGCGAGATGCGCGAAGAAGTCGGCCTTGAGCACCGCGAAATGATCGGGGGTCATCGGGACATTGGTCTTGCCCCACCAGATCGTGTCGGCGGTTTCGGCATCCTGGACGATGAACTTGTCCTTGGCGCTGCGGCCGGTGTGCTTGCCGGTTTCGACGACGAGCGGGCCGTCCTTGGCGAGCAGGCCTTCGCCATGACGCACGGCGTCCTCGATCAGCGCCGACGCGCCCCAGTTTTCGGCGACCTCCGCCTCCGTTTCGACGCTGTTCGCGCCGATCATTATCTTGGTCATTTGCCTTCGCCTTTCCTTGTCCGGCGGCGTCGTTGCATACCTATGCAATGCTTAGCGCACTAATGGGTTGGCCCGCATTTGCATGGGTGCCGACGTGACCGCCGATTCCGAAATCCCGGTCGCGTTAGCTCGCTTGGCGAGGGAGGTCAAAAGATTAAAGCGGGGCTGCCCGGCGCCTGCGACGAACGCGCAAAATGGGAACCGGTGACCATATGCGCGCGCTGTTGTCGCTGCGGCCCGGATAGGCTAATCGCTTGTCCGGGCCCGCCCAATGGAAAGAGCATGACGGCAACCATCGCGCTGGTCGACGACGACCGCAACATCCTGCAATCCCTTTCCATCGCGCTGCAGGCCGAGGGTTTCGTGACGCGCGTCTATTCGGATGGCGAGGCCGCGCTGAAACCGCTGATCGACAATCCGCCGGACCTCGCGGTGTTCGACATCAAGATGCCGCGCATGGACGGGCTCGAGTTGCTGCGCCGGCTGCGCGAGAAGAGCCAGCTTCCGGTGATCTTCCTGACCAGCAAGGACGACGAGATCGACGAGGCTCTGGGCCTCGCGATGGGCGCCGACGATTATATCGCCAAGCCTTTCTCGCAGCGTCTGGTGATCGCGCGCATCCGCGCCATCCTGCGCCGCGTCGAGCTCAACCGGAATGCCTCCGAAGGCGAGGACGAACCGGTTGCCGAACCGATCACCCGCGGGCGGCTGCAGATGGACCCGGCGCGCCACAAGGTCGAATGGGACGGCAGGGACGTGACGCTGACCGTCACCGAATTCCTGATCCTCGAAACGCTCGCCGCGCGCCCCGGCATCGTGCGCAGCCGCAACCAGTTGATGGACGCCGCCTATCAGGATGACGTCTATATCGACGACCGCACGATCGACAGCCACATCAAGCGCCTGCGCCGCAAGTTCCGTGAGGTCGACCCCGAGTTCGACGCGATCGCCACCCTCTATGGCGCGGGCTACCGCTTTGCCGACGATGCGTGACGGCCTGAAACCCGACGCGAGCATCGCCGAGCAGGAGGAATCGCCCCTGGTCTGGTCGGCGCGCTGGTCGCTGACCACCCGCATCCTCGCAGTGAATATATTGGCGATCGCGCTGCTCGCCGGCGGTTTCTATTATCTCGACACCTATCGCAGCCGGCTCGTCGATACGCGCATCGAAGTGATGAAGGACCAGCTCGCGATGCTCGACAGCGCGCTCGAGGCCGCACGGCCCGAGGAGCGCACCCGGCTCGTCGAAGAATTTGCGGCCGCGACCGAATCGCGGCTGCGTTTCTATGCCGCCGACGGGCACCGCATCTCCGACAGTTTCCAGACCGGGCCGGCGACCTATACGCTGCGCGACCCCGACCTGCAGGCGTGGCAGCGCGACGCCGCGCGCGCGATGGACCGCGGCATCGACTGGATCGTCGGCGCACCGACCTATCCCGATTTCCACGAACCCCGCGTCGACAATGCACAGTCGTGGCCCGAGGTCGTCGAGGCGCAGGCCAGCGGCCTCGCCGCGAGCCGCTTCCGCTACGCCCCCGAACGCACGCCGCTGCTCAGCGCCGCGCGCGTCGTCGATCTCGAAGCACCCCAGACGGTACTGATGACGCTCAATGCGCGCGACATCACGCGCACCGTGCGCGCCGAGCGGTTCCGGATCGCGGTCGTCGTCGCGATGGTGCTGCTTGCCTCCACCCTGCTCTCGCTGTTCCTCGCGCGCACGATCGTTCGCCCGCTCAGGCGCCTCGCACGCGCCGCGGTGCGCGTCCGCCTTGGCCGTGCACGCGAAGTCGTCGTGCCGCGCCTGCCAAGCCGCCGCGACGAGATCGGCACGCTTGCCCGTGCGCTCTCGGACATGACGCAAGCGTTGCGTGAACGCATCGACGCCGGCGAGCATTTTGCCGCCGATGTGACGCACGAGCTCAAAAATCCGATCGCTTCGGTCCGCTCGGCGATCGAGGGGCTTGGGCGGGTCAAAACCGACGAACAGCGCGCGCAGCTCCTTGCGATAGCCGACGAGGATGTGCGACGGCTCGACCGGCTGGTGAACGATATCAGCGAAGCGAGCCGGGTCGATGCGCAGTTGTCGCGTACCCTGTTCGAACCGATCGATGTCGGAATCATGATCGAATCGATGCTCGCGTCGCGCGCCGCGCGCGTCGATGCCGGCGTGCCGCAGCCGCGCGTCGCGTTCGCGCGGCCTCGCAAGGGGACGACCGTCGTGATGGGCGACGGCCACCGACTCGAACGCGCGATCGACAATGTCATCGACAATGCGATCAGCTTTTCACCCGCCGAGGGACTGGTCTGCATCTCGGCGACCCGCCTCGGCGACGAAGTCCATGTGAAAGTCGACGACGACGGCCCCGGCATCGAGCCGGCACAGCGCGACGCCATTTTCCGCCGCTTTCACAGCGAACGACCCGCGGGCGAGGCTTTCGGCCGCCACAGCGGCCTCGGCCTCGCGATCGCACGGACGATCGTCGAGGGGCATAGCGGCACGATCAACGCCAAGGATCGCGACGACGGCAAGCCCGGCGCCAGCCTGCTCGTCACCCTGCCGGCCCGCGAAGGCGGACAGGAAGCGGACTGACGCCCGGTCTATCGCCTTGCGGCACCGCACCGTCGCCGGTAAGCCAAGCGCCATGCTTCCGAGCCGGACCAGAACCGATATCGTCAATATCCATGCCAGCTGCGTCGCGGCGGGCAATGGCGGCGTGCTGATCCTCGGCAATTCGGGGCAGGGCAAGTCGGATCTTGCGCTACGGCTGATCGATCGCGGCGCGAGGCTCGTCGCCGACGATCGCTGCGATATCTGGTTCGATCGCGATCGACTATGGTGCCGTCCGCCCGAAAATCTGGCGGGCAAGCTCGAAGTTCGGGGCATCGGGATCATCGAGCGCCCCTGGACGGCGCCGGTACCGCTTGCACTCGCGGTGCGCCTGACCGATCGGTACGACCGCATGCCGACGATAAACCAGGTCGAGACAGTCGCGGGCCGCCCCCTGCCCGCGCTGCTGCTGTCGGCGTTCGAAGCCTCGGCCCCGATCAAGATCCTGCTCGCGCTCGAACGGCTGGCGCCCGCCGCATGATGGACGAGCGATGAATTTGGTCGCCGAATCGCGTCTGTTGCTGGTCACCGGCCTGTCGGGCGCGGGCAAATCGACCGTGCTCAAGGTGCTCGAGGACCTCGGTTGGGAAGTCGTCGACAATCTGCCGCTCGCGCTGCTCGAAACGCTAATCGACGCACCGGTGAAGCGCAGCGAGGCGGGGCGTCCGCTCGCGATCGGGATCGACAGCCGCAGCCGCGGGTTCCGCCCCGCATTGCTCGTGCGGCGGATCAAGGAACTGCGCGAAGACGGCGGCCGCGACATCCAGACTTTGTTCCTCGACTGCGCCGGCGCCGAACTCGAGCGCCGCTTTTCCGAAACACGGCGCCGCCATCCGATGGCCGAGGACCGCCCCGCCGCCGACGGGATCGCGCGCGAGCGCGAAATGATGGAGCCGCTCCGCCGCTGGGCCGAGCATGTCGTCGACACGACGAACTACAGCAGCAACGACCTGCAGCAGGAAATCCGCCAGCGCTTCGGCGACGCCGGCGAGGGCGAACCGGTGCTCAACGTGATGAGCTTCGGCTTTGCGCGCGGCCTGCCGCGCAACGCCGATCTGGTGTTCGACATGCGTTATCTGCGCAACCCGCATTGGGACCCGAAGCTGAAACCCGGCACCGGGCTCGACGCCGACGTCGCCGCTTACGTCATGGCCGATCCCGCCTATGAAGACAGCATCGCGCAGATCGAGAAGCTGATCCTGACCCTGCTCCCGCGCTACCGCGCCGAGGGCAAAAGCTATGTCACCATCGCATTCGGTTGCACCGGCGGCCGCCACCGGTCCGTCCATGTCGCAGACCGTGTTGCAAAAACGCTACGTGCCGCCGGCCATGAACCGACGCTCACCCACCGCAATCTTGACTCTGCCCCGCAAGATGGGCTTGAGGGCAGGCCCCCGCCCGCGGCTTCCGCGCCCGGCGGCAAAACATAAGGGTCGACGACTGCATGCCGAACGATAAGGCTCTGCCGCTTTTGGGAATGGTGCTCGTCACGCACGGCCGCCTTGCCGAGGAAATGGTGCGCGCGATGGAGCATGTCGTCGGGCCCCAGCGCGCGATCGCAACCGTTTGCATCGGCCCTAACGACAATATGGAAATGCGCCGCAAGGAAATCGCCGACGCGATTCGCAAGGTCGATGAAGGCCGCGGCGTCGTCATGCTGACCGACCTGTTCGGCGGGACCCCGTCCAACCTCGCGATCAGCCTGCTCGAATCGGGCCGCACCGAGGTGATTGCCGGGGTCAATCTGCCGATGCTGATCCGCCTCGAAAGTGCGCGCAAGACGATGGAATTGCGTTCCGCGGTGATCGCGGCGAAAGAAGCCGGTCAGAAATATATATCGGTCGCGTCGGAAATGCTGGGAGTGGGGCCGTGAGCGAAATTTCCGAAACCGTCGAGATCACCAACCAGCGGGGGCTGCACGCGCGCGCCAGCGCCAAGTTCGTGACCTTCGTCAGCCGCCTGCCCG
>JALDYH010000256.1:0-5074 GCA_032154175.1 Sphingopyxis sp. | reverse complement strand
TCGCCGGTTTCGATCTGGTGGCCAGAGACGCGGATTTCCATTTTTCTTCTCCTTCTTGGCCGGCGCGATGACTTTAAGGGAGTGTCATCACACCGTATCGAGCCACAGCGGCTGGTTCAGCCCTGCGACAAATTCGGCGTGGCGCGCGAGTTCGGCAGCCGACGCCATATGGGGACGGGGTTCGCGAAAGGGACGGTCGGGGCCGCGCGCGTCGGAGGTCGAAACCGCAACCGTTGCCGATGCACCCGCCGATGCCGCCAAACCGAGGCCGATCTGCCGGCCGCCGGTCATTTCGATATAGAGATGCGCGAGCAGTTCGGCGTCGAGCAGGGCGCCGTGCTTGACGCGGTGGCTGCGGTCGATGCCGTAGCGCGTGCAAAGTGCGTCGAGGCTGTGTTTCGCACCGGGATGCAGCTTGCGCGCCATCTGCACGGTGCAGCACATACGCGTCATATCGAGCGCGGGGCGGCCGGCGCGCGCGAACTCGGCGTTGACGAAACCGAAGTCGAAGGCGGCGTTGTGCGCGACGAGCGGCGCGTCGCCCAGAAACTCGATCAGCTCGTCGACGCGAGTCGCGAACAGCGGCTTGTCCGACAGGAACTGGATCGACAGGCCGTGCACGGCTTCGGCGGCGGCGGGCATGTCGCGTTCGGGATTGAAATAAGCGTGAAAGGTGACGCCGGTTTCGCGGCGGTCGACCAGTTCGACGCACCCGATTTCGACCAGCCTGTCCCCGCTCCTGGGATCGAAACCCGTGGTTTCGGTATCGAAGATAATCTCTCGCATCGAAGCCATAATCTGGACCCTATCGGGTGTGGAAACAAGAGGCGATGAAACGAATCTGGCGGTGCGTCTCGCTTTTGGGGCGGCCCGTTTCGATGATGAAATCGGCTCGCGCGCGTTTGACGCGGTCGGGAACCTGCAGGCGGCGGATCGCCCTGAGCTTCGCCCTGGTCATACCGGGGCGGCGCATCACGCGCTTTCGCTGCATCCACGCGGGTGCCGAGACGACGGCGATCGCGCCGACCTTTCGCCAGCCGCCTTTTTCGAAAAGCAATGGAATGTCGAGGACGACCACGTCGCGCGCACGGTGGCGGGCGAGAAAGCGTTTCTGCGCCTTGCCGACGGCGGGGTGGATGATCGCTTCCAATGCCGCGAGTTCGTGCGTGTTGCCGAGGACGATTGCGCCGAGTTTCTGCCGGTCGACGCCGTTCGGTCCGGTGGTGCCGGGAAAGCGCGTCTCGATCGCCGCGACGAGCGCACCGCCGGGGCCCTGCAGCCGGTGGACCTCGGCATCGGCGTCGAACACCGGCACGCCTTCGCGTTCGAACATCGCCGCCGCGGTCGACTTGCCCATGCCGATCGATCCGGTGAGGCCGAGGATGAAGGGACGGCGGAGCCGCGAGCCGGGGCGCGGGCGATGGGTCATGCGGTCAGGAGCGCGCGCAGTTCCTCGTCGCGGCCCTCGGGGGGCGAGGCGCCGAAGAACAGCTCGAAGGCGAGCGCGGCCTGGCCGATCAGCATGTCGAGCCCGTCGACGGTATCGAGCCCGCGCGCCTCGGCGGCTTTGAGCAGCCCGGTCTGGAGCGGCGAATAGACAAGGTCGTAGACGATCGCATCGCCGGGGAGCGGCGACAGGTCGAGCTCGAGCGGCGGCTGGCCCTTCATGCCGAGGCTGCTCGAATTGACGAGCAGGGATACCGGTGGGAGCTGGGCATCGAGTTGGGCGACATCGCCCTTGAGGCCGAAGGTCGCGAGCAGGCCCATCGCTTTCAGCGGGCTGCGGTTGAGGATGGTGACGGGACCGACATTGGCGCGGGCAAGCGCGAACAGCACCGCGCGCGCCGCGCCGCCCGCGCCGATGACGGCGACGGGTGCACCTTCGAGATCGAGTTCGGCGAGCGGCGCATAGAAACCCGCGGCATCGGTGTTGGTGCCGATCAGCGCGCCGTCCTTTTGCCGGACGATCGTGTTCATCGCGCCGATCGTGCCGCGGATGTCGCCGGGATCGTCTACGAGATCCATCACCGCCGCCTTGTGCGGCATGGTCACGTTGCACCCGCGCCAGTCGGGATCGGTACGGCGCTCGGCAATATAGGCGGTGAGATCCTCGGGCTTCACATGCGCGCGGGCGTAGCCGCCGGCGAGCCCGAGCGCTTCGAGCCAGAAGCCGTGGATCAACGGCGATTTCGACTGGGCGATCGGATCGCCGATCACCTCCGCGTAAGGCGTGCTCATTGCGGCGCCAGCCCGGTGGTGCGCAGCCACGCCAGCAGGGGAAGCATCGGCATGCCGATGATGGTCCAGGGATCACCTTCGACCCGTTCGAACAATTGCACGCCCGCTCCTTCGATTTCGTAACAGCCGACGGTCCAGCGGATGCTGTCCCATTCGCGCGCGACATAGTCGGCGATGAAGGCGTCGGACAAGGGGCGCATCCACAGCTTCGCTTCGCCGATCGCGCGCCACACCGGCGCGCCGTCGCGCGCGGCGACCGCGGCGCTGAACAGGCGGTGGCGCGTTCCCGCCATGCGGCGGAGATGATCGGCCGCCTCTTCGGGGCTTTCGGGTTTCGACAGCATCGAGCCGTCGTCGAGCGCAAGCGTCGAATCGGCCCCCAGCACGGTGACGCCGGGCAGGCGCGACGAGATTTTGACGGCCTTTGCCTCGGCGAGTGCGTCGGCGATGTTGCGCGGGGTCTGGCCGGCGGTGAGCAAGGAAGCGGTGAGCGCCTCCTCGTCGACATGTGCGGCGGTCGTTTCGAAGGTCAGCCCAGCGGCGCGGAGCATCGCGGCGCGGCCGCTGCTTTGCGAGGCGAGGAGCAGAGTCATGCGGCGCTGCGGTCTTCGACGAGCTTGATCACCGCGGCGGCGGTTTCCTCGATCGAACGCCGCGTGACGTCGATCACCGGCCAGCCATTGTCGGCGAACATCCGCCGCGCATAGGCGAGCTCGGCCTTCACCCGCTCGTCGTCGACATAGCTCGTCTCGGGCGCCTGATTGAGCGACAACAAGCGGTTGCGGCGCACCTGGACGAGCCGGTCGAGCCCCGTCGTGAGTCCGACGACCATCGGCCGACGCAGGGTGAACAGCGCGCCGGGCGGCGGCGATTCGGGGACGATCGGGATGTTCGCGGTCTTGAAGCCCCGGTTCGCGAGATAGATGCTCGTCGGGGTCTTCGAGGTGCGCGACACGCCGGCGAGCACGATATCGGCCTGCTCCCAATTTTCCCAACCGATGCCGTCGTCGTGCGCGACGGTGAACTGGATCGCCTCGACGCGCGCGAAATAGGCGGCATCGAGAACATGCTGGCGGCCGGGGCGCGCCTTTGCTTCCTGTCCGAGCATCCGCGACAGCGCGTCGGTCACCGCATCGAGCGCGGCGACAGTGGGGAGGTTGAGCGCGCCCGCGCGCCGTTCGAGGCTGACGCGCAGCTCGCCGTTGACGAGGGTGAACAGGATCATCCCGGGGCTCGCCTGTACTTCAGCCATAATGCGGTCGAGATGCGATTCCGATCGCACCATCGGCCAGAAATGGCGCACGACCTCGACATCGTCGAACTGTGCGATCGCCGCTTTGGCGATATTTTCGAGTGTCTCGCCCGTGGAGTCGGATATGAGATGTAAGTGGAGCCGGCCCATCGCGGCACCATGGCGGGAAACCGCCGAAAAAGGCAATCCCGGATCATGTTCGCGATTACAAATATGCCCTGTGGATAAGTTTGGCATAAGCCCCGGGATGATTTCGGCACCGAAGATTCGTCCCCGGCCGTGTCGATTCCGCTCCACCGCTTATCCACAAGGGATGAATTTTATCCACAGGCTGTGAATAGAGGGGAAAGCGGTTCGCGACTCTCCGGCTGGCGGCGGCACAGCATGAGTCAAGCTGTTGGCAAAAAGGACGCCCCGGCCTAAAGCCGCGCTTGTCCGCCAGCCAACAAACCACCACAATCTTATTTAAATATATATGAAGAGAGAAAGAGGGCCCGCGTGAAGGCGTCACCGAAGAACCTGCTGGCAACGCTGCGTGGGGTGCGTCAGGAGCGTCCGGCGCTCTGGCTGATGCGCCAGGCCGGACGCTATCTGCCCGAATATCGTGCGCTCCGGGAAACCAAGGGCGGCTTTCTCGAGCTTTGCTACGATCCCGAAGCCGCGGCCGAGGTGACATTGCAACCGATCCGGCGTTTCGGTTTCGACGGGTCTATCCTCTTCTCCGACATTCTCGTCATCCCGCACGCGCTCGGCCAGCATCTGTGGTTCGAGGCCGGCGAAGGGCCGCGGCTTGCACCGCCGCTCGTCGATAGCGCTCTGGCGTCGCTTGAGGCGACTCACCAGCGGCTCGATCCCATCTATGCGACGGTCACGCGCGTTGCGGCCGCGCTCCCGTCTGAAACGACCTTCCTCGGCTTTGCAGGGAGCCCGTGGACGGTCGCAACCTATATGGTGGCGGGGCAGGGATCGAAAGATCAGGCAGCAGCCAGGCGGCTCGCGTTCGGCGATCCTGAGGCGTTCCAGGCGATCATCGACGCAATCGTCGATCTGACCGTCACCTATCTCTCGGGCCAGATAGAAAACGGCGTCGACGCCGTGCAATTGTTCGACAGCTGGGCGGGCAGCCTGTCGCCCGCGCAATATGAGCAATGGGTCATCGCGCCCAATGCAGAGATCGTCCGCCGTCTGAAGGCGCTGCATCCCGATACGCCGATTATCGGCTTCCCAAAGGGTGCGGGCGGGAAGATCCGCGCTTACGCCGACGAAACCGGCATTGATGCGATCGGGCTCGACGAGACGGTCGATCCGGTGTGGGCCGACGCGATCTTGCCGGCGCATCTGCCGGTGCAGGGCAATCTCGACCCGCTCGCGCTCGTTGCCGGCGGCGAAGCGCTCGACGCCGCGATCGATCGCATCCTTGCGGCCTTCCCGTCGCGTCCCCATATCTTCAATCTCGGCCATGGGATCGTGCCCGACACGCCGATCGCCCATGTCGAACATCTGATCAGACGCATTCGCGGCGGGTAATCTATGGAACTGGCGGGATTTTTGGGGGCGACGATGCTTTGGGTCAAAGCGGCGCAT
>JALDYH010000255.1:0-5093 GCA_032154175.1 Sphingopyxis sp. | reverse complement strand
ATGGCGGCGCCTTCCGTTCATCTGGCCGCTCTTCCCTCACGCGAGGGCTGGCGTCCGGCGCATGGCGCCAGCGACAGGTGAATTCTGCCTCTGCCGATCCAGTCCGGTCCGATCCGTCGGATCCGGCTCGCTGTCCCGCACCCCTGTGCTGTGCTGCACGCGCTTCGGGGATGAGGGCTGGGCGGACGGACGATCCGGCGCGGCACAACCACCTAATTCTCAACAGCATCAAAAAGGGGGCGGGAACGCCGCCCGGGGAAACCGTATAATGACCAACTATTCTCCCGATCATCGCCTGCGACTTCTGTTCGGCGCCGCACTGGCGTGGCACGCCGCGCCTGCCGCGGCGACCGAAACCGCGGCCGTTGCCGATGACGCCGCGACCGCTGAAGCCGCGGCCGGCGACAGCTATGACGGCACCGAAATCATCGTCTCGGCGCGCCGCCGCGACGAAAGCGCGCAGAATGTGCCGATCGCGCTGTCGGTCGTGGGCGCAGGAACGCTCGAGAAGACCGGCAATTATACGCTGACCCAGGTACAGCAGCTTGTGCCGAGCCTGCAGGTGTTCAGCTTCAACCCGCGCAACACCAACATCAATATCCGCGGGCTCGGCAGCAACGTCGCCTTGACCAATGACGGGCTGGAAAATGGCGTCGGTTTCTACATCGACAATGTCTATTATGGCCGTGTCGGTCAGTCGCAGTTCGACCTTGTCGATCTTGCCCAGATCGAGGTGCTGCGCGGGCCGCAAGGCACCTTGTTCGGCAAGAATACGACCTCGGGCGCCATCAACATCACGTCGCGCAAACCGAGTTTCGATCCCGAATTTTCGGGCGAGGCGAGCGTCGGCGACTATGGCTATTACCAGCTCCGCGGCTCGGTGTCGGGCGGGCTGATCGACGACCTGCTCGCGGTCCGCCTCAGCGGTTCGGTCACCGAGCGGCGCGGCTTTCTCTACAATACGACGCAGAATGAGCGCGCGCAGGATTATTCGAACTGGAGCGTGCGCGGACAGTTGCTCCTGACGCCTTCGTCCGACGTCGAGGTCCGGATCATCGGCGATTTCGCGCGGCAGAAGCAGAACCACGTTCTCAATGTCTTCGCCGATTATTTCGGCACTTATGAAAATGGTGCGGCCATTCCGAACAACTTCGCGCAGCGCGCGGCGCGCTTTCCGGGCTATGCATTCCCGACGATTGACCCGTTCGCGCGGCGCGGCGAAGCCAATGACCATTATCAGTCGAACATGGACGGATACGGCGTGTCCGGGCAGCTCGACTGGGATATTGGCGCGGCGAAACTGACCTCGATCACTGCCTATCGCTGGTGGGACTGGAATCCCGCGAACGATGGCGATTCGACCTCGCTGCCGGTGATCACCAAAGCGCAGCAATCGAACCGCCAGCGCCAGTTCAGCCAGGAAGTCCGTCTCGCGTCCGATAGCGGCGGACCGGTCGACTATGTCGTCGGTGCCTATTATTTCTGGCAGGTCATCCGGGGGAAGGGGGCGACCGCCTACGGACCCGCCGCCGGTTTGTGGAATCTGCCGGCCGTCCCCGTTGCCGTCAGCAACGCCGCGCTCAATGGTTTCGAGGCCAATTCGACGTCGGACCCGCGGACCAAAAGCTACGCACTCTTTGGCCAGCTCGACTGGAAGTTCGCCGACCGGCTGACGTTGACCGCGGGCCTGCGTTTCACGCACGAGAAGAAGAGAGGGACCTTCCGCCAGGTCCATGTCGCGGGAATCGACCTGTCGACATTGCCCGACGCGATCGCGATCCCCGCACTCGCCATTCGCGAGCAGTTCAATCCGACCAACGCCAATATTTCCACCAGCTTCAGCGACAACAGCCTGTCGGGGCTCGCGACGCTGTCGTGGCAATTCGCCGACGATGCGCTTGCCTATGCGACCTATTCGCGCGGCAACAAATCGGGCGGGCTTAACCTCACGAGCCTCCCCCCCGGCATCGACCCCGACGTCGCGCCCGAAAAGGTCGACAGTTACGAAGTCGGGCTGAAGACCCAGTGGCTCGACCGCAAGGTGACCTTGAATGTCGCAGGTTACTGGACCGAGATCGGCGACTATCAGACCGCGATCACCGAACAGGTCGCGAATACGGTCAACTTCCGGCAATATATAGCGAATATTCCCGGCGTCCGGTCGCGAGGGTTCGAGGGCGACTTGTCGGTCGCGCCGAACGAGCGGCTGAGCTTCTATGCCTCGGCCGCCTACGCCGACACGACATACAGCGATTATCCCAATGCGCCGCAGGCGCCCGAGCGGCTGAACCTCGATGGCAAGCAGGATCTGACCGGCGCGCAGCTGCCCGGCGTGCCCAAATTCACCTATACGCTCGGCGGCGACGTGTCGGCGCCGCTCGGCGCCCTCGGCGGACGCGACCTGTCACTCTATGCGCATGCCGATTATTCGCACCGTTCGACGTTTAACACGTCGTCGAGCAACAGCGCTTATGCCGACGTTCCGGCTTTCGGTATCGCCAATGCACGGGTCGGCTTCAGGACCGACGACGGGCTGTTCGATCTGTCGATCTGGGCGCGTAACCTGTTCGACAAGGATTATTTCCAGACGCTGTCGGCGCAGAACACGGGCATCGTCACCGCGTTGATCGGCGAGCCGCGCACGATCGGCGCCACGTTGCGGACGAAGCTGTGATGAGCAGCGCACCGCCCCCCACGGCCGGACAGCTCATCCGCTTTTCGAGCGTCGCAGTGCCGCTCGCCGCCGCCGGGCTGCCTCTCGGCGTCTATCTGCCCGTCATCTATTCGCGCGATTATGGTCTGTCGCTAACGGTGATCGGGGTGATATTCCTGCTCGGGCGGCTGTGGGATGCGATCGCCGATCCGTTCATGGGCTCGCTCAGTGACTGGACGCGCAGCCGCTATGGCCGCCGCAAGCCGTGGATTGCGGTTGGCGGGGTGGTTTTCGGCCTGTCGTCGATCTTCCTCTTCTTTCCCCCGTTCGGCGTGACGCCGCTGTCGCTCGGGATCGTCCTCTTCTTTTTCTACCTCGGCTGGACCGCCGTGCAGATCCCGTTCCAGGCCTGGTCGGGCGAAGTGTCGGGCGACTATCACCAGCGCACGCGCATCGCGACCTATCAGACCGTTGTCACCTCCGCCGCGCTGCTGCTGACGCTGATCCTGCCGACGATTGCCGACCAGCTGCGTCCCGGTGACGGCCATTTGCAGCTCGGCCTGATGGGCGGTCTGGTGTTGCTGTCGATCGTCCCGGCGCTGGTGCTGACGTTGACCGCGCTCGGGGAACCGCCACTGCCACCCTTGCCGACGGCCCGGCCCGGCCTGAAAGAAACGATCCGCGCGATCACCGGCGAACCGCTGCTGCTGCGTGTGCTGGCGTCCGACTTCGCGGTGACGCTGGCGCAGAATATCCGCGCCGCGCTGATCGTCTTTTTCGTCACCTTCTACATGGGGCGTCCCGAATGGGCGGGCGGACTGTTCCTGTTCCAGTTCGTGTTCGGAATCTTTGCCGGCCCGATCTGGCTCAAGATCGGGCGTCGCTATGGCAAGCATCGCACTGCGGTGACGGGCGAGCTGGTGCAGGTCGCAATCAACCTGTCGCTGCTCTTCGTCACCCCCGACACCTTTGGCCTGCTGCTCGGGCTTACGCTGGCGCAGGGCCTTGCCCAGGGTTCGGGCAATCTCATGCTCCGCGCCATCGTTGCCGATGTCGCCGACAAGCACCGGCTCGACAGCGGCGAGGATCGCACGGGGCTCTATTATTCCGTGTTCAGCCTCGCCGGGAAAACCGCGACCGCGGTCGCCGTCGGTATCGCGCTCCCGCTCGTGAGCTGGCTCGGTTTCGACCCGAAAGTCGCGAACAGCCCTGAGGCGTTGGGCGGCCTGCTCCTTGTCTTCGCGGCTGGCCCCGCGATCGCCCACGCCTTGTCCGCCGCCTTCATCGCGCGCTTCCCGCTCGACGAGGCCGCGCACGCCGAAATTCGCCGACAGCTCGATCCGGGACCGCCCGATTACGCCTTCGCCGAATGACCCCGCCGTCCAAGCAACCAAACCCCAAAGGAGACTGATCATGACGGACCTTCATAACAGCTATGCCAATGCCCGCGACAAGGGAATCAACCTCGACGTCACTCCGGTGACCGGTACCATCGGCGCCGTCGTCAACGGCGTCCAGCTCTCGGGCGACCTGCCTGCGGCGACGGTGCAGGCGATCCAGGCCGCGCTGGTACGACACAAGGTGCTGTTCTTTCGCGACCAGCAGCATCTGACCGACGCCGAGCATGAGGATTTTGCAGCCCGGCTCGGCGATCCGATCGCGCATCCGACGGTGCCGGTTGCCGAAGGATCCCGCTACCTGCTCGAACTCGACAGCAAGGAGGGATATGCGGCATCGAGCTGGCATACCGACGTGACCTTCGTCGATGCCTATCCCAAGGCGTCGATCCTGCGCGCGCTGACGATTCCCGAAGCGGGCGGTGACACGCAATGGGCGAATGGCGAGACAGCCTATGAAGGCCTGCCCGAAGTCCTGCGCCAGCTCGTCAACAACCTCTGGGCGACGCACACCAACCTCTATGACTATGCGGCAATCCTGCAGAGCGCGCCCGATGGCGAAAGCGCCGCTGAACGGATCAGGGAGCATCGTAATGTGTTTGCCTCGACGGTCTATGAAACCGAACATCCCGTAGTGCGCGTCCACCCGGTCAGCGGGCAGCGCAGCCTGCTCCTCGGCCATTTCGTCAAGCAGTTTGTCGGGTTGAACAGCGTAGACTCGGCGCGGCTTTTCCAGACGTTGCAGGAGCATATCACCAAGCCCGAAAATGTCGTGCGCTGGCGCTGGCGCGAAGGCGACGTCGCCATCTGGGACAATCAGGCGACCCAGCACCGTGCGACCGCCGATTTCGGGCTGCAGCGCCGGACGCTGCGGCGCGCGACGATCGCGGGGGAGATTCCGGTTGCGATCGACGGCCGCAAGAGCCGCACCGTTCGCAAGGAAAAGGCGGTCCAGCACGAACCCGCCTGACGAAGCAAGCGGACCGGCGCCTGCGGTTCTCCTTCTAACCCATGAAGCTGGCGCCGGTTTCCGATTGCGGGGG
>JALDYH010000046.1:0-25387 GCA_032154175.1 Sphingopyxis sp. | reverse complement strand
CCGATGGCGGTCATGATCAGAGCTTCACCGACCGGACCGGCGACGGTGTCGATCGAGGCCTGACCCGATGCACCGATCTTCACGAGAGCGCGAAGAATACCGATAACGGTACCGAACAGACCGACGAACGGTGCGGTCGAACCGACGGTCGCGAGGAACGCGAGGCCCGAGTTCAGCTTCGAGTTGATGTGGTTCTGCGAACGCTCAAGCGTGCCGTGCATCCAGTCGTGGGCTTCGACGGGGTCGGTCAGCTTGTTATGCTCTTCGTTGGCGCGCAGACCGTCTTCGACGACCTGGCGGTACGCGCTGTTCTTTTCGAGCTTCGCGGCGCCGTCGGCGAGCGTCGGAGCGCGCCAGAAGTTGGCGTCGACGGCCTTGCCCTGGTTCATCACCTTGTTCTGTTCGAACAGCTTGGTGAACAGGATGTAGAGCGTGCCGACGAACATGATCAGCAGAACGAGGAAGGTGACCTGCGAGACGATGCCGCCTTCGCACAGTGCGGGAACGAGGCCGTAGGGGCTCGCGCCTTCTTCCTTCACGCACATGGCTGCGGGCATCAGGCTGAGCCCTGCATCGTGGGCTGGTGCTGCCGCAGCGGCGGCATTTGCGATCAGATTAAACATACTGGAAAATCCCTCTCAAAATATTCGATAAGTTCGAAACACAGATCCGGCCGCGCGATCAGCGCGGGATCTGCCAACGGATACGATTGCTGTAAGTCCCGCCCGTGGGGTTGCCCGCACGGTCCTTGCCCGGATTGAACCGGCCACGGCGCTGGATCAGCTTGCAGGTTTCGGCATCGAGATCGGCATGTCCACTCGACGACGTTACGTCGCACGAGGTGATGCGGCCATCGACGCCATAGGTCACGCGGAACCCGGTCGTACCTTCACGCTCTTCGCGCATGGCACGGGCCGGATAGTCGTCGTTCGTCGCCCAGCGGCCCGGGTTACCCTTTGGCGTACCGGCGGCGCTGAGATCGGGCGTCGGCGGCGGCGCGGGCGGCGCGGGCGGCGTGTAGGCCGGCGGCGGCGGCGTGCGCGGCGGCGTCGGCACCGACTGGACCGTATTGGTCGTTACCGGCGGCGGGATCGGCGACGGCGGCGTCACAACCGGCGGCGGCGGCGGCAATTTATTGTCCGGCGGCGGCGGCGGCGGCGGTTCCTCCGGCGGCGGCGGCTCTTCGACGTCCACCACATCCAATTTTTCGGCGAGTTTCTTGACGATACTGATATTCAAGCCGTTAACCAGGCCGTAGCCTAGAACCGCTGTGAGCAGACCAACCAAGACAATCGCCACTACCCTGTTTTTAGGGTCGACATTATCACCATAAGCCATTCAGGGACGACGCTCCTTGCTAGATCATCCTGACACCAATTCCCTGCCGACAGGTCAGGTTGCCAAATGCCCGGATTATTTCCGATGCGTTCCACAGACCCGGCGGCGCTGCGTTCGGCTTATTATGTTTTTGCCGGACGCTTCGCGGCCCGTCCTATCGCGGTGGCGGCAAGTTCGCAAACCCTTTATCAGCGGTTAATGTGACCTGTCCCATGATAGGGATTTCAACGCCGATAACGGTGTCATAAACGACGGAAAGTGGATCGATCATGCGCCTCCCCCACCCGGCCGCTATCGCCGGCATCCTGCTCTTAAGCTTTGGAATCCCGAGCGTTTCTGCCATGCAGGCGCCGGCCGCCACTCCGGCTGCCGGCCCGTACAGCTATGCCGATATTGCCGACCTGGCTACCGAGGCGCCGATCGCGCTGCATGCCCGTATATATAAGGCCGCAGTGCTCAAACCGGCACAGGCTCCCGGAGTCGCGGCGGATCATGCCCGATTCTATGTCGAGGCCGACGTCGTCAGCCTGATTCGCGGAAGCGGGCCACTCGCGGCGCGAATCTCGTACCTCGTCGACCTGCCGCTGGACGCCAGGGGAAAGCCGCCGAAGCTGAAGAAGAAACAGCCCGTCCTGCTCTTCGCTCGTCCTGTCGCAGGCGCGACCGCGGGGACGAACAATACGGGCAGCGTCCGGCTGATCGCCCCCGACGCCCAGCTGCCGTGGGACCCGGCAACCGAGGCACAGGTCCGCGCGGTTCTGACCGAACTGGTCAAACCCGGCGCCCCTCCCGCGATCACCGGTATCGCCAACGGCTTCCACGTCCCGGGAACGCTGCCCGGCGAGGGCGAGACGCAGCTGTTCCTCAACACGAACACGGGTGAGCCTGTGTCCTTGACCGTTTTGACCGCCGCCGACGGATCGCGGCGCTGGGCGGCGGCGTTCGGCGAGATCGTCGACGGATCGGCGGCGGTGCCGGCGCGAAACACGCTGGCCTGGTACCGCCTCGCGTGCGGCCTGCCGCGCCAGCTCCCGCTCACCAAGCTCGCCGGCACCGCGCCCGAAGACCGGCGCAAGGCAGCGTCGGACTATGGCATCATCCTCGGCGCGCTCGGCGAATGCACCCGAACACGCAAAGCGCCCGCCGGTTAATTTTCGACCGGCGCGGGAAGCGGCATCAGAAAAGCTTCCTTGTTTCCGCAGCAAAAGCCGATAGGGCGCTCGCAATGTCGGGGCGCGGCCCCGTGCCTTTTCTACGGAGTTCCCGCATGTCGCCCCATATCGCCCCGACCGCTCCCCGACCGCCGCTCCGCGTTGCGCTCGCGGGTATCGGCGTTGTCGGCGGCGGGGTTGTCCGGCTGCTCGAGGCCAATCGCGACCTGATCGCCCGGCGCGCGGGCCGCGCGATCGAGATCGTAGCGGTGTCGGCGCGCGACCGGCACAAGGATCGCGGCGTCGACCTTTCGCCTTATCGCTGGGAAGACGATATGGATGCGATCGTCGCGGCGGACGATGTCGATGTCGTCGTCGAGATGATCGGCGGCGCCGACGGGTCGGCGCTGACCCTCGCGCGCCACACGCTCGGCGCGGGCAAGGCGCTGGTGACCGCGAACAAGGCGATGATCGCGCACCACGGCCTCGACCTCGCGCGGATCGCCGAGGAAAAGGACACGCCGCTGAAATATGAAGCCGCGGTCGCGGGCGGCATCCCGGTGATCAAGGCGATCCGCGAGGGCGCGTCGGCGAACGAGATCGCGCGCGTCTATGGCATCCTCAACGGCACCTGCAATTATATCCTGACGCGGATGGAGCGCGATGGCGCGAGCTTTGCCGACGCCCTCGCCGCGGCGCAGGCCGAGGGCTATGCCGAGGCAGACCCGACCTTCGACGTCGACGGCATCGACGCCGCGCACAAGCTGTCGATCCTTGCCGCGCTCTGTTTCGGGACGCGGCTCGATATCGGCGCGGTGACCGCCGACGGCATCCGCGGCCTGATCGCCGCCGATATCCGCGAGGCAGAGGCGCTGGACCACCGCGTCCGCCTGATCGGCATGGCCGAGCGTGACAGCTCGAAAAACGGGGGCGCCCTGTACCAGCATGTCCAGCCGTGCCTCGTCCCCGCCGACCACCCGCTCGCCTATGTGCCGGGCGCGCTCAACGCCGTCGTCGCCGAGGGCAATTTCGTCGGACGGCTGTTCTTCGAAGGCGCGGGTGCGGGCGCGGGACCGACCGCATCGGCGATCGTCGCCGACATCATCGATATCGCGCGCGACGAATATGGACCGGCCTTTGCGATGCCGGTCGATGCGCTCGACCAGGCACCCGCCGCCGACGCGGGCGCGCGGGTCGGCAAACATTATGTCCGCCTGATCGTCGAGGACCGGATCGGCGTGCTCGCCGAGATCGCCGCCGCCATGAGGGACGCCGGCGTGTCGATCGAAAGCCTGATCCAGCGCGGTAGCGAGGACGGCAGCGGCGTCGTCATCGTGCTCGTCACCCACGAGGGTCCGGCGCGCGCGATTCAGGCCGCGCTCGCTATCCTTGGCGCATCGGACCATGTCGTCGGCACGCCGATGTGCATGCCGATCCTCGCGCTCTAGGGTTCCTCTTCGGGCGCCGGCGGTGTGCCGGTGTCGGGGTCGGTCGCGCGCTTCGTCGCTTCAAACAGCGCATTATATTCAGGGCCCCGTTTGTACCGGCCGCCCAGCGACATCCAGTTGTGCGGCAATTTGTCGAGCGGAGTCGGGTTGATATAGGGCGCCGGCGGGATGCTGTCCTTCGTCGACCGGCCGACCCCGGCGATCGCACGCAGTTCGGGCGACAGCCGGTGCAGGTCGGTGTCGGAGCCGCACACGTTGATCGAGCCGTCGTCGGCGGGTCTGCAGCGCTTGATCGGGTCGACCATCTCCTTCGCTCTGGCTGCGGCGGTTTCGGCGTCGCGGGGCGGCGGCGGTGCGGGTGGTCCCTGCGTCTGCGCGGCGACCGGAGCTATCGCCATCCCCGCCGTCGTCATGGCGATGACACAGCTCATGGCGAAAGCGGCACCGAATCGGGCGAAGCATTCTCGACAAGTGACGCGGGCAACCATATGGCGCCCACCATGCCGACGGGGCTGAACAAGTAAAGACGGAGAGTGACGGACATGACGGATACCGGCAGCAATCTCGACCGGGTGCTCGTGCTCGAAATGGTGCGCGTCACCGAAGCCGCGGCGATCGCCGCCGCGAAGCTGATCGGGCGCGGCGACGAAAAGGCCGCCGATGCCGCCGCCGTCGAAGCGATGCGCACCGCGTTCAACACGCTCTATATGGACGGCACCATCGTCATCGGCGAAGGCGAGCGCGACGAGGCGCCGATGCTCTATATCGGCGAAAAGGTCGGCAACGCGCCGGGCAAGGGCCCGAAGATCGACATCGCGGTCGACCCGCTGGAAGGCACGACGATCACCGCCAAGGCCGGCCCCAACGCGCTCGCGGTGCTCGCGATCGCCGAAGAAGGCTGCCTGCTCAACGCCCCCGACGTCTATATGGACAAGCTCGCGGTCGGCCCCGGCTATTCGCCGAACATCGTGAACTTCGACAATAGCGTGCGCGAGAATGTCGAGGCGGTGGCGCGCGAAAAGGGCTGCCCGCCCGAACAGATCATCGTCTGCGTGCTCGACCGCCCGCGCCACGAGGCGATCATCAGCGAGCTGCGCGCGATCGGCTGCGGCGTCGCTCTGATCCCCGACGGCGACGTCGCGGGGGTGATTGCGACGACCAACCCCGAAACCAACATCGACATCTATATGGGGTCGGGCGGCGCCCCCGAGGGCGTGCTGGCATCAGCGGCGCTGCGCTGCGTCGGCGGCCAGTTCAAGGGCCGCCTGCTGTTCCGCAACGATGACGAGCGCAAGCGCGCGAAGAAATGGGGCATCGAGGATCTCGACCGCGTCTATGACCTTGAAGACCTCGCCAAGGGCGATGTGATCTTCGCCGCGACGGGCGTCACCGACGGATCGCTGCTGTCGGGGGTCAAGCGCCGCCGCGACGGCGTCATGACGACCGAGACGGTGGTGATGCGCGCCTCGTCGGGCACGGTACGCTGGGTGAAGGGCGAGCATCGCGCGCACTGACGGCTTTACGGCGGCCGCCTTCGACTGGCGGTCCAGCCGCATTATTGGCTTTTTTTCAACTATTTCCCGCTAAAGTCGCGCGACTGACAGGGGGAAACAGCATGAAGAAGACGTCCATTTTTCTCGCGTGCCTATTGACGTCGAGCGCCGCTTCGGCCGGCATTATCGTAGACATCAAGGTCAGCCGCGAGGTACCCGAAATGGTCGCCGAAGCGTCATGGGGCGAACCGGTTGTCGACAAGGGCACCGCGCTGGCGCCCTCTGCAACGCCCAAGGCCATATTGTGGCAATCGTCGGTCACGGTGACGCAGCAAGCCCAAAAGGCGGCGTCCGCGTTCGACATCGGAGGCGCCCTGCCCGCGCATGTGCCGGCGGGAACATTGTTTACCGTGTGGCGCCTTGCGGACGGATCGCAGGTCCTCTGCACGCAAGCCGCCGAGGCAAGCGGCGCGCCCGGCAAGGCGGCCTTCGCGGTGTGCCTGACGTCCGACCGACGCGTCACGGTGCGCAAGAACGGCAAGCGCTTTGCCGAGGCGACGCCTGGCACGCTGACGGGCAAACCGCCGGTAACGCCGGGCTTTGCCGAAGCCGACAATATTCGCACGAGCCCCTGGCCCGGCCCGTCGCTATTCTTCAGCTACGAGCAAGCGGGCGAGAAATTGGGGATCGTGCGGCAGCCGACCAATCGCGGCGCGATCATGGCCGTCGGGCAACTCTCGCTGGGGACGCGCGTCGTGCTGAGCGCGGTCAAAGGCAATCTGGTGACGCTGGAACATCGTATTTTCGACCTCAGCGACTATACCGTCGCCCTCTCCGCCCGGAAGGATTCGGGAAACAAGCAGGCCGAGGCGACCGTCGATCTTTCAGCGGGGCCGCAGACCGTATCGCTTGGCGGCGGCAGCTTCCGCGTTTCGCGCACGCCCGAGAAGCTGATCGCGGTCGAGGCGCTGACCCCGAGCGCCGTGAACTGGTCGATCGACCGCGCCACGGGACGTCTGCTGATCGAAGGGCGGCCCTATGTGCTGGGCGCGCAGGAGACATAGCCGGCGACCAAGGCGACGTCCAAGAGCCTTGGCAACCGACAGGTGCCGCACTTTTCTCCCTTTCGCGGGGATGACGAAGCGGAGAAAGGGCAGCGCCCGCTTCCCAGACTTGACGCTTGACCAGTTCATCGACCTTGCTGTATTATTAAATTAATACAGCTCGGATGACCGATGGCATTCTCAAAAGATTCCCGCCGCGAGCCCCTCCGCCAGTGCGGCGCCCAGATCGCGGGCTTCGGCGAGGCGATCGGGCGTGATCGTCTTGGGCGCGAGGATTGCTTCGGGAGTCTGCGCACCGGTGTTGACGATGACCGGATCGGCGACACGCTTCAACCGCCAGCCCGTGGCGATGCGGTCGAGCTGGCGCCGGGCGTTTTCGCCGTCCGATCCGGCGCAGATAATCGTCGCATAGGGCCGGCCTTCGAGTTTGCCGAGGCAGGGATAGTAGCAAAGGTCGAACATCTCCTTCATCGCGCCCGACAACGCGGCGAGGTTTTCGGGACCGATGAAGAGATAGCCGCCGGCGGCCTGCAACAGGTCCGGCGTGACGTCCGTAGCGGCGACGAGCCTGGCGCTTCCCGTTCCTGTGGCCGCCCCTTCGGCTGCGGCGCGCGCAAGGGCTTCGCTGCCGCCGGTGCGGCTGTGCCAGGCTATCAGGAGGTGCGGTGTCCCGGTCATGGACCGATGCTTGCCAAGCGCAGGCACGCGGCGCAAGCTGCCCCGAAACATGGGGGAGATATGGAATGCGCCGACTGACCGCCTTGCTGCTTGCCGC
Organism: Sphingopyxis sp.; assembly: GCA_032154175.1. GTDB lineage: Bacteria > Pseudomonadota > Alphaproteobacteria > Sphingomonadales > Sphingomonadaceae > Sphingopyxis. The sequence continues at coordinate 18,118 of JALDYH010000046.1, read as the reverse complement.
CGCCCTGCCCTTTGCCGCCGCCGCGCAGGATGCGGCAAGCGAGGCGACGCGCACCATGCAGGCGGAAATCGCCGGGCGCCTGCCGCTGGACGATCCGCGCGACGAAGCCAATGTCATGCGCGGCAAGCTCGCCGAGATCCCCGGCGGGGTGATTTCGGGCAAGGACGGAAAAACGGTATGGGACCGGCGGCCCTACGCCTTCCTCGACGCCAGGGAAGCGCCCGACACGGTGAACCCCTCGCTGTGGCGGCAGGCGCGGCTGAACGCCGTCCACGGACTGTTCGAGGTCGTGCCGGGCAAAATCTGGCAGCTACGCGGTTACGATATTTCGGTGATGACGATCATCCGCGGCAAGTCGGGATGGATCGTCGTCGATCCGCTGCTGTCCGAGGAAGCCGCGGCGGCGAGCTGGAAATTGTTCGCCGACACGGTCGAGGCGAAGAGCGGCAAGCTGCCGATCAAGGCGGTGATCTTCAGCCACAGCCACAGCGACCATTTCGGCGGCGTCGGCGGCATCGTGACCCCCGCGCAGGTCAAGGCGCAAAAGATCCGTATCATCGCGCCGCACGGTTTTTCGGAAGAAGCGACCTCTGAAAACGTCCTTGCCGGCACCGCGATGGGGCGGCGCGCGCTGTATATGTTCGGGTCGATCCTGCCGCCCGGTCCGGCGGGACAAGTCGACACCGGGCTGGGGCCCAAGCTGTCGTCGGGCACGATCGGCTATATGGAGCCGACCGAGACCGTGGGCGAAAAGGGCGGCACGCTGGCCATCGACGGGCTGACGTTCGAATTCCTCGACGCGGGCGGGACCGAAGCGCCGTCCGAATTCGTCTTTTACATCCCCGCGTATAAAGCGCTGCACACGACCGAAGTCGTCACCCACAATCTCCACAATATATTGACGCTACGCGGCGCGCAGGTGCGCGATGCACTGCGTTGGTCGAAGGTGATCGACGCCGCGCTGATCCGCTGGGGCGGCCGGGCCGAGGTCGCGCTGGCGTCGCACCATTGGCCGACATGGGGCGCGGGCGAAGTGGCAACGCTGCTGGCGAACCAGCGCGATGCCTATCGCTATGTCCACGACCGCACGCTCTTCCTCGCCAATCGCGGAGCGACGCTGCACGAGCTCGCCGACCAGACCGCCGAGGCGCCGGTGCAGGCCCGCGATTTTTCGACGCGCGGCTATTATGGCACGCTCAATCACGACATGAAGGCGACCTATCAGCGCTATTTCGGCTGGTGGGACGGCAATCCTGCCAATTTCAACCCGTTGCCGCCCGAGCAATCGGCGCCCCGATATGTCGCGCTCGCCGGCGGTTCCGAAAAATTGCTTGGCGCAGGCAAGGCGGCGATCGCGGCGGGCGATTACCGCTGGGCGGCCGAGCTTTTGAACAAGCTGGTGTTTGCGGAGCCGGACAATAAGGACGCGCGCGCGGCGCTCGCCTCGGCGTACGACCAGATGGGCTATCAGGCCGAATCGGGCGCATGGCGGAACTATTATCTCGCCGCCGCGGCGAGCTTGCGCGGCACCGCGACCGAAAGCCTGTCCGGTAATGGCCAGAGCCGGTCGTTCGTCAGCGCGATCCCGACCGCGGTGTTTTTCGACGCGCTCGCGACGCGCTTCGACGCGGGCAGGGGATCGGCGCTGAAAGGCACCTTCCAGTTCATCCTGCCCGACAGCAAGGAAGCCGTGGCGATCGTCGTCGGCGGCGGGGTCGAGGTTCCGCGTTACGGCGTGACCGACGCCGCGCCGACGGCGACGATCACCATCAACCGCGCGACGCTCGACGATGTGATGCTGGGGCAGGCCCAGTTTCCGGCACTGCTGCAATCGGGGGCGATCAGGATCGACGGCGACCGCATGGCGTTCCTGTCGTGGTTCGCGCTCCACCCGCCCGCCGATCCGCGCTTCAATGTGGTTGTCCCTTAGCCACCATCCGCATAACGGAGGATCATGACCGACACCCCAGCCGCTCACCCGACCGACCCCTTCGACCCCGACGCCCTGAATTCGGCCGAGGGGCTCGATCCGGTCGCACCGGCCTATGTGCAGGTGCTGCGCGTCGCGACCGCGCTCAACCTGATCCCGCTCGCGATCGGCGCGAGTGTTTTCGACGCGCTGCTGATCCGCCATCTCGAAGGACCATACGGGCTGATCACCGCGGCTGCGTGGCTGATTGCGATTGTCGTGATCGTCAGCTTTCCGTCGCGGCGCGTGTCGCGCTGGGGGTACAAGATCGGCGAGGGGCAATTGCGCGTTGCACGCGGCTGGCTGTTTCGCACCGACACGATCGTTCCCTTCGTGCGCGTCCAGCATATCGACGTCGGACAAGGGCCGGTCGAGCGCTGGTTCGGGCTGTCGCACCTGATCGTCCACACGTCGGGCACGCATAACAGCACGGTGACGCTGCCCGGGCTGCACAGCGACCTTGCCGCCGCGATGCGCGAGACGATCCGCCGTCATATCCAGACCGATTTCGCATGAGCGACATCGCCGCCGCGATTCCTGCGAGCGGGGACGAGCCCCACTGGCAGCGACTGCATCCCGCGACGCTGGCGCTCGCCATCGTCAGGCTCGGGCCGAAGTCGTTCAACTTCCTGCCGGCGGTCGCCGCGCTCGGCTTTACCGGGAACTGGATCTGGATCGTGCCGGCGATCCTCGCCTTTCTGCTCTTTTCGCTGCTCGCCGCCTGGTTCCAGTGGCTGCGCTTCCGCTTCTTCGTCGGCGGCGACGAGGTGGTGATCGAAAGCGGCGTCCTGTCGCGCCAGCACCGCACCATCCCCTTCGACCGCATCCAGGACGTCAGCATCGAGCAGGGGCTGGTATCGCGCGCACTCGGCATCGCGAAAGTCGGCTTCGAGACGGGTGCGGGCGGAAAGGAAAATGACGCCAGCCTCGACGCCATCGCGCTGGATGCCGCGCAGGCGCTGCGCACGACGATTCGCGCGCATCGCAGCGGAGCGGCGGCGTCGGCACCCGTCGCAGCCGATGCACCCGAAGCACCGCGGGTCGCCGAGGACCGGCTGCTTTTCACGATGACGCCGCACCGGCTGCTGATCGCGGGGCTGTTCAACTTCTCGCTCGCCGCGCTCGCCGTGGTCGGCGCCGGCATGCAATTCTTCGACGGACTGCTGCCGTTCGATTTCAACGTCTTCAACCCGATGGACTGGGTCGACATCGCCGAGGACTATGGGCTCGACCGGTGGTTGTTCGCGCATCGCTGGGTCGCGGGAGTCGGCGCCTTTCTGTCGCTGCTGTTCATTGGTTTCGCCAGCGGCATTGCGACGATGTTCTTCGCGAACTGGAATTTCCACCTGACCCGCGAGCCGCGCGCGCTGCGCCGCACCCGCGGGCTGACGACGCGCACCGACGTCGCGGTCGCGGTGGGGCGCGTGCAGGCGGCGATTCTCGTCACCGGATGGCTGCGCCGGCGCTTCGGCTGGCACGAGCTGCGCCTGCAGAGTCTGGCGAGCGACGGCGAGAAGGAACGCGATCATCAGGTCGTGCCGTTCGGCAAGCTTGGCGAGATCGATCCGGTGCTGGCCGAGGTCGCGATTGCACGGCCCGATGCCGGCCAGCACTGGCAGCATAGCCATCGCATTGTCGCGCTGGGTCCGATCATCGGCGCGATGTGCGCGGCAATCGGCGGCGGCATCGCGCTATATCTCGGCAACGCGGTCGGCTGGCTCGCGCTGGTCGCGGCACCGCTGATCGCGCTGATCGCCTTTCGGGCCGCGCGCTATCACCGATGGACCGATCTCGGCGAACAGGTCGCGATCCGTCGCGGGTGGTGGAAGTCCAAAATGACGCTGCTGCCGCACGCGTCGGTACAGAGCGTCGATCTCAAGAGCGATTTCATCCTCCGTCCCCTCGGCCTCGCGACTCTGGTATTCGGCGTCCCCGGCGGCAGTTCGCTCGCCACGCACGAGATCCCCGCGATTCCGGTCACGACCGCGCAAGACCTGCGCACCCGCATCCTTGCCGCGAGGGCGCGGCGATGAGCGACGCGGCGCTGGGCATCACGCATTCGATCAAGGGCCAGCCGTGGCACTGGCGGCGCGCGAGCGCCGACATGGCGGCCGAGAATCTCGCCCCCGACGATCTGGTCACCCAATTGCTGCTCGCGCGCGGGGTGACGCGCGACGATCTCGACCGGCAGCGCACGCCGACGCTGCGCGGCTTCATGCCCGACCCCTCGCTGTTCCGCGACATGGACGCCGCGGCCACGCGGCTCGCCGATGCAGTCGAGCGCAAGGAAGCGGTCACCATCTTCGGCGATTATGACGTCGATGGCGCGACCTCGGCGGCGCTGCTCGTACGGCTGCTGCGCGGGCTCGGGCTGCCCGCGGGCGCCTATATCCCCGACCGGTTGATGGAGGGCTATGGCCCCTCGGGGGCGGCGCTGGTGAAGATCGGCGAGGCTGGGTCGAAACTCGTCGTCACCGTCGATTGCGGCGCGCAGGCCTTCGATGCGATCGCCGAAGCCAAGGCGGCGGGGGTCGAGGTAATCGTCGTCGACCATCACCAGTGCGCGACGACGCTGCCCGTAGCCTTTGCACTGGTGAACCCGAACCGGCTCGACGAGGAACCCGACGCCGCGATCCACGGCAATCTCGCCGCCGTCGGGGTCGCCTTCCTGCTCGGCGCGGCGCTGCTCCGCACGCTGCGTGCGCGCGGCTTTTTCGGCGGGCGCGACGAACCCGCGCTGATCGACCTGCTCGACCTTGTCGCGCTCGGCACCGTCGCCGATGTCGCGCGGCTCACCGGGTTCAACCGCGCGCTGGTGACGCAGGGGCTGAAGGTGATGGCGCGGCGCGGCAATATCGGCCTCGCCGCCCTGATGGACGCCGCGCGGCTCACCAAGCCGCCGAGCGCGAGCGACATGGGCTTTGCCCTGGGTCCGCGGATCAACGCGGGCGGGCGCGTCGGCAAATCGGACCTCGGCGTGCGCTTGCTGACGACATCGGACCCGCAGGAAGCGGCCGAGATATCGCAGGAGCTCAACCGGCTGAACGAGGAACGCCGCGCGATCGAGGCGGCGGTGCTCGAGCAGGCGATCGATGCGAGCGCGGCGTGCGGCAACGCCCCGGTCGCGATCGTCGCGGGGCAAGGCTGGCACCCCGGGGTGATCGGCATCGTCGCCGGACGGCTGAAGGAAAGGCTGCACCGCCCCGCGATCGTCATCGCCGTCGACGAGGACGGCATCGGCAAGGGATCGGGGCGCTCGATCGGCGGCGTCGACCTGGGCGCCGCGATCCTCGCCGCGAAGGAGACCGGGTTGCTCGTCGCGGGCGGCGGGCATGCGATGGCGGCGGGGCTGACCGTCGCGGCGGACAAGGTCGACGCGCTCGGTGCGTATCTCAACGACCGGCTCGCCGCCGACGTCGAGCGCGCGAGCGGCGACAAGTCGCTGCTGATCGACGCGGTGCTCGCGCCGCGCGGGATCAACCCGCTGTGGTGCGACGCGATCGAAAGCGCCGGCCCCTATGGCGCCGGCTGGCCCGCGCCGCGCGTCGCGACCGGGCCGGTGCGGATCGTCGAATCGGGGATCGTCGGCACCGACCATGTGCGCCTGATCGTGTCGGGCGACGATGGTGCGCGGTTCAAGGCGGTCGCCTTCCGCAGCGCCGAGACCGAACTGGGCCAGACGCTGCTCCACGCGCGGGGCGGGCGCAAGCTGTGGCTCGCCGGGCGGGCGAAACGCGACGATTGGGGCAGCCGCCCCGCCGCGGAACTCCATCTGGAAGACGCCGCGTGGGCGGATTGACGGCCGGCGGCGGCCGGCCCGGGGGGCGATTGATTCGCCGTCGCGCAACATTTTTGCGCGCGACCCTGCCACTGCGCTTGACCGCATGACCTTGCGAGTCTAATGCGCCGCTTCACCGAATGACGGCCCCTTCGTCTAGCGGTCTAGGACGTCGCCCTTTCACGGCGAAAACACGGGTTCGAGTCCCGTAGGGGTCACCACGGATTTCAAGGGCTTATGCCGGAATCCGTCCTTCCCTGGCCTTAGCCAGGCATCGGTAGCCGTCCGCGAATTGTTACTGCGGGTTGGGTCGGCTGGATTCACGCCTCTCAGCTATTCGATCCGCCTGCAGGTTATCGGCCAGCGGATGCGAACCGATACATCGCCGCACCTAACCCCGCTTGGTGCCGTAATCGATCCTGATCCGGACCCAGCTGCCCACCATCAGCCGCCCACCGAGGCGCGGAGGCCGCACCTTGAACTGCCAAGCTGCGGCGAGCACCGCGCGATTGATCTGCGATCCGTACGGATATTCGTCGAGCCCGACGCAATCCTCGACCCGGTAATCCGACGCCGTGCGGCAAGCGATCAGCCCCCAGCCGGGCCCGCTGGCGGTGGACAGATAGCCGCGCAGTTCGTCGTCGCTCGGCTCGCGATACCAAGCCGCCGCGTAGAGCGGCTCGCCATTGGGAGCCGTCCCCACCCGCTCCGAATCGCGGGACGCGGAGGAGCCGCCGCTGTCGGGCGGCCCGTAAACCCGCCCGCCAGATGGACGAATGGCGTTCCGGGGAATCGCCGGCGATGGCAGCGGTTCGGCGGGCGTTGCTATTGTCGGCGCGGCCTGCGGTGCGGCGGGTTGCGGCGGCAGCGGTTCGGCCGGCTCCGAAGGAGCTGGCTGCGGCGGCACCGGCTGCTCCTCGGTCCGCTTGCGCTCCGGGCGGCCCGGTTCGGGCGCATCCTTTGCAATCTCGGTGGCACTGAGGCTCACCACGCTGACGCGCGCCTCCCTGTTGTCCGGCCGCTTTTCCGCGCCAAAGGTAAGAAGGAGGAGGAGCAGGAAGCCCGGGATCAGTACAGCCAGGCTTATGGCAAGCGTGCGGCGCCCCGCCCCGATGCTGAGCTGTTCGACGTAGGGAGTGGCTGGAACAGGGCTCAGCTGAAACAATCTTTGGTGGCGGCGTCCGCTGGTCAGGGTGCCCGGGGCGATATGCGCGAGGGATAGGAGCGCACCGGGCCTTTGACAAGCGCGAGCGCCGTCCGACGAACGAAATGGCGGCGGAGCCTTCGCGCATGGCCATGCGCGAGGAGCGATGTGTTCGCCGTCCGGCGCATCGACACCGGCGTCTTGCGTTTCGCTTCCGGAAGTCGACTATCGGGGTATTCGCTTGCCCTTGGTGCGGCTCGTGAGGTGGAACAGCCGGCAGCGGTCGCAGCGATATGTCCGGAGTTGCAATTCGGAGCGGCTAACGACCACGAGCGCCTCCTCTTCCGATCGATAGGAATGCTTCTTTTTGCAAATGCTCAGTCTGGTGCGCATGCTGCCTCTTTGCCAAAGATTATCGATGGCTGCCGCCGCCCCGAGATATGATCGAGCGCCGATTGGTGACCCCTACGGGAATCGAACCCGTGTTTCAGCCGTGAGAGGGCCGCGTCCTGACCGCTAGACGAAGGGGCCGGCACAGATGCCTGCTGCGGGAGCCGATGTCAGAAATCCACGCCCCTGTCTAGGTGAGACGAGGTCAATTACCTGAATGGCCGTCGCCCGCTCGCGAGTTCGTCAGCATCCGTCGGGTCGAGGCGGCGGGGCCGCCCGGCACGGGCCGGCGGCCAGCAATGACGATGGTTGCGGGGCCGCATTTCTACCGGCTCAGCGCATGGCGTTTCGGGATTTTCAGTCACCCGGATGCCTCGGGCACGAGCCCGGGCGCACCAAAATGGCGCCGCGCTCGACGCTTTCACGCTGTTCGGACCGAGGCTTCACGCACAGCCTGTTCCGATGACCGAAAGCGGGGGCCATATCCATTTGATCCTGCCCGATCCGACCGAGCGCGCGGCCTGTTTTCGGGTGTTGGCGGCGGGAGCGGAACGGGTCGTGCGCGGCTTTGCCAGCGCCGACGCATGGATCGAGGCCGAAGCCGATAGCTCGTGCGGAATCCTGCTCTTTCACTGGCGCCAGCCGGGCATAACCGATGGCGCAGCACTGCTCGGCCATATTGCCGCTCGCGCCGGAATCGTCGCATTCGTCGCCGCCGATCAACTGAGCATCGCCGAAACGCGGGCGGTCCTGCGCGGGGGGGCACAGGATTTGCTACCCGCGCCGCTCGACCCGCGCCTCGTCCGCCGCACGATCGATGCGGCGCTGGCCGACTGGCGCACGCGGCGCGATATGCTCGACCGGAATCGCGAGGCCGAAGCGCGGCTGGCGGGGCTGACGCCGCGCGAGCGCGATATATTGGCGGCGATTGCAGCAGGCCTCGGCAACAAGGCGATCGCGCGCCAACTGGAACTGAGTCCGCGCACGGTCGAGGTGCATCGCGCCAACATCATGCGCCGTGCCGGCGCCGGCAACGTCGCCGAACTGCTCCGATTGCAGTTTACCGCCGAACTGGCGCGCGGCGCGACGGACAATTCGATCCGTTTCGGTGGATGATCGCGGAAGAACCCGGCCGGATGCGATGCGTAGCACCTATAAGAAAAATGAACGGCGTACCGCCCTTGAGTTGGTCCCCATTGGCGCCGCCGTTCATCCGCATGGGGTCAACCCCACCTGAACCCATGCGAACGAAAGGGCCGGCAGGGATGTTCCTCTCTGCCGGCCCTGCTATCGTCCCGTGACGAGGGCGCGCTGTTCGGCGCGGCCCATCGACAGCAGGATCGGATCGGCCGCCTGCCGTGCCGCGAAGTCGGCCTTGCCTGCAATCCCCTGCCACCCGATGCCGATCAGCGACTGCGCGATCGCGCCGCCTAGCGTGTCGCCGGGGCCCGGCAGGATGATGACGTCGGGGGCATATTCCTTGACCGCGACCTGGACCGACAGCGCGAAATCATAGGGTGCGAGAATCTGGTGGCCGAAGGTGTAATCCCGAATCGCGGCGGGATCGCTCGCGTGGCGCCGCCAGATATGGCCGCGCCCGTCGACCAACGACAGCGCGGGGCGGTGAAAGAGCGAATGCGGCAGTTCGGCCATCGCCTTGTCCGAACTGCCGAACATCAGCGGGGTGTGGAAGGGACCGTGGCCAGCGAGGCGGAGCGGGTCGCGCCCCGGGGTCGGCGATGCCTCGGCAAGCAGCGCGGCGAGGCCCTCCTCATTGCCTGCGAATACGAGCATGCCGGCAAGGTCGATCGACAGCGCGAGCGCGTGGCCGGGACGCGTCCCGACATCGGCAACGAGCGCGAGCAGTTTCGGGCGCAGGCCGGGTACCGGCCGCCAATCCTCGTCGACGACTTGCAGCAGGATCTGCCCGCCCGGCCCGTGCGTCTGGCTGTTGAGCCCCATCGCATTGCTGATGCGAAATCCATCCTCGACCGACACCGCGCCGCCGCAAGCGAGCGCGCTGTACCAGCCCATCGAGTTGCCCGCGACGGCGACGATATCATATTGTTCGCGATCGATGCTCAGATAATCGAGGATCGTCGCCGTGTAGATCAGCGGCGCCGCGACATCGCCGCGCATGTGCGTCGCGACGCTGAAACGGTCGGCGCCGTCGAGTTCGCTCACCGTCGGCTGACCGCGTGTCCTGCGCTGGGCATCGAAATCGGCAATCAGGTCGCCGAAACGCCAGCCGTGCAGCCGCGCGATGCTGCCGAGTTCGCCCTTGCCATAGGTGCCGCGGCCGGGCGCAACGATCAGGGCGGTCTTGCGCGTGCTCATGCCAGCAGCTCCTTCGCGGCGGCAAGGATGGAGTCGCGGCTCGGCAACGTCAGCGTCGCTGCACCACCGAGCGGAATGAAACTGTCGTCAGCGGCGATGCGCGCGAGCTTTTTGTCCGGGGTCCGCTCGACGAACAGCGCCATCAGCGCCTCGCTCTGCGATCCGGTAATCCGGCATTCGTCGACGATCAGGATGCGCTTCGCGTCGCCCACGGCTTCGACCAGTTTCGCCTCATCGACGGGGCCGAGCCAGCGCAGGTCGATCACGCGCACCTTGACGCCGTCGGCGGCGAGCAATTTCCCGGCCTGACGCGAATAATAAGTGCCATTGCCATAGGTGACGATCGCAAGGTCGGTGCCGTCGCCGTGCACGCCAACGTCGCCGAAACGGATCGGCGTGCCCGAGCCGGGCGCTTCATAGACGCTGGTCCACAGGCCATCGCCCTCTTCGTGAAGGTCGCGGGTCATATAGAGTGCGATCGGTTCGACGAAGACGACGACACGCTGCTCCTCGCGCGCCAGTCGTACGCATTCGCGCAACATCGCCACCGCATCGCGACCGTTCGACGGCACCGCGAGGATCACGCCCGGAATGTCGCGGAAGACCGCAAGGCTGTTGTCGTTGTGGAAATGGCCGCCGAAGCCCTTCTGATAGCCGAGCCCCGCGATGCGCAGCACCATCGGGTTGGTGTACTGGCCGTCCGAAAAGAAGCTCAATGTCGCCGCTTCGCCGCGAATCTGGTCCTCGGCATTGTGAACATAGGCGAGGAACTGGATTTCGGGCATCGGCAGGAAATCATTGTGCGCCATGCCGATCGCGAGCCCGAGGATCGCCTGTTCGTCGAGCAGGGTGTTGACGACGCGCGCCGATCCGAAGCGCTGATGAAGCTTGGCAGTGACATTATAGACGCCGCCCTTGGGCCCGACGTCCTCGCCCGCGACGATGATTTCCTTGTGCGCGAGCATCAGGTCGGCGAGCGCCCACGAGAGGAGCCGCGCCATATGCTGCGGCTTGTCCATCGCGCCCGCGTCGCTGCCGAACATCGCCTTGCGGTCTTCGTCCGTCGGGGTATTGGCCCGCGCGACCTCGCGTTTCGGCGGGATCAGGCTTGCCATCACATGCGCCGGCGTGGTGATCTTGGGCCGCAGGATCGCCGCCTCGGCCTGCCGCGCGAGCGTGGCGCCGATGTCCTCATAGGCTTCGGCGATTTCGGCGGGCGACATCCAGCCATGCCCGGCCATCAGCGCCGCGCCGGCGAGCAGCGGGTCACGCGCCTCGTCGGCCTCTATCAGCGCCTTGGGAAGATAGGCACCCTGCACGTCCGACCCGGCGTGACCGTAGAGCCGCACCGTCGCCATATGGAGAAACACCGGTTTGCGGTAGCGGCGCGCATAGTCGGCAGCTTCGGCGGCGCCCGCATAGGCCGAGACGAGATCGGTGCCATCGCATTTGATGTAGTGGAGTCCGGCGCGATGGCGGAACTGCGCCTCGATCCAGCCCGTCGGCGTACGCGTCGAAATGCCGATGCCATTGTCTTCGCAAAGGAAGATGAGCGGCATCGGCGATCCCTGGAACGCCGCCCAGCCCGCGGTGTTGAACGCGCCCTGCGCGGTCGAATGGTTCGCCGACGCGTCACCGAAGCTCGTCAGCACGACCGCGTCGTCGGGCAGCGGCAGCCCGCCCATGCCGAGACGCCGCGCGATGCCGATCGAAAAGGCCGCGCCGACCGCCTTGGGCAGGTGCGAGGCGATCGTCGAGGTTTGCGGCGGGATATTGAGCGGCTTCGATCCGATCACCTTGTGGCGTCCGCCCGAAATCGGATCTTCGCTCGACGCCGCAAAGCTGAGCAGCATGTCCCACGTCGGCGTCCCGCCCGGAAGCTGGCGCGACCGGTGCAGCTGGAATGCATTCGAGCGATAATGGAGGAACGCCATGTCGGTGACGCGCAGCGCCGCAGCGACCGCCGCGTTGCCTTCGTGGCCCGACGACCCGATCGTATAGAAGCCTTGCCCACGCGCCTGCAGATGGCGCGACAACCGGTCCATCTGACGGCTGGTCAGCTGCGAGAGGAAAATGTCGGTCGCTTCCGCGCGCGACAGGCCGGCGGCGGCAGCATCGGGCGCGTCGGCGCGATCGGGCAACCTCCCTTCGGCGAGCGCCGCGAGGAATTTCTCATGTACCGCCTGCGCCGCGTCCACTTGTCTCTCCTGTCGCGCGGCCCCTGGTTACAAGCGTAACAATCCGGCCGGTTTTGCCGCGCGCTAGAACGAGGCCGTCCGGCGCGCAAGCATCTCTTGCCTTGCCGCGCTCGCTCGCGCTACCACTTGTCGCAATGACCGAGCGGGGCGAGACCATCTTTTCAATATGATATCCATGTGGATCGCCCAAGCGTCGGCCGCCGCCGATACGCCGAGCGCCGACGGGAGCCGGGGATGGCTGCTCGATCCCGAACTCGTCGATCCGGGCTATAGCCAGACGATCGCGGGCGGCGAGATCCAGACCGCCTTTCCGCCCCCGCCGCCGCCCCCGCCGCCGACACCCGAATGGCTGAAATCGCTGTTCGATGCGATCGGCAGCTTTTTCCAGTGGAGCGCGCCAGCCGCCAAACCGCTGATGTGGATCGCGGTCGCGGCGCTGTTGCTGTTCCTCCTTTATCATTTCGTCCCCGCCTTTGCGCGCTGGGTCGACAATCTGCCGTTCCGCCGCCAGGCGGGCCACGACGATGCTGAGGACGGCGTCGGCCTCGCCGAAGCCGGCGCGGCACGTGCGCTGCTCGCCGAAGCCGATGCGCTCGCGGCAGAGGGCCGCTTTGCCGAAGCGGCCCACCTGCTGCTCTATCGCAGTGTCGAGGATATCGAGGGCCGCCGCCCCGGCCTCGTCAAACCCGCGATGACATCGCGCGACCTTGCCGAAGCGCACGACCTTCCCCCGGTCGCGCGCGGCGCGTTCAGCCGCATCACGCGCGCGGTCGAGATCAGCCTGTTCGGCGGGCGGTCGATCGACGCGGGCGCGTGGGAACAATGCCGCGGCGCCTATGCCGAACTGACGGTGCCGAAAAACTGGGCGCGCGCATGAGCGGCGCGGCGGCAAGCGACCACGGGTTCAACCCGCGCCTGATCGCGGGGGTCGTCGTGATAGGCGTGGTCGCCTTCGTTGCGCTCTGGGCGCTCGTCGCACTCGGCCCGCAGATCAGCAGCGGCAATGACGGCGGCGGCCATGCGCTGTCGAAGGCGGCGCCGGGCTATGCCGGCATCGTCGACCTCGTCGAACGCGCCGGCGCCAACGTCGACCTGCGGCGCCGGGTCGAGCCGACAGAATATGAAGAGTATAAACAGCTCGTCATTCTGACCCCGACCGCGCGCACGCGGCCCGAGGAGATGAAGGAGCTGTTCGAGGCGCAAGGCGACGCGCCGGTGCTGGTCGTGCTCCCCAAATGGTCCGCGGGCGCCATCCCCGGCCAGGCCCCGAAGCCCGGCTGGGTCAGCGGCGGCATCGCCGTCCTGCCCCCTGCGAAGCTGCTGCCCGAGGAATATTTCGGGAAGGTTCGTGTGGGCCGCGCGAAATGGGCCAATGAAAATGCACGCGGCCATGTCGGCGGACGCGAAATTCGCCTGATCGACCCCGGCCAGCTCCACACGATTTCCGGCAAGGGCCTCGACCCGCTGATCACGGCAGCGGACGGCAGCGCCATACTGGCGCGCGCGAACGACCGCGATCTCTATGTTCTGGCCGACCCTGATCTCGTCAACAATCTGGCTTTTGCCACGCGCGAAAAGGCGGTTGCGGCAGCAAGCCTGATCGATGCCGTCGCCGAGGATGCCGACGCCGACGGGATCGCATTCGACCTGACCTTGAACGGTTTCGGGGGGCAGCGCTCGCTGCTGCGCTTCGCGTTCGTCCCGCCCTTCATCGGCATCACGCTCTGCCTGATCGCCGCAGGGCTGCTCGCGTTGTGGCAGGCATGGATGCGGTTCGGCCCCGCGCTCAGGCCTCGCCGCGCGATTCCGGTGTCGAAGGCGGCGCTGATCGCGAACAGCGCCGACCTGATCCGGCAGGCGCGCCGCGAACTCGACGGCGCCGACGCCTTTGTGAAAAGCCAGCGCATCGCGATCGCGCGGCGGCTCCACGCGCCCGGCGGGCTCGATGAAGAGGCGACCGACCGCTGGATCGACCGGCATCTGGCCGCAGGCAGCGACCTGTTTTCAAGCCTCGCGCGGCGCCTGCCGCTCGCGCGCAACACCCATGAATTTCTCGAGGGCGCGCAGGCGCTGCACGATATCAGGAAGGATTTACTCCGTGACAGCTAATCCCACCGCCAAAGGCGTCGAGAGCGTCCAGACGCTCGGCGCCGCGATCGAGGGCGAGGTCGCCAAGGTCGTGTTCGGCCAGGGGCCGCTGACCCGCATGGTCACCATCGCGTTGCTCGCGGGAGGCCACGTCCTGCTCGAAGGCCCGCCGGGAACCGCGAAAACCCTGCTCGCGCAGGCATTCGCGCGCGCGACCGGGCTGGCGTTCGGGCGCATCCAGTTCACCCCTGACCTGATGCCGGGCGATATCCTGGGGTCGAACCTCTTCAACTTCCAGACGTCGAGCTTCACGCTGACCAAGGGACCGATCTTTACCGAGCTTCTGCTCGCCGACGAAATCAACCGCACCCCGCCGAAGACGCAGGCGGCGCTGCTCGAGGCGATGCAGGAGCGGCGCGTGACGATCAACGGCGAGGCGCATGTGATGAGCCCGCGCTTCACCGTGCTTGCGACGCAGAACCCGATCGAACAGCAGGGCGTCTATCCGCTGCCCGAGGCGCAGCTCGACCGTTTCCTGTTCAAGCTGGTCGTCGACTATCCCGCCGCCGACGAAGAACGGCGCATCGTCGCCGACCATGGCGGACGCTTCAAAAGCCCTGCGGTTGCCGATTTCGGCGTCACCGAGGTTGCGAATGCCAAGTCGATCGAAGCCGCGATCGACACGATCGCGAACGTCAGGCTCGCCGACGAGATCGTCGACTATATCGTCCGCCTCGTGCGCGCGACGCGCGAGAGCGCCGACCTTGAATGCGGCGCCAGCCCCCGCGCCGCGACCTTGCTCGCGCGCGCCGCCTGCGCGGCGGCGGCACTCGACGGGCGCGACTATGTGATCCCCGACGATATCCAGCGGCTCGCCGCAGGGGTGCTGCGCCACCGCGTCATCCTGTCGGCGGCGGCCGAGATCGAGGGCCGCAACGTCGAACAGGTCGTCGCGGCATTGCTCGAACGCGAGGAAGTTCCGCGGTGATCTATCCCACCCGCCGGGCGATCTACTTGCTGCTGCTGGGTGCCCCGATGGCGCTCGCACTCGGGTTGATCCGGCCCGAGCTGTGGCTCGTCGCGCCCGGCTGGATCGGGGTTATTCTCGCGTGCCTGATCCTCGACACGATCGCAGGCGCCAATCCACGCCATCTGAGCCTCGATGCGCGTTTCCCGCATCAGGTCGGGGTCGGCGATCCCTTCGATCTGTCGCTTGCCGCCAGCGGCGGGGCGGTTCCGCCGCGCGCCGAACTCGCGCTCGCGCTCGACGAGAGGCTCGCCGAGGGCGGACGGCTGGCCAGCGATATGCGCAAGGCAAGCGCGGGCGAAACGCTGGTCCGCACACTCTCGCTCACCGCCTCGCGGCGCGGGCAGGCGCTGGTCGAGGCATTGTGGATCCGCTGGGCGGGCCCGCTCGGGCTCGTGTGGAAACAACGCAAATTTGCGATCGACGGCGCGATCAACATCGTGCCGAGCTTGCGCGCGGTGACCGACGAAGGCAGCCGGCTGTTCCAGCGCAACAGCTGGTTCGGCCTTCGCCAGCAGCGTTTCCGCGGCGAGGGCACCGAATATGAGGCGCTCGCCGAGTATCAGCCGGGGATGGACCGGCGCGCGATCGACTGGAACGCCTCGGCGCGCCACGTCAAACTGCTCGCCAAGGAATATCGCGTCGAACGCGACAATCGCGTCGTGCTGGCGATCGACGGCGGGCGGACGATGGCCGAGCCCGTCGGCGGCATGCCGCGCGTCGATCGCGCGGTGTCGGCGGCGCTGCTGCTCGCTTATGTCGGGCTGAAACTCAACGACCGGATCAGCTTCTTCTCCTTCGCCGCCAAACCGCAGCAGCTGACCCCTGCCTATATGCACACGCAGGATTTCCCGGCGCTCCAGCGCGCGGCGAGCCTCATCGACTATGCCCATGTCGAGAGCAACTTCACCCTCGCGCTGACGACGCTGAGCGCGCAGCTCAACCGCCGTTCGCTGATCATCCTGTTCACCGAATTCACCGACGCGACAAGCGCCGACCTGATGATCCGCGCCGCCGGGCGGCTGGTGCAGAAGCACCGCCTGCTGTTCGTCGTGATCCGCGACGAGGAGGTCGAAAGCGAGGAACGCCGCCGCCCCGAGACGGGTGCCGATGTCACGCGGTCGAACGTCGCCGCGGCGATGCTGCGCGACCGCCAACTGGTGATCGCACGGCTCCAACGGCTCGGCGCCGATGTCATAGAAGTGCCCGCCGACACGATGGGGGCCAGCGCGGTCGAGGCCTATCTCGGCATCAAACGCCAAGGCAGCCTCTGATGCAGCCGGCGATCCCGCCCGCCGCCCCGGCTCGCGCGATCGACGCGCCGAGCTTTTCGACCGGGCGCTTTCGGGCCGAACGCGAGGCCGACTGGATCGCCTTCGACCTGCTGCTCACCAAACTGGAGAAAAAGGGCGCAGCGGCGCTGACCAGCGACGAGCTCTTGCAACTGCCCATACTCTATCGCGCGACCCTGTCGTCGCTGTCGATCGCACGCGCGACAAGCCTCGACAAGGCGCTGCTGGATCATCTCGAGGCGCTGTCGATCCGCGGCTATTTCCTCGTCTATGGCGTGCGCGAGAGCCGGCTCAATCGCCTCCGCCGCTTCTTCCTTTACGACTGGCCCGCCGCGGTGCGCTCGGTGTGGAAGGAGACATTGGTCATCGCGCTGATCATCCTGCTCGGCGCGATGACCAGCTATTCACTCGTCGCGAGCAACCCCGAATGGTATTTCAATTTCGTCGACGAGGAGATGTCGGGCGGCCGCGATCCGCGCGCGACGGTCGAATTTCTCCAGTCGACGCTGGGCCATGGCAAGACGACTCCGGCGGGCGAGGGCGAAAGCGGCCTGCATGTCTTCGCGACCTATTTGTTCACCCACAACAGCCAGGTGTCGATCCTGTCCTTTGCGCTGGGTTTCGCCTTTGGCGTGCCGACGATGATGCTCGAATATTATCAGGGGATCGGACTCGGCGCGATGATGGCAGTCTTTTCGGCCAAGGGGCTTGGCTATGATTTCGGCGGCTGGCTGTTCATTCACGGCACCACCGAGCTGTTCGCCGCCGCGCTGTCAGGCGCGGCCGGCCTTCGCATCGGCACCGCGGTCGTCTTTCCCGGCGCGCGCGGGCGATTGCAGGCGGCCGCCGAGGCCGGGCGGACCGCGGGCAAGGTGATGGTCGGCGTCATCCTGATGCTGTTCGCCGCCGGGCTGCTCGAAGGGTTCGGGCGCCAGCTGATCACCGATACGATGCTGCGCTATGCGATCGGATCGCTGATGCTGCTCTTCTGGATCGGCTATTATTACATCCCGCGCCGCGAGGATGTGACATGACCGCCGCGGCACAGACCAATGCCAGGCTGCGCGCCGCGCGCGCCAAAAAAGTCCGCCAGTTCATCACACCCGAAGGCGTCGACCTCGAACTGAAGATCGCCGGTTCGGGACTACGCTTCGGGGCGCTGCTGGTCGATCTGATCCTGATCCAGCTCGCGCTCTTTCTCTTCTGGCTGGTCATGGTGTGGATCGGCGTCGCCTCGCGTTCGGATGTCACCGAGGTCATCTGGATGCTCGGCGCCTTCCTGCTGCGCACGTTCTGGTTCATCGGTTTCGAGCTGGGATCGCGCGCGGCGACACCCGGCAAAAGACTGATGGGGATTCGCGTCGTCGCGCGCGACGGCGGCCGCCTGACCGCCGACGCGGTGGTCGCGCGCAACCTGATCCGCGAGCTCGAAATCTTTCTGCCGCTGATGATGCTCGGGGTGGGCGTGGCCGAGGATGCGGTGTCGGGCTGGCTCATCCTTGCGGGTGTGCTCTGGTCGTTGACGCTCAGCCTGTTCCTGTTGTTCAACCGCGACCGGATGCGGATGGGCGACCTGATCGCGGGAACGTGGGTCGTGATGGCGCAGCGCGTGAAGCTCGACGCCGATATCGCGACCGACGCCGCGGGCGATGCGATCGCGTTCAGCGAGGCCGAACTCGCCGTCTACGGCATTTTCGAGCTGCAGGAACTCGAGCGCGTGCTGCGCGGCCGTGATGCGCGCGCGATGCGCGAGGTCGCCGACACGATCCGCGCCAAGATCGGGCGGCCGGTCGCCGAAGAGGATGACGTCTTCCTGCTTTCCTATTACCGGCAATTGAAGGCCCGGCTCGAACGCAAATTGCTGTTCGGCAAGCGGCGAGAGGATAAATATGCCA
>JALDYH010000254.1:0-5133 GCA_032154175.1 Sphingopyxis sp. | reverse complement strand
TGGCTTTCCTCGCGCCAGCTTTCGGCGAGCGCCTGCCGTTCCCAATCGAGCATCGCGGGATGCGCGAGCATATGGTCGACCCACGCCTGTCCGACGCCGGCGTCGAGGCTATAGGTGCGGATGCGGAAGGCGACGGGGGCGAAGAAGGCATCGACCGCGGTAAAGTGGTCGCCCGCGAGGTAGGGGCCGCCGAAACGCGACAGGCCGTCGGCGAACAATTCGCGAATACGCGAGACGTCGAGCAGAAGCGCGCCCGATGGCGGCTTCGGCGTCACGCGGACCCCGACATTCATCGTGCAATCATTGCGCAATGCCGAAAAACCGCTGTGCATTTCGGTTACGGCGCACTGCGCCCAGGCGCGCGCGTCGGGATCGGTCGGCCACACCCCCTCGTGCCGGTCGGCGAGATAGAGCGTGATGCCCAGCGAATCATAAACCGTCCGTCCTTCGTCGAGCAGCGCAGGGACCTGCCCGGTCGGTGAAAAACTGCGGAACTCGTCATAGTTGATCGGGTTGGTGAACGGCTCGAGCTGGTCCTCGAACGCAATGCCGAGCGCGCGCATCAGCACCCAGGGGCGCAGCGACCAGCTCGAATAATTGCGATTGGCGGTGATCAGCACATACATGCTTCGCGCTCCTGTGCGACGATGGGGGAGGTATAGTCGGGATCGTGCGCGAAGGGCAGTTCGGCTCCTTCGCGAAGCGCCGCGAGCAGACTGCCGAAGTCACTCTGCGCGCGCCACCCAAAGCGGCGCTCGGCGCGCGACGGATCATAGACGCGGTCGATCGTTTCGGGGAGTAGCCAGCCCTCGGCGGCATATAGCTCGGCCGCATCGGGGTGATGGCGCGCAATCACCGCGCGCGCGTCGCGGGCGAGTTCCTCGGCCTCCTCGCGAGCGAAGGGTGGCGGAGCCGAGAGGATGAAGGTGTCGCAGCCGATCGACGGTGCGGCCTCAAGCGCGGCAAGATGCGCCGCGGCGGCATCCTCGACCGTCAGGCGGCGATTGAGAAGCTCGTTCGCTTTGAGGTTGGGGCCGCTCGGGCTGGCATGCGTGTCGTCATCTTCCGGAAAGAAGCGCCCGGTGCGCAGGATAGCGACGTTGATGCCATGCTCGCGGTGCACCAGCCTGCAGGCCTGCTCGGCAGCAAATTTGGTGATGCCATAGATGTTGCGCGGTTCGATCGGACCAAAATCCTCGTCCATCCACCAGGCACCCGCCTTGCCCGCGCCCTCGCGCACATCGGCGCGCACCATCAGCGAAGTGGTCGACGTGAAGAGGAAGCGATCGTTCCCCGCCGCGACCGCCGCTTCGATCAGGTTCAGCGTACCCGTCACATTGACATCGACGAAGGCCTGTCGCGGATAGCGCACGATGTCGGGCTTGTGCAGCGCGCCCCCGTGGATGACCGCTTCGATCGCGTGCTCGCCCATCGCCCGGTCGATCAGCGCGCGGTTGGCAATCGTGCCGATCACCTGCGTATGCACGCCGGGCACGACGTCGAGCCCGGTGACTTCATGCCCGTTCTCGGCGAGCAGGGGAGCGAGATAGCGCCCGAGCCAGCCCGATGATCCGGTCAGCAGCACGCGCATCGATGATTCTCCTCTCGGCCCGGGACGCGCGCCTGATACACAGGCAGCGGACGGCGGGGCAAGCGCGGTTACCTTTTCGGTTCCCCGGCGACCGGCCTGGCCGGGGCCGTGGCACCCGTCGGCGGAGGCAGTTCGCCGAGGTCGAGCCAGCCTGCGTCCTTACGTTTCTTATAGCTGTCGATCGCCGCGAACGGGATACGGAACGGAAATCCCCAATCGCTGTTCCACAGCGCCACGACGCCTGTCCGCGTCGCCGGTTCGAAAATCATCGTTGCGCGATAGCCCTCGACCGCGCCCGAATGGCCTTCGAGCCGGTCGCCGCCATAGGTAAAGCTCCGCCAGCCGAGACCATAGCCCGCCTCGCCCGTCGCGGCCCGCAAGGCGCCGCCATAGAGGCGTCCGGTTCCGACGCGGGGGCGATGGGCGATCTGCAACACCGGGGCCGGCAGCACATCGGGGCGCTTTCCCATCATCGCCTGCATCCATGTCGCGAAATCGACGATATCGCTTTCGACGCCAGCGGCGGCTGGAACGCGCCAATAGGCTTCCTTGATCGGGCGGACCTGTGCGCCGCGGTGCGGCCTTGCCCAGTCCCTGGCGCCGGTCAGCCGCTCCATCCCGTAACCCGCGCTGACCATGCCGAGCGGGCGGAAGAACCGATCCTCGACCGCATCGCCGAACGGCTCGTTCGCAGCCCGCGCCAATATCTCGCTTGCGGCGTCGAAGGCGACATTCTGATAGGTATGACAGGTGCCGGGTTCGCATTGCAGCGGTGCGGCGGCGAGGCTTGCGCGCAGTGCTGCCGGGTCCCGCCCCTCCTCCAGCTTTTCGTCATAGGCGTTTTTGGTAAGGCCCGAGCGTTGGGCGAGCAACTGGTCCAGCGTGACATGCGCCTCGGCACCGCCGGGCAGGCGCAGCGATGTGCCCAGGTCGGCGACCGGACGGCCGAGATCGACCGCACCATCCGTGGCCAGCGCGGCCGCCAACGCGCCCGTTGCGGTTTTGGAAACCGAGGCCCAGCGGAACAAGGTATGCGGTGTGACCGGCGCGCCCGTCGACTTGTCGGCGACGCCATAGGTGCGCACGAAGCGCAATTCGCCATCTTCGACCACCGCCACCGCCAGCCCCGCCATTTCGGGCCGCTGCGACAGGTCGGCAAGCTGCCGGTCGAGCGCGCGATAATCGATCCGCCCGCGCCATTCGGCGGGCGTGTCGGGCAGGTTTTCAGGCGCCCTGATCGGGATTGCAACGCTCGCAAGCGGGTGCTTCCCCCCGAGCGCGTGGATGCCGAACCAACCCACAAGTCCCAGCGCGACAACCGCGGCGAGATAGGTGAAAACCGGCTTTCTGGACTTGTTTTTAGACTGCGACCTCATAATTGGCCGTCGTCTTAGCCGCGACTTCCTCCGCCGTCACCCCCGGTGCGAGTTCGATCAGCCGGAACGGGCTGTCATGGTCGTCGCGCTTGAACACTGCGAGGTCGGTGATGATCATGTCGACGACATTCTTGCCGGTCAGCGGCAGCGTGCATTCGGGGATGAACTTGGGGCTGCCGTCCTTGGCATTATGCTCCATGACGACGATGATCTTCTTCACCCCGGCGACGAGGTCCATCGCGCCGCCCATGCCCTTGATCATCTTGCCCGGGATCATCCAGTTGGCGATGTCGCCATTCTCGGCGATCTCCATCGCGCCGAGTACGGTGAGGTCGATATGCCCGCCGCGGATCATGGCAAAACTGTCCGACGAGCTGAAATAGGCCGACTGCGGCAGCTCGCTGATCGTCTGCTTGCCCGCGTTGATCAGGTCGGGATCCTCGTCGCCTTCGAAAGGGAAGGGGCCGATGCCGAGCATGCCGTTTTCCGATTGCAGCGTGACCGTCATCCCCGCGGGGATATGGTTCGCGACCAAGGTCGGGATGCCGATGCCGAGGTTGACGTAATAGCCGTCCTGCAGTTCCTTCGCGGCGCGCGCCGCCATGTCATCACGCGTCCAGGCCATATTATTGCGGCTCCCATTGTTTGTCGGAGGGGAAGGCGTCGTCCCAGCCCAGTTTTTCCCACGGGCCGTAGACGGGATTGGGGAAAAGGAACCAGCCCTTGTCCCAGAGTGCGGTGGCGGCGGTGCTCGTCGCGAGCGCCATGCGCTGCGCGGCGGGCAAATCCTTGGCGTTGAACTGCTGGCTGAAGTCGCCGAGCTGGTCACCGCCCAAAATGATCACGCAATATTTCGATGCGATCGAGGCGCGGCGTCCATCCTTGCTCGACCCGGTGGCATCGTCGCCCATCAGGAAGAGCGTCTCGCCATGCCTGAACGCGCCGAGCCCGGCGACGCGCAGCGTATCCTCGCTGCCCTTTGCGTTGGCGGCGCTGCGGTTGGTGTTCGCAATGACGGTGATTCCCGCGGCGCGCAGGGCGTTCACCATCTCGACCGTGCCGGGCATGGCGGCAGCCTTGCCGGTGCCGGTCTTTTCCCACTGGTCCCAGACCTTGAGGTCGAAGCCGGTGCCCTTTTCAGCAAAATGCCGCATCGGGCCGAGATTCCAGATCAAAGTCTCGTCGGCATCGAACACCGCCGCGAAGGGCTTGTCGCCGCACGGCTCGAAGCTCGGGGCGTCCATCGTCGCGCCGGGCGCTAGGACGACGCTGTCCTTCGGCCGCTGCTTGATCCGCCAAACGCCATAGTCGGCGATCCGCGCATTGGTCGCGCGCACCGCGACGGCGGCTTCGGGCGAGCCGTAGAGATATTGCAACGCGACTGGCGGCTTGGCGGCCTCCCCCGGTGCGGGGGCAGGCGGCGGTGTCGTCGCGATATTGACAGGCGCGCTCGCACAGCCCGCGAGAAGCAATGTCGCCGTGATGGCGAGCCCGCGCATCACGCCGTCTCGCGCGGACGCGTCGTGCGGAATTCGATCTTCTTGTCGTAAGGCGCACCGAGGACGAGGCGCTTCACATAGATGCCGGGCAAGTGGATCGCATCAGGGTCGAGGCTGCCGACGGGGACGATTTCCTCGACCTCGGCGACGCAGATCTTCGCCGCGGTCGCCATCGGCTGGTTGAAGTTGCGCGCGGTCTTGCGGAAAATCAGGTTGCCGCTCTCGTCGGCCTTCCAGCCCTTGATGATCGCGAGGTCGGCGAAGATGCCGCGTTCGAGGATATAATCCTGCCCGTCGAAATTCTTCACTTCCTTGCCTTCGGCGACGAGCGTGCCGACGCCGGTCCTGGTGTAGAAGCCGGGAATGCCCGCGCCGCCGGCGCGGCAGCGTTCGGCGAGCGTGCCCTGCGGACAGAATTCGACCTCGAGCTCGCCCGCCAGATATTGGCGCTCGAATTCCTTGTTCTCGCCGACGTAGGAGGAGATCATCTTCCTGACCTGTTTGGTACGGAGCAGCTTGCCGAGCCCTTCGCCGTCGATCCCGGCATTGTTGCTCGCGATAGTGAGGTCCTTCGTCCCCGCGTCGCGGATCGCGTCGATCAGCCGTTCGGGGATGCCGCACAGGCCGAAACCGCCCGCGCAAATCTGCATGCCGTCGAAGAGCAGTC
>JALDYH010000253.1:0-5159 GCA_032154175.1 Sphingopyxis sp. | reverse complement strand
AAGCGGCGGCGGGCCTAGGTGCCCGCCGCCGTTTTCGTTTTGGCGCCGTCAGCGTTGCGTTCCGCTTCGCGTTCGAGCGCAACCTTGATCATCGCAACGATCGGATCGGCAAGGAACAGGCCCATCAGCCCGAGCAATGCGCCGAACAATATCTGCGCGCCGAGGACGAGGGCAGGGGCCAGGTCGACGGTCTTCTTGGCGACCATCGGGACGATCAGATAACCGTCGACCGTCTGGACGATGAAATAGATGGCGATCGCCCACAGCCCGGTGTCGGTCCCCGCCGAGAAACCGACAAGGACGAGCAGCACCCCCGACACGATCGCGCCGATATTGGGAATGAAGGCGAGCAAGCCTGTGAGCAGGCCCATCAACGCCGCCATCGGAATACCGACCGCCATACAGGCGAGCCACGTTCCGATGCCCTCGACCAGCATGCCGAGCAGCCGTCCCGCCATCAGGCGGCGCAGCGTGAAGCCCATACGTGCGGTGGTGATGTAGAAATTCTCGCGTGACTTCATCGGCAGCATCCACGCGACGCCGCGCTCGTAGAGCCTCGGCTCGATCGCGATGAAGATGCCGAGCACGAGGATCATGACGAGGCTGGTCAGGCCGCCCAGCACGGTGCCGACCGCCGCAGTAACGCGTCCGACAGTACCGGCGATATTGTCGGTGATCGTCTTGGTATCGAGCTGGAGATTGCCCATCCCATGGTCGCTCGCCCATGCCGCGATGCGTTCGATCTGCGCCATCACGACCGTTTGCAAGGTCGCTGCCTGATCGGCGATCTGCGAACCCGCGAACATGATCGTCCAGACGAGGAAGGCGAGCAGCGACAGGCAGACGATGAGGAGGCGCCAACCGCGCGCGATCGGCAGCACGCGGCCGAGCAGGCGCGTGCCGCCGTCGAGCATCGACGCCATGACGATGCCGGCGAAGATCAGCAGGATCGGCTGGATCAGAACGATGCACAGGCCGATGAGCAGCGCGAGGCCGATCCATACACCGGCCTTCAGCAGCTCGGTGCGGACAAGCTGGCTGCGGATTTCGGTGGGGCCCGGGGCTTCCTTATGCGCTTCTGCCTTGGCAGCGGCGGTGGCGGAGCGCGTTCCGCTTGTCTTCCTCGTCGCCGCCATGCCTTGTTCCCCGTCGTTCTAGTTGTTCTGATTGCCCTGACGCTCGGGCCGCAGGTCGGTTCCCGCGCGCCCCGATCGCAAAGCGTTAAACCAGCTCAACGGGTTATACCACTCGGCTGTTCCGTCGGTTGAAAAACTGATGATCTCCGCGCGGCCGGCGATGGCGTCGAAGGGGACGGGGCCGCCGAGTCCCTTCTGGCTCGTGTCGACGCGGCTGTCGGCGCTGCCGTCGCGGTTGTCGCCCATCAGGAACAGATGGTCGGCGGGGACGGTGACCGGACCATAATCGTCGGTTGTATAGCCGGGACCCATGTCGATCGTGTCGAACGTGGCGCCGCCGGGAAGCGTTTCGCGGACGATGGGAAGTTCCAGCGCTTCCTTTCCATCGGCGCCGCGCGCGATGAAGCGGTACAGGCTGCTGTCGGGGCCGGGCAGATTCGGGTCGACCGGAATCGACAGCATCGGCTGGACCTCGCGCTTGACCGGCTTGCCGTTGATGCTGAGTTCGCCGTTGTGCAGTTCGATCGTATCGCCGGGCAGGCCGATCACGCGCTTGATATAGTCGATTCGTGTCACCGGATGCTCGAGCACGACGATGTCGCCGCGTTCGGGCAGCTTGCCGAACCAGCGGCCCCCGATTTTGGGCGCGAGATGGAAGCTGACCGACGAATAGGACCAGCCATAGGGATATTTGCTGACGATCAGCCGGTCGCCGTTGCGCAGCACCGGCATCATCGAATCGGAGGGGATATAGAAAGGCTTGGCGACACAGCTGTGGATGCCCAGCACGAGGAGCAGGATCACCACGAT
The DNA here is from genome assembly GCA_032154175.1 of Sphingopyxis sp. GTDB lineage: Bacteria > Pseudomonadota > Alphaproteobacteria > Sphingomonadales > Sphingomonadaceae > Sphingopyxis. Next base: position 3,213 of record JALDYH010000253.1, on the reverse strand, counting down.
ATCGCGGATCAGCTTGCCCCAGCCGCCGTCGTCTTTTGCTTTGTCCTTCGCCATGGAAATGTCAGTCCTTGATTGCTTCGATGATGACGAAGGCCTGCGCCCATGGATGGTCGTCGGTCAGTGTCAGATGGATATGCGCGCTGTATCCCGGCGGGATCATCTGCGCGAGCCGTTCGGCGGCGCCGCCGGTGAGGGCAAGCGTCGGGGCGCCCGAGGGTGCGTTGACGACGCCGATGTCCTTCATGAACACACCGCGTTTGAAGCCCGTGCCGACGGCCTTCGAGAACGCTTCCTTTGCCGCGAAGCGCTTGGCGTAGGTGCCGGCGCGGGTGAAGGGACGCCGCGCCGCCTTGGCGCGCTCGATTTCGGTAAAGACGCGGTTCTCGAACCGTTCGCCGAAGCGGTCGAGCGATGCCTGGATACGCTCGATATTACAGAGGTCGGAGCCGAGGCCGATAATCATTCGGCGTTCCGCTCGCGCAGATGGCGCCAGCCAAGCCAAACAAGAACTCGGGTGGGAATGATGATCCAGAATGCGACGACCAGCGGCTGAGGCAGCTTGGGGTTTTGGGTGAAGAACCCCCAAAACAGAGCGACGACGATCGCAATAAAGATGGCGAACATCGCGACCTTCAAAAATGCCGATAGGCTTAGAAATAATCTGTCCGTCGACTTCATCCGCGCGCCTCGTCCATCAGCGCGCGCATCCGGCGCACCGCCGGATCGAGCCCGGTGAAGATCGCCTCGCCGATCAGATAATGGCCGATGTTGAGTTCGGCGAGCTGCGGGATCGCGGCGACGGGGACGACATTCTCATAGGTGAGGCCGTGGCCCGCATGCGGCTCGATGCCGTTCTTCCATGCCAGCGCGGCGGCGTCGGCGAGGCGACGCAGTTCGGCGGCGCGTTCTTCGCCCTCGACATGGGCGTAACGGCCGGTGTGGAATTCGACGACGGGCGCGCGGAGGCGCATCGCCGCCTCGATCTGCCGCGCGTCGGGCTCGATGAACAGGCTGACGCGGATGCCTGCATCGTTCAGCCGCGCCACGATGGGGGCGAGGTGGTTATGCTGCCCCGCCGCGTCGAGCCCGCCCTCGGTCGTGCGTTCCTCGCGCTTCTCGGGGACGATGCACGCCGCGTGCGGATTGTGGCGCAGCGCGATCTCGACCATCTCGTCGGTCGCCGCCATTTCGAGGTTGAGCGGCAGGTCGGTCGCGGCCTGGATGCGCGCAAGGTCGTCGTCGCGGATGTGGCGCCGATCCTCGCGCAGATGCGCGGTGATCCCGTCGCCGCCGACCGCCGCGACGATCTCCGCCGCGCGCACGGGGTCGGGATGCTCGCCGCCGCGCGCGTTGCGGATCGTCGCGACATGGTCGATGTTGACCCCTAGGCGCAGGCGCGGGCTCAATTCGCGCGGCTCCCGGGCTTGATTGCCTGTGTCGCCGCCAGCTCGGGCGGCAGCTCGTCTTCGGCATAGGTCGGGAAGTTGATCGCGACGAGCGGATAGAAGGGGACACCCAGCTCGACGCTGCCCGCCGAGCGGTCGACCAGCGCGGCCTCCGCGACGACTTCGCCGCCCGCGGCCGCGACGCACGCCATCGCTTCGCGCGACGACAGGCCGGTGGTCACGACATCTTCGACCATCAACACCTTCGCGCCCGGCTCGATCGTGAAGCCGCGGCGCAGTTCGAAGGTGCCCGTCGGCCGCTCGACGAAAATCGCCGGCTTGCCGAGCGCGCGGCCCATTTCATGCCCGATGATGACCCCGCCCATCGCGGGCGAGACGACGATGTCGATCGCCTGCCTGAGCTCGCGCGGCAGCTTCGCGGCGAGCGCCACGGCGAGCCGCCCCGCGCGCTCGGTGTCCATCAGCACGCGCGCGCATTGCAGATAATATTCGCTGTGGCGCCCCGAGGAGAGCAGGAAATGGCCTTGCAGCAGGGCGTCGGCGGCGCGGAATTCGGCTAGGATTTCGTCATCGGTCATGGGAGAATTGTTCTTTTGTCCAGTGCGTCGCCCATCGCGGGCGACCGGGTTTTGGCGGCGAAGATTATCCAGCCGCAAAATAGTGTTAGAGATGCTTGAGGCAAGCGGCAAGCGGGTCTATAGCGCCCGCGAGATTCAGCCCGCCCGACGGCTGCCGCGACGCATGTCCGGTATCCAGACGACGGGGATGGACCATCGATAAGAACAACAGGCAACGGGCGGCACTATCCTTATGAAGAGCTTGAAAACCCTTGTAATTGCGGCGGCTTTGTCGCTTGGCGCGGTGGGCGCCGGCCATGCGCAGGCACCCGCGACGGCTCCGGCCGAAGCGCCCGCCGCAACGGCTCCGGCGAATCCGGCTCCGGCCGTCACCGATGCGGCCGCTCCGGCAGCGGCACCGGTCGCGACGACTGCCGCGGCTCCGGCTGGCGACGCAACTTACGTCCCGATGAAGCCGACCCCCGGGGTTGGCCAGCCGGTCGATGCGGGCATCGATTTCCAGCCGCAGGTCAGCCCGATCGGCGAACAGGCGTACTGGTTCAACCATGTCATCCTGCTGCCCGTCATCACGGTGATCACGCTGATCGTCCTCGGCCTCCTGCTCTGGGTGATGTTCCGTTTCCGCGCCAAGGCGAACCCGGTGCCGTCGAAGACGACGCACAACACCTTCATCGAAATCATCTGGACCGCCATTCCGGTGCTGATCCTCGCGGTGATCGCGGTTCCGTCGATCCGCCTGCTCGCGGCGCAATATGAGCCGCCGAAAAAGGAAGCGCTGACGATCAAGGTCACGGGTTACCAGTGGTATTGGGGCTATGCCTATCCCGACCAGGGCATCGGCGAATATGTCTCGAAGATCCTGCCCGAAGACAAGGCGAAGGCCGCAGGCGAGCCCTATCATCTCGCTGTCGACAACCGCATGGTCGTTCCCGTCAATCGTCAGGTGAAGCTGATCATCACCGGCGCCGATGTGATCCACAGCTTCGCGGTTCCGGCCTTCTGGACCAAGATGGATGCGGTCCCTGGCCGCGCCAACGAAACGACCTTCACCGCGACCAAGGTCGGCGTCTATTACGGCCAGTGCTCGGAGCTTTGCGGCGTCGATCACGGCTATATGCCGATCGCCGTCGAAGTGCTCCCGGTCGACAAGTGGGAAGCCTGGGTCCGCTCGAAGGGCGGCAATCCCAAGGGGCCCGAGGCCGCCGCGCCTGCCGCAGCTGCTCCGGCAC
>JALDYH010000252.1:0-5193 GCA_032154175.1 Sphingopyxis sp. | reverse complement strand
CGTTCGAACAACGCCGCCGCGAACTTCAGAATAGCATCGCAAGCGATCCGAAGGTCATCGTCGAACGCGTCCAGCTGGCGCGCGTCGCGATCCGGTTGGGCGATGGTGTGGGTGCCGAGGCGGCGGTCAAGGGCGCGTTGGGTGCCGGCGCGAACCCTGCGGCGTTGCGCCCGTTGCTGGCCCGCGCCTATGCGATGCAGGGCGACGGGAGCCGCGCGCTTGAGGCGCTCGATGATGGCCCGATCATTCCCGAGATGATCGGCGAAGCAGCCTGGGTCGCGGGCGACGTTCATATGGACAATGGCGATCTGGACGCGGCGCGCGAAGCCTATGATCGGGCGGTACATGAATTGCCGCGCGATGCGGCCCTGTGGGTCGACGTTGCGCGTTTTCGCGACGCCAATGCCGACACGCTCGGCGCGCGCGACGCGGTCGATTACGCGATCGAGCTCGACAAGGCGAACAGTCCGGCGTTGGCGTTCAAGGCGAATCTGATACGGACCGAAGACGGATTGGGCGCTTCGCTCGACTGGTACCAGGCCGCGCTTGAGGCCGACCCCGACAACGCCGATGCGTTGATCGAGCAAGCGGCGACACTCGGCGATCTCGGGCGCTATCGCGATATGCTCGTATCGCTGCGTCATGCGGCGACAATCGTCCCGCGCGACCCACGCCTCTTTTTCCTGCAAGCCGTGCTCGCGGCGCGCGCCGGCAATTACCGTCTCGCGCGCAGCCTGTTGCAACGAACACGCGGTGAACTGAACGAGCAGCCCTCTTTCATGCTGCTCAGTGCGATCGTCGAGCTGGAGCTGCGCGGCGAGGCGGTCGCTGCGACCTGGGCGGACCGTCTGCTCGCGGAACAGCCGAACAATTTCACCGCGCACCGCATCCTTGCTGCCGCCGACTGGGCGGACGGCGATGCCGACGGTGCGCTCGAGGCCCTGCTGCCGCTGGTCGAACGCCCCGACGCCAACAGTTGGTCGTTGCTGCTCGCGGCGCGCGCCGCGGCCGAACTCGGGCGGCGTGGTGAGTCGGCCGACTATCTCGGCCGCGCGGCGACGCTGCGGCGCGGAGAGGCGGTGCCTTTCGCGGCCGACAATGACTACAGGCTGCTCTCGATGGCGGCCGATGCAGACCCGTTGAATCCGGCAAAGGCCATTCCGGCGCTTTCGGCCGACATAGCGAATGGCAACACCGCGCGGGCGATCGAGCGTGCGACAAAGCTGCGCGATGCGAATCGCGGCGTCGCCGATGCGCATATCCTGCTCGGCGACGCGGCGCTCGCGGGTGGGCGGTACGACCTTGCGGTGCAGGCCTATCGCGCGGCGCGCGATCTCGATGCGGGCGAGCGTACGACCTTGCGGCTCGCCAACGCGCTTTTCCGCGCCGGCGACACCGCCGGGTCGGGGGCCGCTATCCTCGCGCTGCGCGATAGCCAGCCATCGAGCATCGCCGCCGATCGGCTGGCGGGGCACCTCGCGATGGATATCGAGCATAGGGATCAGGCGATCGCGCATTTCGAGCGCGTGCGCAGTCGGATCGGCAATCGTGATGTCGTTATCCTGCGCGAGCTCGCACGCGCATGGGCCGCGAAGGGCGACGACGACCGCGCGTTACCGCTGATCGACCGCGCCTACCGGCTGCAGCCACTGAATGCCGGGATCATGGAATTTTACGCCGATCTGCTGGAGAGGCGCGGAGATAGGCAGTCGGCAACGGATTTGCGCGACAAAGCGGCGCAGATCGGGCGCTAGGCGTCAGGCTTCGGTGAGGTCGAGCAGCGTTCGCGCGTCGAGGCCGATGCGGCGCATCTGCTGCGCAACCGGGGGCCATATATTTGCGAGGAAATCGGCGCGCATCAGGTCGCGGAGGCGCTCGGTCGCGCCCTGGGCGACGAACATGCCGACGCCGCGCTTGACCGTGACCAGCCCCTCGTCCTGGAAGGTCTGATACGCCTTGGCGACGGTCAACGGGTTGGCGCCTTCCTCAGCCGCGAGCGATCGCACCGACGGCAGCATGTCGCCGTCGCGGAATTGGCCGTCAAGGATAGCGTTGGCGATGACATCGCGCAGACGCTGATACACGGGCTTGGACTGATCGAGCATGCCGCCTTAATGCCATAAGACAGCAGCACAGTCAAATTAGGATCATTACAAACCTGTGCCGCACGGCATAACTAAATTTCCCATGGGCGCACGACTTCGTCATAATCGGGGCGTGGGCGTTCATCGAGTTCGCGCGCCGCAGTGCCGAGGAAGAAATAACCGACGATCGTGTCGCCTTCGCCTGCATCGAACGCGGCAGCGACCTTGGCGCTATAGGCCGCCCAGCCGGTCAGCCAGCTGCCGACGAAGCCGTGGGCATGTGCCGCGTGGAGCAGGTTCATGCCGACCGCGCCAGCCGACATCTGTTGCTCCCAGACGGGAATCTTGCTGCCCGGGACCGGAGTCGACACGAGCACGATCAGGGTCGGCGCCTGATACGCGAACTGGTCGAGCGCGGACAGGTCCATCCCTGCGGCGCCGGGGTTCTCGGCAACCCATGCCTGTTTGAGCAGCGCCGCGAACGTCTCGCGCTGATCGTCCGCCACCGTGATAATGCGCCAGGGCGCAAGCTTGCCATGATCGGGGGTGCGCAGTGCGACCGAAATAATATCCTTGAGCTGCGCGGCGTCGGGACCGGGGGCGATCATGTCGCGCGCCTTGCCCGAGCGGCGGGTGGCGAGATGGGCGAGGAGAGAGGAGGTGTCGTTGAACATGGTCCGCCATGTGGCCTTTTGCGCGCTCTCGTGCAAGTGTTGCGAACGGCTCGCAATAAATTCTGGCCCGATCGCTATGGTTTCACGCGCAATTAGATTCTTCCCATACGCAATTTTGACGCTAGTGTTACGGCCATCTGCCTCGTTTTCGGGGCCTATAACCATATCCAGGGAAGGGTCGCCATGACCAAAGCCTATGCCCAGCACGGGGATGCCGCCGGGACGTTTCTCGGCCACCCGAAGGGCCTTTTTGTCCTGTTTTTCGCCGAAATGTGGGAGCGTTTCTCCTATTACGGGATGCGCGCGCTCCTGATTTTCTACCTGACCAAGCACTGGCTGTTTTCGGACGGGGAATCGGGCGTCATCTATGGTGCCTACACGGCCCTCGTCTATATCACCCCGGTGCTCGGAGGCTATCTCGCTGACCGCTGGCTAGGGCAGCGAAAGGCGGTCACATACGGCGCCATCTTGCTGACATTCGGTCATTTCATCATGGGGTTCGAGGGCGACGGGGGACAGGATGCCGCCAGCCTCAACATCTTCTGGCTCGCGCTCGCCTTCATCATCGTCGGATCGGGCTTCCTGAAGGCGAACATCTCGGTGATCGTCGGCCAGCTCTATCCGCGCACCGACGTGCGCCGCGATGGCGCCTACACGATCTTCTACATGGGGATTAACCTCGGCGCCTTCCTCGGCTCGCTGCTGTGCGGCTATCTCGGCGAGGTCTATGGCTGGTCCTATGGCTTCGGCGCCGCGGGCTTCGGCATGCTGCTCGGCCTGATCGTCTTCATCTGGGGCAAGCCGCTGCTGCTCGGCCGCGGCGAACCCGAGGATCCGGCGAAACTGGCGCAGCCCGTCATGGGCATCAAGTTCGAATGGCTGCTCTACATCGTCGGGCTGCTCGCCGTCGTCGTCTGCTGGTGGATGGTGCAGAATCAGGCGCTGGTCGGAACGCTGCTCGGCGTCGCGGGCGCGGCGCTCGTCCTCTATGTGATCTTCACCGCCGTGGTGAAACTGCCCTCGCAGGACCGTGACCGCATCTTTGCCGCCATGTTCCTGATCCTTGGCTCGATCCTCTTCTGGGCCCTGTTCGAACAGGCGGGTTCGTCGCTCAACCTCTTCGCCGACCGCTATGTCGACCGTGCGGGGGTTCCGGCCTCGGTCTTCCAGTCGCTGAACGCCGGCTATATCGTTCTTTTCGCACCGCTCTTCGCTGCACTCTGGACCTGGCTCGGCCGCCGTGGGTGGGAGCCTTCGGCGCCTGCCAAGTTCGGCCTTGCGATGCTCCAGCTCGGTCTCGGCTTCTTCGTCCTCAAATGGGGCGCCGAAGCGGCGGGCATGGGCAATGCGACGCCGGTGCTCTTCATCTTCCTGATCTATCTGCTTCACACGACCGGCGAACTCTGCCTGTCGCCCGTCGGCCTCAGCGCGATGAACCGGCTGGCGCCCGCGCATATGGCGTCGCTGATCATGGGCACTTGGTTCTTCGCATCGGCGACCGGCAATTTCGCAGCGGGCCTGATTGCTTCGGCGACGGGGTCCGAAAAGGCGAGCGGTGAGGGCGCGGGCAAGGCGCTCGTGCTCGACGTCTATCAGACGATCGGTATCTGGGCGGTCGGTTTCGGCATCCTCGTGATCGTTGTATCGCCGCTCATCAAGAAGCTGATGCACCTCGACACGCTGCGCGATGCCGAAGACCTTGCGGGTCAGAATGAGCTCGCCGAGCCGCAGGCGGCCGGCGTCCATCCCGAACCCAAGGGGGCGTAATCGATGATCCGGGGTGTGAAGGGCAGCCTGCTGGCTGCGGTGTCGCTGGCGTTCGCCGGTTGTGCGGCCACGGGCGATACATCGGCGCAGTCGGCGGGCGACAAGCCCGCCGCCACCGCCGCAAAGCCGGTCAAGTTCAACAAGGACCCGTATCCGTCGACGTACAAGGGATATCCGACCCGCCTGACGGTGGTGAAGGGTGTCACGATCTTCGACGGCGAGGGCGGGCGGATCGACAATGGCTCGATCGTGATGACGAGCGGCAAGGTCGATCGCATCGGCGGGTCCGACATGGAACTGCCGACCGACGCCGACGTCATCGACGGCACCGGCAAGTTCCTCACCCCCGGGGTGATCGACATCCACAGCCATCTTGGCGATTACCCGTCGCCCAGCGTCGAGGCCCACTCGGACGGTAACGAGGCGACGTCGCCGACGACGCCTGAAGTCTGGTCCGAACATAGTGTCTGGCCGCAGGACCCGGGATTCAGCCGCGCGCTTGCCAATGGGGGGGTGACGTCATTGCAAATCCTGCCGGGCAGCGCCAACCTGATGGGTGGACGCTCGATCACGCTCAAGAATGTGCCGTCGCGCACCGTGCAGGGGATGAAGTTCCCCGGCGCGCCCTATGGCCTGAAAATGGCGTGCGGCGAGAATCCGAAGCGCGT
>JALDYH010000251.1:0-5195 GCA_032154175.1 Sphingopyxis sp. | reverse complement strand
AAGCTGATCGGCGCGACCGCGCATTTCGTGACGAGCGACCTCGACGAGGGGCCGATTATCGAACAGGCGGTCGAGCGCGTCGATCATCGCGATTCGGTGGAGGAACTGATCCGCATCGGCCGCGATACCGAAGCGCAGGTGCTGGCGCGCGCGGTGCGCTGGGTCGCCGAACAGCGGGTTCTGATCGACGGACGCAAGACGGTGGTCTTCCGCTGACGCGGCGAACAAGATACGTAGCGATTCGCAACCAAAACCGGAGGAGCAAAGGCGATGTACAGTCACAATATGGTCGGGGCGAACGATCTCGAAGCCGCCAAAAAATTCTATGACGCGACCTTTCAGGCGATCGGCGGCAAGCCGGCGATCCAGGACGACAAGGGGCGGCTGATCTATATGTACAACGGCGGACTGTTTCTCGTCGGCGCGCCGATCGACGGCGAACCCGCGACGGCGGGCAACGGCTGCACGATCGGCTTTGCGATGGAGGGCCCCGAACAGGCCAAGGCATGGCACGATGCCGGCGTCGCCAATGGCGGCACCTCGATCGAAGACCCGCCGGGCATCCGCGAAGGCGGGTTCGGAGCCATGTATCTTGCTTACCTCCGCGACCCGTCGGGCAACAAGCTCTGCGCGCTCCACCGCGTCGTTTGAGCCGGTAATATGATGCGAGGCGAAGCGGGATTGCTGGCCGACCTGGCCGTGCTGGCGATTCCCTTCGCCGCGCACGAACATGATGCGGTGTTCACGGTTGCGGAGAGCGACGCGGTACATGCCGCGATGCCGGGGGCGCACACCAAGAATCTGTTCCTCAAGGACAAGGGCGGCGCCTTCTGGCTCGTCACCGTTCCGTCCGATGCGCGCGTCAATCTGAAGGCGTTGCCCGCCGCGATCGGGTGCAAGCATGTCAGCTTTGGCAAGGCCGAGGATATGGAACGGCTGCTCGGCATCACGCCGGGGTCGGTGACCCCGCTTGCGGCGATTAACGCCGTGCCCGGCAGCATCACCATCGTGCTCGACGAGGCGCTGGCGGTGGCGGCAACGGTCAATGTCCATCCACTGCGCAACACGGCGACGCTCGGGCTGTCCGGCGCAACGATCGTCGATCTGTTGCGTCATTGGGGACATCAGCCGCTTGTCGCCGCCATCCCCGTGCAGGAAGAATCATGACCCTCGAAACCCTCTCCACCGTTCGCAGCCATGGCGGCGTGCAGGGCGTGTACAAGCACGCGAGCACGACGACCGGTACCGACATGACCTTTGCGGTCTTCATCCCCGAACATGCGCCGGGCGCGAAGCTACCCGTGCTCTGGTATCTGTCGGGGCTGACGTGCACGCACGCCAATGTGATGGAAAAGGGCGAGTATCGCGCCGCATGCGCCGAACATGGCGTGATCCTCGTTGCGCCCGACACATCGCCGCGCGGCGAAGGCGTTCCGGACGACCCCGAGGCGGCGTGGGATTTCGGGCTCGGCGCCGGTTTCTATGTCGATGCGACCGCCGAACCATGGGCGAAGAATTACCGCATGCGCTCGTACATCGAGGACGAACTGCCGTCGCTGGTGCTCCGCAATTTCGCGGCTGCCGACCTGACGCGGCAGGCGATCACGGGCCATTCGATGGGCGGACATGGCGCGCTGACCATCGGTCTGCGCAATCAGGATCGCTTTCGTTCGGTCTCGGCCTTCTCGCCGATCGTCGCGCCGTCGCAATGCCCGTGGGGCGAAAAGGCGCTGGGCAATTATCTGGGCGACGACCGCGAGGACTGGCATGCCTATGATGCCTGCGCGCTGCTCGATCAGGGATTGCGCGTGCCCGACCTGCTCGTCGATCAGGGCGATGCCGATAATTTCCTGACCGAGCAATTGAAGACGCAACTGCTGGTCGATGCGTGCGAGCGCGCGGGGCAGAAGGCCGAGATCCGCATGCAGCCGGGATATGACCACAGCTATTATTTCATCTCGACCTTCTTGGCCGAGCATGTCGCGTGGCATGCGGAGCGGCTCAAGGCCTAGTTCTTCTCCTCTTTACGCGAAGAGATCAGGGATGCTCGGGAATCAGCAGGCTCGACCCGGTCGTGCGCCCGGCCTGCAAATCGGCATGGGCGCGGGCTGCATCCTGCAACCCGTATCGCTGGCCCACGGTGATTTTCACCGCACCGCTTGCGATCATCTCGAACACGCGAGCGGCGCCCGCGGCGCGTTCGCCGGGGTGGAGATAATAATCGAACAGCGTCGGACGCGTGACGAACTGCGATCCATGCTGTGCGAGAATGCCGAGGTTCACGCCGGTTACCGGTCCGCCGGCATTGCCGTAGCTGACGATCAGTCCACGCCGCGCCGTGGCTTTCAGCGATACTTCCCACGTTGCCATGCCGATGCCGTCGAAGGTCACGGGCACGCCCTGGCCGTCGGTGATCTCGCGGACGTGTGCCGCGACATCGTCGCTCTTGTACATCAGCACATGGTCGGCGCCCGCTTCGCGTGCGGTGTGGGCTTTCGCCTCGGTGCTGACGGTGCCGATCACGGTCGCGCCGATCGCCTTCAGCCATTGGACGAGGATCAGCCCGACGCCACCCGCGGCGGCATGGACGAGCACGGTCGAGCCCGCTTCGACCCTGGCGCAGCGTTCGACGAGCATCTCGACCGTGCAGGCTTTCAGAAGCGCGGCGGCGGCGGTCTCGTCGTCGATATTCGCGGGCAGCTTGAACAGCGAAGCGGCGCTGACGAGCCGGGCGCTGGCATAGGCGTTGCGTTCGGGGCCGAAGGTCGCGGCGCGGTCGCCGGGCTGGAGGCCATGGACCTCGGCGCCAACGGCAATGACCTCGCCCGCAGATTCGACGCCGAGCCCGCTAGGCAACGGAACGGGGTAGGTGCCGTCGCGATGATAGGTGTCGAGATAGTTGAGCCCGACGGCGCTCTGGCGGAGCAGGACCTGGCCGGGGCCGGGTTCGCCGAGCGTCACCTCGCGCCAGTCGATGACCTCGGGTCCGCCCTGGCTTTCGATAAAGGCTTCGATCGCTTGCATGCGCCGCTCTCCTGCTGTCCGGTCCATCTGGTGGGCCGGAGCGGGGAGCGCAAGGGCGGTGCGGTGAAACCCCCTCCCGCAAAGGGGAGGGGATCATCTCATTTCGGGCGACGCGGGCTGCGCTGGCCGTAGGGCTTGGGCTTGTAACGTTCGTTGCCGCCCGGGCCGCCGGGGCCCCGCGGGCCGCGTGGCCCCGAACGATCGCCGAAACCGCGGTCACCACCGGGGGCGCGGCCAAGGGTGCCGCGCGAAGCACCATCACGCGGCGACTTGTCGCGGCGCGGTGGATAGGTCGGCCCGTCGGGCGCGGGGGTGATCGACACGCCGCTGTCGTCCTCGCCGTCCGCGTTGGCGCTGCGTACCACCGCCTCGGCAAAGCGATCGGCTATGCCACGCGGTATATTGAACATCGTTTCCTTGGGACCGATGCGGATCGCGCCGATCTCGTTCTTGCTCACATGGCCGCGGCGGCAGAGCAGGGGCAGGATCCAGCGCGGGTCGGCATTCTGGTGGCGGCCGATGTTGAGGCGGAACCAGACGCTATCCTCGAAGCCTTCGCGGCGGTCGGCGCCGCCGCGTTCAGGGCGCTCGAAACGCTCCCCGCGTTCACCGCGCTCGGGGCGGTCGCGGCCGCGCGGCCCGTTGTCGAGCAGATCTTCGGGCGGCGGCATCAGCGCGCGGTGCGCCTGGACGAGCGAGGCCGCAATGTCCTCGGGGGTGCGCTCGGCCATCAGGCGCTGCGCGAGTTCGATATCCTCGGGCTCATGCTCGACGGGCGTGAGCAGCTTCTCCATCAAACGTTCCTGATCGCGCTTGCGCACGTCGGCGGCGGTCGGCGCGTCCATCCATTCGGCATTGATCCGCGCCCCGCGGAGCATGCCGTCGACGCGGCGGCGGCGCGGATAGGGGACGATGATGACCGCAGTGCCCTTTTTGCCCGCCCGGCCGGTGCGGCCCGAACGGTGCTGGAGCGCTTCGGCATCGCGCGGGATTTCGACGTGGATGACGAGGCTGAGCGTCGGCAGATCGATGCCGCGCGCGGCGACGTCGGTCGCGACGCAGACCTTGGCGCGGCGATCGCGGAGCGCCTGCAGCGCGGCGTTGCGCTCGTTCTGGCTATGCTCGCCCGACAGCGCGACCGCGGCGAAACCGCGTTCGACGAGGCTGGCATGGAGGCGGCGCACATTGTCGCGCGTCGCACAAAACAGCATCGCGGTCTCGGCGTCGTGCAGGCGGAGCAGGTTGACGACTGCACCCTCGATGTCGGCGGGGGCGACGGTCACCGCCTGATAGGCGATGTCGCCATGGCCGCGGTCTTCGCCGACGGTCGAGATGCGGAGCGCATCCTGCTGGTAGCGTTTGGCGAGCTGGACGATCGGCTTCGGCAGCGTCGCCGAGAACAGCAAGGTGCGGCGCGTCGCGGGGGTGCCGTCGAGGATTTCCTCAAGGTCGTCGCGAAAGCCCATGTCGAGCATCTCGTCGGCTTCGTCGAGCACGGCGACGCGGAGCGCGGTGAGGTCGAGCGCGCCGCGTTCGAGGTGATCGCGCAGACGGCCGGGGGTGCCGACGACGATCTGCACGCCCTGACCCAATGCGCGGCGTTCCTTGCTGGCGTCCATGCCGCCGACGCAGGTCGCGATGCGCGCGCCAGCCTTGGCATAGAGCCAGCCGAGTTCGCGGCTGACCTGCAGCGCGAGTTCGCGCGTCGGCGCGACGATGAGCGCGAGCGGCGAGGTCGCGAAGGGCAGGCGGCCGTCCTCGATCAGTTCGTCGGCCATCGCGAGGCCGAAGGCGACGGTCTTGCCCGAGCCGGTCTGCGCCGAGACGAGGAGGTCGCGTCCCTTGGCTTCGCCTTCGGTGACTTGTGTCTGGACGGGGGTGAGCGCTTCATAGCCGCGCGCGGTAAGGGCGTCCGAAAGGACGGGCGAGAGATTTTCGAAAGGCATTTTGTTCTCTTATCCTGTGCGGCAAAGGTGCCGTAGTTGGTTCTCCGCCGCCCGGGATTCGGTTCAGGTCTGATGCCCGAGTCCGAACAATTGGGTCATGGATGCTGAAACGGGTCCAGCATGACGAGGAATTATATGGGTTTTTTCCTAAAGTGCCTGACCCGCAGCGTGTCCGCTGGCCCAAGCCCATTGAAAATTATAGCCGCCCAGCCACCCGGTGACATC
>JALDYH010000045.1:0-25872 GCA_032154175.1 Sphingopyxis sp. | reverse complement strand
GCCGAGAGCATATCGAGCGATGCATAGGGAATATCGACCTGGACCTTCCCGTCTTCGAACGACAATGTTTCCGCGATCGAGAGCGCGGAGCCCGCGAGCAACCGGTCGTAGGATTTGTCCGCCGCGAGGCGCGCATACGAGATCGCACCAATATAAAGAGCGATCAGCCCGGCAAGGAAGAACAGACCAAGCGTTCCTGCAAGCCGTGTACGTAGCGAGGTCGTACGCGCGGTCACGAGGGTTCGGGCGCATCCGCGACATAACCAACGCCGCGCACCGTTCGCAGGATCAGTGCGCCTTCCAGCTTGCGCCGCAGTCGGCCGATATAGAGTTCGATCGCATTGGGGCCGGCGTCGTCGTCGAAGTCGAACAGCTGCGACGCGATCTGCTCCTTGCTGAGGACCCGGCCAATATTGCCGATGAGAATCTCGAGCAGGCGGAATTCGCGGTTGGGAAGCGCGAGCTGGGTGTCGCCTACCCGGACCAGTTTCGCGTTGCGGTCGAAGACGAGATCGCCGATCATGATGACATTCGAGGCAAGGCCCTGCGACCGGCGAAGCAGCGCCCGGCAGCGCGCGTCGAACTCGCGGAAATCGAACGGCTTCGACAGATAATCGTCGGCACCGACATCGAGCGCATCGACACGGTCCTCGATGTTCGATCTCGCGGTAAGCATCAGCACCGGCGTCTTCGATCCCCTGCGCCGCATTGCCTTCAAAATCTCGAAGCCGTTCATATGCGGAAGCCCGATGTCGAGCACCACGACCTCATATTCCTGGTACGACAGAATATCGTCCGCGACTTCGCCGTCGCTTTGCCAGTCGACGGCATGCCCCTCACGCCGCAACCGCTTCAGCAACGCATCCCCGAGATCGGGATCGTCCTCGACCACTAAAATCCTCATGTAACCCTCTCCCCCGGCCAGATTTCCGGCCGATGCACCCCGGCCGTTCATCGACGGCTTCGCGGCGCTGTTTTTCCATGTTTAGGCCCGTGTCCGAGTGCGGCGCAAGACCGATCCTGCCCTGTTCAATCGACCGCGGCACCGCCCGTCCGAAACGAAAAAAGGGGGCAGCCGGTCGCCGCCCCCTTCCAGGATATCCACCAGATGTCAGGATTCATTTGGCGGGGGAGAACAGGGCTTCGGCGCTGGCGATCTTCGGCGCGATCGCGTCGCGAATACGCACGCCGGGTTGCATGAAGTCGATATCGATGAGCCCGCTGTCGGCCGACTGCTTGAATGCCAGAACCATCGTCACCGGAAGATATTTGCCGCTCGTGTCCTTCAGGGGGACGAGGATCGAAACCTTCTTGTTGAAGTCGGGCGTACCCCATTTCGATTCGACCTGCGTTACCCCCTTCTTGGCGGTGATCACATCGCCGGGCGACGAGACGTTGCCGACGCGGTCGGGAAAGGTGCCGGCGATCATCGTATAGTCGCTCATGCCGGCCGGGATCGCGTGGATCGTGATGCTCACCAGTTCGGGATGCGATGCGACGATCTCGTCGACGATCCCTTGGGCGTGAATCTTCCCTTTGGGGCCGACCCAGTTCTTGGGCGTCTGCGGCGTCGAGGCCGCCCGCGGGATTTCGTCGGCACCCCAGCTTACGGCGGGCACCGTCAAAAGCAACGCGGCCGCGGCCGCTTTCAACATGAATTTCGTCACAGATACTCTCCTCTCACCATTGGCATTCCGCCCCCCAGGCCGGATGCTTTGCTTATTGTTTATGCATTTTCGCTGTCAGTTTCCTGTCGCCGCGACCGCTGCGGGACGATCGGCAAGCGGCCCACCCAACGGCAGTTCCGGCGCCCGCTCGGCCGCGATGGGGATCCCCGCTTGCAGCGCCGCATCGAGCGCATCGCGATCGAGCCCGCCCTCCCAGCGGGCGATCACGATCGTCGCGACCGCGTTGCCTATGAAATTGGTGATGGACCGGCATTCGCTCATGAACCGGTCGATTCCCAGAATAAGCGCCATTCCGGCGACGGGCACGCTGGGCACCACCGAAAGCGTCGCCGCCAGGGTAATGAAGCCCGCGCCCGTGACGCCCGCGGCGCCTTTCGAGCTCAGCATCGCGACGCCGAGGAGCAATATCTGATCGCCGAGTGACAGATCGACGCCGGTCGCCTGGGCGATAAACAGGGCCGCGAGCGTCATGTAGATATTGGTGCCATCAAGATTGAAGCTGTAGCCGGTCGGCACAACGAGGCCGACGACGCCCTTTGGGCAGCCCGCGCGCTCCATCTTGTCCATGAGACTCGGCAGCGCGGCCTCCGAGGAAGAGGTTCCCAGAACGAGCAGCAGCTCGGCGCGGAGATAGCGAAGCAGGCGAAGCAAGGAGAAGCCGTTATAGAGGGCGACAGCCCCAAGGACGACGAAGACGAACAGCGCCGACGTGATGTAAAATGTCGCGAGCAGCGCCGCGAGGCTCACGAGACTTTCGAGACCATGTTTGCCGATCGTGAAGGCCATCGCGCCGAACGCGCCAACGGGTGCCGCGCGCATCAGGATGGCAACGAGCTTGAAAAACCCCGCCGAGAAGGAATTGAGCACCGCAAGTGCCGGCGCCGCGCGTTCGCCGACGAGCGCCAGCGCGATCCCGAACAGGATCGCCGTGAAGAGGACCTGCAGGATTTCACCGCCGGCCAGCGCGGCGGAGAATGTCGTCGGAATGATATTGAGGAGGAACCCGACGAGCGTCTGGTCATGCGCCTTCTGCGTATAATCACTGACCGCCTTCGTATCGAGCGTCGCGGGATCGACATTCATTCCCGCGCCCGGCTGGACCACGTTCGCGACGATGAGGCCAATGATGAGTGCGAGGGTCGAAAAGGTGAGAAAATAGATGAAGGCTTTCGATGCCACGCGGCCCACGGCCTTCATCTCGCCCATTCCGGCGATTCCGGTGACGATCGTCAGGAAGATGAGCGGCGCGATCACCATTTTCACGAGCTTGATGAAGGCATCGCCGAGCGGCTTCAACGAAGCGCCGAACTCGGGCCAGAGTGCGCCGACGAAAACGCCGGCGGCGATCGCCACGAGCACCTGGACATAGAGCTGAGCATAAAGCGGCGGCCTCCTTTTCGGCGCATCACCCTCGATAATCTCAGTGGCAACCATGATCCCGCCTCCCGATGCTGGACGATCCGTCTTCGCGAGACGCGCGCAGTCGTTCCCATCTTTGAGTGACCATAGCGCGCTCAACTGTCGGCTTGCTGTCAATCCGCCTTCCCCGGAAAAAAGGCCGGCCGCGGCTGTCAGCTTCGCATCAGCGAAAGAATCGTACAAAGCGGGATCAATTGAATAAGGACCACGGTAATGCGTATTTTTGTCCCTCTCGCGCTGCTCGCGGCAACGACGGTTCCGATGACCTATCTCGCGAACCCAGCTCTCGCGCAAGCATTCGAAAAGAAGGCCAAATCGGAGAAGCTCTCCAAGGCCGAGCGCAAGCGCGCCGAGCAGGAAGCCATCAGGAGCGCGGTACAGCGCGGGGAACTCCTCCCGATGCCTCGCGTGCTCGCGATCGCGCAAAAACGCGTTCCGGGGGACGTTGTAAAGGTCGAGCTGGACTATGAGCCGACGGGCATCAAATATGAGGTCAAGATCCTGACTCCGTCGGGGCGCGTTCGCGAGGTCGAGATAAACGCCAAGACGGGCGCCGTCATAAAGATCGAGGATGATTGATGCGCGCACTGCTTGTCGAGGATGATCCGGACCTTGCCGACGACGTAGCCCGCGCGCTGACCGCCGCGGGCTTCGTCGTCGACCGCTGCGGGGACGGCGAGGAAGCCTGGTTCCAGGGCGATGTCGAGGATTACGCCGTTGCCATTCTCGACCTCGGCCTTCCTCGGCTCGACGGGCTCAGCGTTCTCAAGCGCTGGCGCGCAGCATCGCGTGCGATGCCTGTCCTCATCCTTACCGCGCGCGGCGACTGGACAGAAAAGGTGGAAGGGATCGACGCGGGCGCCGACGACTATATGGCCAAACCCTTCGCGACCGGCGAGCTCATCGCTCGCGTCCGCGCACTCGTGCGCCGCGCCTCGGGCCATGCAAGCGCACTTTTGACCGTCGGGGAGATCGCAATCGATACCGCGCGCATGTCTGCTTCGGTTGCCGGCCGGCAGGTGCAGCTCTCGCAACTTGAATTCCGCTTGCTGAACTTCCTTGCTCACCAGCGCGACCGGATCGTCGCGGCGGGCGAGATCGCCGAACATCTTTACGGTGCGAGCGACGGTTCCGACACCAATGCCGTCGAGGCCATCGTCACGCGGCTTCGCCGCAAGCTGGGTAGCAGCACGATCGAAACACGCCGCGGCCTCGGCTATCTGCTGACCGGCCGCACCGGGTGAAGGCAACATCGCTTCGCCTGCGGCTGCTGGCCGGCGCCGCAATAGCGGTCTTCCTCGCTCTTGCGCTTGCCTGGGCGGGCATATCATGGATTTTCCACCAGCATGTCGAGCGTCGCGAGGCGGCCGAACTCACCAAACTTGCCGGGCAGGTGGTTGCCGGCCTGACGCTCGACCCCGCGGGCAAGCCTATTGTCGAGCCCCAACCCGCCGACCCGCGCTTTCAGGCAATCGCGGGCGGGAGCTACTGGCAGGTGTCAAGCCAGGCCGGGTCGGTCCAATCGCCATCGCTGTGGGATCAGAGCCTTCCGCGCGCAACCGCAAGCGCAGCCGAATGGTCGCATGCGACCGTCGCCGGTCCCTATGGCAAGCAGCTTACCATGGTCAGCCGGCGGATTCGCCTCGATTCCCGGCCGCTGGACATGATTGTTCGCGTCGGGGCTGACGATGCCGAGATGCAGAGCGCACTCGCGGAATTTGATCGCCTGCTGGCGCTCTCGCTCGGGCTTCTCTGGCTCGTCCTTTCGATCGCGGCCTATGTCCAGGTCAGTCTCGGACTACGGCCTCTCGACCGGCTGCGCCGCGATCTCGACAGGCTCCGTCGCAGCCCCCATGCGCGGCTTCCCGACAATCACCCGCGCGAAATCCTTCCGTTGACCGAGGCGATCAACGCCATGGCTTCGGCTCGCGAGGCTGACCTCGCGCGGGCGCGGCGACGCGCAGCCGATCTTGCGCACGGCCTGAAGACGCCACTCGCCGTCGTTGCCGCCCAGAGCCGCCGCGTCCGGGAAGCCGGTGCCGGGAGCGCCGCCGAGAGTATCGATCGCGCCGTCGAGGCGGTGGGGGCCGCGCTGGAGGCCGAGCTCGCACGTTCGCGCGCCTCCGCGGCGCGCGGGTCTGGAGGAGAGGCTTCGCCCCTTGAGATCGTCGAAGGTCTCGTTGCTGTCGTCGAGCGCACCGAAAAAGGAGAAAGGATCGCCTTCACCGTCGACATTCCATTCTCGCTGCGTGTCCCCGTGGATCCGACCGATCTCGCCGAGATACTGGGCGCACTTATCGAGAATGCCGCAAGCCATGCCCACCGACAGGTCCGCATTGACGGATCGCGCACTGCGGACCGCGCCGTCTTGCGCATCGAGGATGATGGCCCGGGTATGGACGCCGATGCAATCGAGCGGGCGGCGCAGCGGGGTGTCCGGATCGATGAAACCGGTAGCGGTCATGGCATCGGCCTCGCAATCGTCCGCGATCTCGCCGACGCCACCGAAGGCACGTTCCGATTGGAGCGTGCGGGGCTCGGCGGGCTCGCCGCGGAGCTCAGCTGGGCGGCCGTTTCGGATCATCCACCGAAGCTGCGCTGAATGTTCAGCCCGACATAGGGTCCGCTGCGCAGGGTACGGATATCGCTGTAACGAAATGCGCTGGCACCGCGGAGACCGTCGTACATGTCCCTTGTGCGGACTGCCGCGCTATCGGTCAGATTGCGGCCGAAAACTCGCAGCGTCCAATAGGCATCAGGCTTGTATTCGACGAACAGATCAAGCCTGCCGCCGAGGCGGTCGGTTTGCACATCGCTGATCTTGAAACTGCTCTCCTCCTTCGCGAAGACGAAACTACCGCCCCAGCGGAGCTTCCAGGCAGGGATATCATGCGTGAGCGACACTTTTGCCTCCAGCGGGATGTCGCCCGATATGCGCCTGCGCAGGCCCGTGGTTGGATCGGTGGCGCGGCTCCGGCGTACCGTCGCGTCAGCATCGAGCATCACTCCGGACAGGCCGAACCGGTCGAGAGGCAGTTTGAGCGACGCCTCGACCTCGTCGCGTCGCGCGCTACCGATATTTCCCACCGCGTCATACACCGAGCCGTCGACCACGACGGGCAGCTGATCGACAAGATCGGATATCCACTCGCGCCGCGCCGCAAACAGGAGCGAGCCTGTTCCGAAGCGATATTCATAGGCAATTTCGGCACGCCAGAGGCTGTCGGGCTCAAGATCGCGGTTCCCCGCGCTGATCGTCCCGGCGTTGAGCGAGGCGGCACCGACAAAATTGCCGAAATCGAGCTGGCCGACTTCCCGCTCGCCGAGCAGGCGGAACTCGTGGCCTTCGGTCGGCGACCAGTTGAGACGCGCGCGCGGCTTCAGAAAGGAGAGCGATTTGCCAAGCTGCGTGTCGCCACGCTGTTCGAGCCGCGAAATCTCGTAGCGCAGCCCGCTCTCGAGCGACAGGTCCGATGCGATGTCCCACGTCGAATTGGCGAAGAATTCGGCGCGATGTTCCTCGACCCTGACTGCGGCATTAGGAAGCGGAATCGACACCCCGTCCTCGAACAGTCGGTTGCGGCTGTCGAGAGTATTGATAGCGCCCTCGGCACCAATCTCTAAAGACAGTTTGCCGCGGTGATGCCGGAGCGCCGCGCGCACAATCGCCTCACTGGTGCGCGCATTTCCGTCTGACACATCACTGGCGTCCGATGAAATCTCGCTGTCGCTTCCTTTCTCCGTCTCGGCACGATAGCTTGCGATGACGTCGAGGTCGCTCGCGGTCCCCAGCGGCCGTTCATATCGCAGCCCCGCCTCGTAAATCCGCTCTTGCTCGCGTTCGCTCCCCCGGATCGACGCGGGCACCGGGAAGATGATGTCATATCCGATGTCGACCGTCTTACGGATGTCCCTCGCCAGCCCGTTCACGCGCAGCGTCCCGCCCAGCAGCGGGCGGCGATAGACGGCGGTGCCTTCGACGATGCGCTCGACTTCCGGCTGATAATAGTCGGCCAGGCGGACTGGGCTACCGTCGGCGCGGATGCGGTCGCGCGATCCGAAGCCATGCTCGTCGTCAACCTCGCGATAGGCCGATGCGCTCAGGTTGAGAACATGCCCGCCGCGGTCGATGTCGACTTGCGCGGCGACGCGCGGCGCGCTGAAGCGGTGCCGATAATAGGCCTGTTCGAACTCGAGACGTCCGCCCAGCTTGCCGCCGGCGTTCAGCACCACATTTGCAAGCAGCGCATAGCCTTGCATGTCGACGCCCGGTGCTCCAGCCCGAACGAGCTCGATGCGCGCGACGCGCGCCGCCGGAATTCGCTTTAGAACCTCTTCGAGCGTTTCCGCCTTCCCCGCCGGCCGCTGCCCGTCAACGAGCACGTTACCCGACGCACCCGAATAGCCGCGAAGCTCGGCATCGCCCTCGACGAGCCGGAACCCGGGCAGGAGCGCGATCATGTCGAAGGCATTGGCCGGCTGCGCGCGGGCGAAGAACACCGCTGCATAGGCGGTCCGCCCTTCCCCGGCCGCCTCCTGCGCCGCCGTCGGCGGGACAAGACACAGACCCGGGACAATGAGCGCGGTCGAAAGGACGAGATTGGCGATACGCATGTGACTCCCCTGCTGCCTGCGGAACCGGTCCGCAGCGGGCATCACCATGTGAGATAGAAGCTGACGCGATCCGGCCAGCGGGTGTCAGCCAATTGTCAGCGTCGCGCCGGCAGCCGCTTGGAGCAGGGCCCGGGTTTCGCGAAACGACCGAAAAGATGAGCGACCGTCGCGGCCAACTTTCGAATTCCGCTCGATATCCAGATGCATTGAGCCGGCCGCCCTTTCGAGCGACCGGCCCAGCGCCTCGAAGGACGCCTCGTCCTGGCGAGATCAGAAATTCACGAGCATATTGAGGCGAACGCGGTCGAGCCAATCGTCGGGGCTGTTGCCGCCCGCGTAAAGCGCATCCTTGGGCCGATACCGATAATAGGTCGCGTTGAGGATCAGATTGTCGATCGGAACGAAGTCCATCGAGAGGGTATGCTGGCGGTAATTGGTCGCGATATTGGTGTTGTCGTGACTGAAGGCCGCGAACACTGCGTCCACGCCCGTCTCGGCATAGCCATATCCGAACCGCAGATCGCCCTTCTTCGCTGCGCGGCCCACGAGCAGGTCCACGCCGAAGCCGCTGTCCTCTGGAACGGTGGCCCCGAAATTCTTGACATAGTCGCCAACCAGCCGGACCGGCCACGCGTCGCCAAGGCCGTTATACTGGACCGCCGCAATCACATCGAGCAGGTCGAAATCGGACAGGTAGCGGCCGGCCAGGAAGCGGTTCGAGCGGAAGTCGCCGGTATCGCCCCCCGCCGTGCTGCCGAGCTGATAGTCGTAGTAGCCGGCGGCGAGTTCGAACTTGAGCGGCGCCGAAGGCGAGGTTTCAAGGGCAAGCTGGGCGCCGACCATATCGCTGTTCTTGCCGGCGACCGACTCGTCGATGATGAAGTAAAGACCGTTGGCCTTTACGGAAGCGCCCCCGCCGAGATCGAGCTTGTACGATGCGCTGGCACCCTGCGGGCTCACGTCGCCGTCCCACACGAGCTCGGTACGGACAAAGGGCTGCGGTATCTTCCCTCCATAGAGGGTGAGATTGCCGAGCGCGAACTTCGCATAGACCTGGTCGAGGCTCACATCGAGATCGTCGTCGAAATTCGAGAGGGTAATATCGGTGCTGTTCGGATCGTCGGCATCGCCGGTCGAAAGCTGGCCTCCAAGCGTCAGCCACTTGTTGACGGCATAGGCGGCGCGCAACCGCGCCCGAAGCACGCCGCGATCGCGATTGCGCGCGTCGCGATCGCCAAAGTTCGACTCATAACGAAGTCGGAAGTCGCCGTTGATCGTGAGCTTCGAGGGGACCGAGGCCGGCGGAGCGCCGGGCGCTGAGCCCCCGGCAGGATTTACCGGGGCCGCAGCCGAGGCATAGGATGCAGGTTCGGGAGATCGCATGATGAACGAGCCGCCGGCAGGCTGCGGCGCGGGCTGCAGCTGTGCGGTGGTGGCCACCGGCTGACCCGACTCCATGACATTTGCCGGCGACGCCTGCGTGCCGAGCTGACCCTTGAGTTCGGCGATTTCGGCATCCGATTTTGCCTGCGCCGCGCGCAATGCCTGGATTTCCGCTTTCATCGCGGCAAAATCCTCTGCCGTCTGAGCCATCGCCGGGCCCGATGCCGTGGCGATGGCCAGAGCGAACATCGACAAGGTGCCGAAGCGGCAAGAAACACGAACCCTGTTGCGCATGAAAGATCCTCTCCTCTCTGCGGGACGGCTGCACCGTCTGCCACAATATGCTTTTCGCCGACCTGGCGTATGAGCGCCGACCTGTGCGTCCCTGCCGCGACCGCCTCGCCACGCGCTGCATCGATGCCAGTGCCCGCATTTGTTGCCAGATTGTTTCTGACACAAGGCTGCCAAAACCTGTCAGAGTCCTGTCAGACAAGTCCGGCTTGTTGCCAGGCCGTGCTTGTTTGGACCGGAAATCCCCCGGATTGCGGACCTCCGGGAAGATCTCTTGGAAGCGCACCCGGCCGCGCTAGCGGCCGCCTCGAGCGATCAAATGTTGACGCACATGGTTCTGGTGGTCGCCATCGAACCACACCGCGCGTCATATGGATGGAAACTTCCCGGCGCCCGATTTGCATGTCGAGTCCGGCGACTGGGCCGGGCGGACATCGGCAATGCCGATCGCCGCCCATTCGCTCTGCGACCTCATCGCAGTCAAATCAGAAACCCTTCTATGCCCCGCGCCTGCCCCGTCCCGGTATGTGGCTCAGCACGCTTCGCATCGCGAGGCTGGAATGAATGCGCGCGACACCGGGCAAGCGCGAGAGGATGTTCTTGTGAATCCCCTCATAAGCAGCGGCACTGGCCGCTGATGCCCGGAGCAGGTAATCGGCGTCACCGGTCATCAGGAAACATTCCTCGATTTCAGGATGCTGGCGCACTGCCTCCTCGAACCGGTTAAGATACGCCTCGGTCTGCCGTTCGAGGCTGATGCGCACGATCGCAATCACGCCCCCCTCCTCCGGCGCCGCGACGATGGCGGTGTAGCCGCGGATGATCCCGCTCGCCTCGAGATTGCCGACGCGCCGCAGACAGGCCGAGGGCGACAGGCCCACTTCTGCCGCCAGCTGGCTGTTCGGCATGCGGGCGTTGAGGCGCAGCAGCCTCACGATATTCCGGTCGATCGAATCCATGACGCAATATCATTCAGTTTGAATCGGTGATTATTGCATATGGTATCGATATTTGCCGGATTGAACAATAATTTGAACGAACATTCGAACGATATTTTCCTAGAAGCGATCGCGACTGGAGGCACCGGCAGGGGCTAGGACATGGGTATCGGGGGCATAAGTGGCGGGCGGCTGCGCATCGACCTGGGAGCAATAGCGGCGAACTATCGGCTGATCGCCGGGCGTGTCGCTCCCGCCGAGGCCGGCGCCGTCGTCAAGGCGAACGCTTATGGTCTCGGCGCGGCCGAGGTGGCGCAGGCGCTGTGCAAAGCCGGGTGCCGGCTCTTCTTCGTCGCCCATCTGAGCGAAGCATTGGCGCTCCGCCCCGCCTTGCCGGCCGAATCCCGACTGGTCGTGCTCAATGGCCTGCCGCCGGGCGCCGAACCTCTCTGCGCCGAAGCGGACATCACCCCGGTCCTCAATTCGCCCAAGCAGGCCTATCGATGGGCGGAAGCTGCGCGGAATGCCGGCGAGCGGCTGCCCGCTGCGCTCCAGATCGATAGCGGCATGGGACGGCTTGGAATAGATGCAACGGAGCTGGCGTCGCTCGCCGACGACGCGCAATTCCGCTCGGCGATCAATCTCGTCATGATCATGAGCCATCTCGCCTGCGCGGACACGCCCGAACATCCCGCCAATGCCGCGCAGCTTGCCTGCTTCCAAACCGCGGCCGAGCTGTTTCCGGGCATCCCCCGCGCCCTCGCCAATTCGGGCGGCGCCTTCCTGCCTGCCGATTTTCACGCCGATGTCGTGCGGACCGGCATCGCGCTCTACGGCGGTGCCCCGAACCGGAGCGAACCGGGTCCGATGCAGCCGGTGGTCGGGCTGGAGGCGCGCGTCATCCAGATCCGGACGATCGCGGCCGGCGGTGCTGTCGGCTATGGCCATAGCCATCATTGCGAACACGAAAGCCGTATCGCGACGCTCGGGGTCGGCTATGCCGACGGACTGCCGCGTTCGCTCGGCAATCGCGGCGCGGCATGGCACGCAGGCGAACGATTGCCGATCGTCGGCCGCGTGTCGATGGACAGCATCACGATCGACGTCACCGCCCTCCCTTCCGGGCGCATCGAGGCCGGCGACTGGGTCGAGCTCATCGGCGCGCATCAGTCCATCGACGCCATCGCCGACGACGCAGGCACGATTTCCTACGAGATGCTGACCAGCCTCGGCGCGCGATATGATCGCACTTATGTGCCAGCCACGGCCGGCCGTCGGGGGGAGGCAGCATGAAGGTCGCGGTTCTCGGTGGCGGCGTCATCGGCATCACATCAGCCTGGTATCTAGCCGAGGCAGGGCATGACGTCGTCGTGATCGACCGGCAGTCCGGCCCGGCACTCGAGACGAGCTTCGCCAATGCCGGCGAAATCTCGCCGGGCTATGCCTCACCATGGGCTGCCCCCGGCATCCCGCAAAAGGCGATCCGCTGGCTGATGATGCGGCACGCGCCGCTGATCCTCCAGCCGGCGGTCGATCGCGAGATGCTCGGCTGGCTGTTCGCGATGCTGCGCAACTGTACGAGCGCCCGCTATGCGGTCAACAAGGCGCGGATGGTGCGCCTCGCCGAATATAGCCGCGACCGGCTCATCGCGCTGCGCGCCGACACGGGCATCGCCTATGACGAACGGATGCAGGGAACGCTGCAGCTGTTCCGGACGCAAAAGCAGCTCGACGGAACCGCCAAGGATATTGCCGTTCTGCGTGCCGGCGGCGTCCCGTTCGAAGTGCTCGATCGCGAAGGGTGCATCGCGGCCGAACCCGGCCTCGCTGCGGCGCGCGAGAAGATCGTCGGTGGCCTTCGTCTTCCCAATGACGAGACGGGCGACTGCTTCAAATTCACCGGCGCGCTGGCGACGATGGCGGCAGAGCGCGGCGTCCTGTTTCGTTATGGCGAGGCGATCCGCTCGCTGGTCGTCGAGGACGGACGTGTCGCGGGGGTCGAAACCGACCGCGGCCGGATCTCCGCCGATCGTTATGTCCTGGCACTCGGCAGTCATTCGGCGGCGATGCTGCGGCCGCTCGGCCTCAAGCTGCCCGTCTATCCGGTGAAGGGCTATTCGATCACCGTGTCGATCGTCGACGCGGCGCGCGCGCCCGAATCGACGCTGATGGACGAAAGCTACAAGATCGCGATCACGCGGCTCGGCGACCGCATCCGCGTCGGCGGGATGGCGGAGATTTCGGGTTACAATAATGCGCTCCCCGAGCGCCGCCGCGCTACGCTCGTCCATTCGCTCACCGACCTGTTCCACGGCGCCGGCGATGTCGACGCCGCCAGCTATTGGTCGGGACTGAGGCCAATGACACCCGACGGTACGCCCGTCATCGGCGCGACGCCGTATGACAATCTCTTCCTCAACACAGGGCACGGAACGCTCGGCTGGACGATGGCGTGCGGGTCGGGTCGGCTGATCGCCGACCTCGTCAGCGAGCGCCCGACCGACATTGAGGCTGCGGATCTGTCGATCGCACGTTACAGCCCCCGCTAGTTCCCTCATTCCACCCAGACGAAAGGAAAAGATATGACCATCACCCGTATTCAGGCCGGCGCGCGCATGAGCCAGGCCGTTGTCCACGGCGACACCATCTATCTCGCCGGCCAGGTCGGTGCCCCCGGCGAAAGCGTCACGAACCAGACGCAGGCGATCCTCGCCCAGATCGAGGCGCTGCTGGCCGAAACCGGCTCGGAAAAGGCAAAGATCCTGTCGGCGACGATCTGGCTCGCGGACATGGCGGACTTCGCCGAAATGAACGCGGTCTGGGACAAATGGGTCGACGGACAGGACGCCCCTGCCCGCGCGACCGGCGAGGCCAGGCTCGCGACGCCCGATTATAAGGTCGAAATCATCGTCGTCGCAGCACGCTGATCAGAGGGAGCGGAGAGCGACAGAAAGCCGATCTCCGCTGATCATCTTCATAAAAATCAAGTCACGGGCGGTTGATCCCTCTTTCGATCCGCGGAGACGAGTCACCGCCGAATCAAGAACGCCCGCCCTATGGAAATCGGGCGGGCGCAAGATGAAGATATCTGTCCTCATCAGAGGAAGAGGCAGGCAATGGTCAGCTAAAATTCTTTCTGGCTACCCAACATCTGGCCGATTGCGGACTGGCGGCTTTCATCATGCAGAGCAAAAGCCGGCATTGTTGCGATGATTGGCAAATTCGGGGTGCGGGTGAGCTTGGGAAAGGTCATGAACCGAAGATCAGATCGAGCATCTGAGTTTTCCAGATTTGGATCGCGCGCTCGACGACCACGGTATCGGGATTGCGGATATATTCGACCGTCAATCCGCGCGTGACCGCATTGTTGAGCAACTGCAAGCTTTGGTGCGCCTCTTCTTCCCGGATTCCCGCAGCGTGAAGGATGGTATACGCCCAGAGGCGGACGCGCCGGTCGAAACGGCGCGTACTGGGCCCGACCTCGCGATCGAGGTCGGGGTCGTTGCGACGAGCGAGATGAATTTCGAGGACGGCCGCCATTTCGGGTCGGCTGACCATCCGGAAATTGGCATCGATCAGTTTTTCCATCGATTCCCGCGGGGTCGTGCCACTTCGGATGGCCTCGCGATAGACGCCGATCCGATAGGCCGAAAATTCCGCCGCGACCGCCGCCATGATCTTGGCCTTGGTCGGGAACTGATGCTGGATCGCGCCGAGGCTCATCCCCGCCGCGTCGCGGATTGCGTGCATCGTGGCACCCGAATAACCCTGCGCGCACAGGACGTCTCGGGCCGCTGCGATGACCTTGGCGCGGGTCGCGGCGCTGCGGTCGGCCTGGCTGCGGCGTGGCTTGGGCGCGGGCTTCGTCATGCCGGGATCCTCTGCGATAGCGCTCTCGGGATTCATAGCGGCTTTTCTCAGAATCCGGCGGTCAGGTTGATGCCGATCGTCCGTGGGCGAACCACCCCGGTCCCGATTGCGCCATCGACGTTCCGCGGAAGCCCTGCGACCCCCAAGAGCGCCTGCGTCGCGGTGATCCCGCCGCTATTGCCCAGATTGTTCGCATAGGCGTTGATCGCATAATTGCCGAAAGCGAGCCCCGCACGCAGGTCGATCACCTCATAAGCCCGCACCTTCGGGAAGTGACCATAAGCCGCGAGATAGACTGGGTCGTAATTGCCCGACTGGCGCGACAGCGAGCGGATCGAGCCGCCCAGCGACGCCGTGACATCGCCGCCGAGTTCCCATTGGTAATCGGCGTTGACGCTCACGGCATATTTGGGCGTGAACGGCAAAGGATCGCCCTTCACTGCCCCGACGACGAGCGGATCGGTGTCACCGCTGAGCTTCGCATCGTTGAGCGCGAAGTTCAACGACATCACCAGCCCGGCGGTCGGTCGCAGCGTCGCGGTGATTTCGGCGCCGTCGACCTCGGCCCCCTCGCCATTCGCATTGACCCCGAAGCCGTTGACGACCGCAGCGAGCTGAACCTTGTTCCAGTCGATGTGATAGAGCGCGGCCTCGATCGAGGCGCGACGGTCGGCAGTGTCTCCCTTGAACCCGATCTCGTAGCTCGTGACAGTGTCGGGCTCGAAGGTCGTCGGCGTTCCCGGAGGCGCACCCGCCGGAATGACGTTCGGGCCGCCCGGGCGATAGCCCTTGGCGACGCGCGCATAGAGTGAAGCTTGTTTGCCGAACTTAACCTTGGGCGCGACCGACCAGGTAAAGACATTGTCCGACGAGCGGATATTGGCGATCGTCGAAGCACCGAGCAGCACGCCGTCCGTCACCTGGTCGGCGCGCTGGCTGTTGTGGCTGTAACGCCCGCCGAAATCGACGTCGAACCAGGGCGCGAGATGCAGCGTCGCATTGGCGAAACCCGCGATCTCCTCATAACGCGACGCCAGATCATAGACTGCATAATCGAACGGCAGGTCGATCGGGGTCAGCGCGGTTTTCAGATTCTGGTTAATCCGC
Organism: Sphingopyxis sp.; assembly: GCA_032154175.1. GTDB lineage: Bacteria > Pseudomonadota > Alphaproteobacteria > Sphingomonadales > Sphingomonadaceae > Sphingopyxis. The sequence continues at coordinate 10,562 of JALDYH010000045.1, read as the reverse complement.
GCCTTCTCGCGGGTGTAATAGCCCCCGACCAGCCATTCGATGAAGTCACCGCCATTCGACGCGAGGCGCAGTTCCTGCGTCCATTTGCGGTTTTCGGTGAGCTGGTCGAAATAGACATAGGGACCGCCGAGCGCCGCGCTCAAATTGGCGGTGAAGTCGGCGCGGAACGACTGGAGCTGCTGGCCATAGCTTGTCGCCGACGTCAGCGTCGCGGGGCCAAGATCATAGTCGATCGTACCATTGTACAACCGGTATTTGACGTTGCTGAACTGCGGCAGATATTCCGATTGCGTGAGACCGCCATAAAGCGGCTTCAAGGTGGCGGGATCGGCCTCGACGAAGCTCGACCCGTCAACATAGAGATTCTGGATCAGCGCACTCAGCCGGACGCTCAAATTCGCATCGGGTTTCCACAGAAGTGATGCCCGGCCGCCATAGCTTTCGAAGTCGTTGGTATTGCTGCGGATATTGGACCCCGCGATGCCGGTCGAGTCAATAAAGCCGCCCTGCTTGCGATACGAACCCGAGGCGCGGAACGCCAGCGTCTCACCGAGCGGAACATTGATCATCGCGGCGCCGCGATACGACATATCGCCGCCGTCGGTGAATTCGACCCCGCCCAGCACCTTCCCTCCGAATGCCGTCGTCGACGGCTCATTGGTGACGAACTTCAGCAACCCGCCAAGCGAACTTGCGCCATAGAGCGTCCCCTGCGGCCCGCGCAGAACCTCGATGCGCGCGATATCGAAGGTATCGAAGTCGCCCGCCAGTTCGGCGCCATTGGCCAGTCCGGTGCTCGAACCGAACGGCGTCTCATCGACATAGACCGCGACGGTCGAGGCGACGCCGCCGGTGTTGACCCCGCGCAACACCAGGCGCCCCTGCCCCGGCGTGCCCTGGACGAGTTGCAGGCTCGGCACATTTTTCAGATAATCGCTGAAGTTCGTCGCGCCTTGCTGCTCGAGCGTGGCGCCCGACACCACCGAAACCGACTGCGCAACATCGATCAGCGTCTGCGTCCGCTTCTGAGCAGTGACGACGATTTCTTCGCCGACGCCGGGCTCGGCGTCCTGCGCCCAAGCGGCGGTCGGCAACGTCATGACCATGGCCAGAGCCGTGCCGGTGAGCGCTTTCTTCAGATGTCGCATAAATCCCTCCCGATAATCTGTGTTTCTCGTGAACTCAGCGCTCGCGCCCCAGCGCGAAGCGCATGCCGTGGAGAATGCCCGCCGGCGCCGCCGAGACATGGTCGTCCTCGGCGAAAGCGACGTAGCGCAACTCGGTAACTCCCGCCGCGTGCAACGCATCGGCAAACTCTTTCGCGCTATCGACCATTCGCGCAGCCCTGATCTGCGCCTGTGCTTCCTCCAGCGTTACGCCGAGCCCCTCGGGCACCGAGGTTGGCAGATCCTGTTCCTTGGCGCCGACGTCGACAAACACGCGCGGCTGGCACGACAGCGCCGCGAGGCGTTCCTTGAATGCCGGAAGCTTCTGAAGGATCGAAAAGCCGTCCCACCATAATGATGGGCTGCCGATGATGAAGGACGCAAAGCTGTCGGGGCGGGTCAGCAGCGCGTGAGCGGTAAAAAGCCCGCCGAGCGAATGGCCGAACAGGACTCGCGCGCCGCCCGCTGTTTCCGGATAGCGCACCGCGATCTCGGGTTGCAGCGTGCCGGTCAGAAAATCGAGAAAGGGGTCGGCGCCGCCGCCCCGTTCGCCACCGATCGCGGTGCCGAGCGCGCCAAGCTCTTCGAGCGCCGCGGCGCCGATCGGGGGCGTCAGGTCCGCGGTCCGTAGCTTCAGGAAATCGACATAGGCGGCATCATAGCCGATACCGACGACATAATGCGCCGGGAACCCCGCGACGCTCGACACCGCGCGCGCGATTTCCGCCGCCATGCCGAACAGGACATCGCCATCGACGACGTAGAGCACCGGAAGCTCGGTAGCAGGCGCGCCGACCGCTGGCGCTGCAACGCTGATCCGGAACTGCCCCTCGCCCGAGGGGTGCGCGAGCGTGAACTGCTCGAGGGAAGCGCGAACCGAAAACTGCATCGACCTTCTCCAACAGATGCGGCTCCTTGGGGAACCTGCACGCCAGCCCGGATATCGGGCCGTGCTCTCTCCGACGCCCGATTCATCTTCTCACTTTACAATAAAGTCAACTTGTTTATATCTAACAATCGAAACTCGGGAAGACAGGGCTTGGGAGATCGGGCATGGAGAGCGGGACAGGCGCCGCAGGGGAACCGATTTCGGCTCCGTCGATGCGCGACGCGGCGAGCGCTGTACGACCCGCCAGCGGACCCGACCACGAGTCGCGGCGGGCCGTCACCCTTGCCTGGTACGGCCTCGCGGTCCTCCTGATGACGACGCTTTTCGCTTTGGTCGTCCGCCAGATGCTCAGCCTGATTGGCCCCTCGCTCCAAACGTCGCTGGGTTTCACTGACCTACAGATCGGGATGCTGCAGGGCCTCGGCATGGCGATCTTCGCCTGCGTCGCGAGCTACCCGATGGGCTGGCTCGCCGACCGCTACGGGCGCCGCCTCCTGCTCGCGATCGGCGTCGGCATTTGGTCACTCGCGACCTTCTTCTGCGCCTTTCAGGACAGTTTCGGCGGCCTGTTCGCGGGGACCATCGGGATCGCAATCGGCGAAGCCGGGCTAGCCCCAATCGTCTATGCGATGATCCCTGACCTGTTTCCCGAGCGAAAGCGCAACACCGCCAATCTGATCTTCTATGCCGGGTCGCTGTTCGGCGCGGGTATCGGCATGGCGCTTGGCGGTGCGATGCTCGAATGGCTGGCGACGTCGCCAGCGATCCTGCCCGCATGGCTGGCAGAGATCGCCTCATGGCGTATCGCGATGGTTGCGATCGCGCTTCCCGGACCGCTGTTTTTCCTTCTCGTCGCGACGATGCCGCTGGCGAGACATGGCGCTTCATCGGCGTTCGCGCATTCCGGCGACGATGACGCCGCCTCCGGCTTTGTACCTTATGCGAAAGTGCATTGGCGCACGCTCACCTGTGTTTTCGGATCGATGTTCGCGATGGCGGTCGCGATGACTTCGGGGCTCATCTGGTTTCCGATCGCGCTGCCGCGCGCCTTTGGCATCGACCCCGCGACCGTCGGCGTCGGCCTTGGCACCGCGATCACCGCCGCGACGCTGATCGGCGTCTTCCTGCCCGGCATCGGCCTCAGGCTCGGACAACGCGCCGGCGGGGTGCCACCGATCAAGGTGGCAAGCTTCTTTGTATGGCTGGCGCCGCTACCCGCGCTCTTCCTGCCGTTCGTTACCTCGCCGTTCCAGGCCTATACCGTCGCCGCTCTACAGGGCGCGATGGGCGTCGCGGGCTCGGCCTTGATGCCCGGCGTAATCCAGGATCTCGCGCCGCCTTTGCTCCGGTCCCGCATCCTCGCCTTGCTGGGCATCGTGAATGCCCTCGCCCTCGCCGCCTCGCCGCTGGCGATCGGATTGATTTCGGGACAAATCGCGGGGCCACGCGGGATGCTCTATTCGATCGCTATCGTCAGCATTCCCTCTCTGATCGCGGCGGCGGTCCTGATTTCCCTCGCCCTGCGGCCCTATGCCGCCACTGTCCGGACCGTCCGGTCCCAGTTTCCGGGAGCAGAAGCATGACAAACCAGACCAGCGTCGACGCCCGACCCGCCGACGCCACCAGCCTGCGCGAAGCGATCGACTCGGGCCGCACGACGCCCGCCGCGCTGGTCGAGCGCGCGATTGAACGCGCCGAGGCCGTCAATCCGCAGCTCAATTTCATCGCCTGGCCGAATTTCGACCGCGCCCGCGCGCAAGCCGCGACGGCGCGCTCCGGCCCGCTGGCCGGTATCCCGACCATGATCAAGGACATGATCATGGAAAAGGGCATCCCGGCGAGTTGGGGTGCCGCCGCGCTCCGCGACTTCATCGCCCCCGACGATGCACCTTATGCGCGCGCGATCGCCGACGCCGGGCTGATCTCGATTGGCCGCTCGGCGATGCCTGAACTCGGACTCAACGTGGTGACTGAATCGCCTCTGGTCGGGGCAACGCGCAATCCATGGAGCCTCGACCACACGCCCGGCGGCTCTTCGGGCGGCGGATCGGCGGCGGTGGCGGCGGGCGTCGTACCGGTCGCGCACGCCAGCGACGGTCTCGGATCGATCCGTCACGGCGCGGCGCCCTGCGGCTTGGTCGGCCTGAAACCTTCGCGCGGCCGCAACATCGGCGACGAAGCGCTGCGGTCCATCGCGGACCTCAACGTCAACGGATGCGTGAGCCGTACGGTCCGCGATACCGCCGCTTGGCTGGAGGCCACCCAGACGCGCGCACCCGGCGCCGCCTTTGCGCCGGTCCCGCTCGTTACCGCGCCGGTTGAGACCGGGCTTCGTATCCAGGCCTATTGCAAGGTCATGCGTACCGGAGCCGATCCGGATGCGAGCATTGCGCATGTCTTCGCCGATACGATCGACCTGCTCGGGCGGCTGGGACATAGCGTCGACGACGGCCAACTGCCGTTCGCTCCGTCGGCGGCAATTGACGCGCTGCATATCATTACCGAAGGCATGTTCTCGCGGCGGCTCGGGTTTCTGTCGGAACAGATCGGAATCGCGATAGGTCCGGACGACCTCGAATACCGCTCGAAGACGCTCGTCGAGCAGGGGAACCGGATTGCCGATGCGGATTATGATGCGGCATGGCAGGCGATGGAAGGCAATGTCGCCTCCTATCTCGCCCTACTGCAAGACATCGACATCTGGATGACACCCACCTTCAGCACCGAGATCGTCCGCATCGGCGTCTTCGGTCCCGATACATCGTGGCCCGACCAGCGCGACCATCTCGCCGACTATGCAGGCTATTGCTGGATCGACAATTTCGCCGGTTCGCCGTCAATCAGCCTGCCGATAGGCTTCAGCGACACCGGGTTGCCGGTCGGCATGCAGTTTGCCACCAGACCGGGAGGCGAAGCGCGCCTGCTGGCGCTCGCGTATCAGTTGGAGAATGCGATCGAATGGTGGGATCGCAAACCACCGATCTGGGTTGGAGACAATTAGTCTACAGTCCGGAATAGCCGAAGTCGCCGGCGCTCCGGCCCGATTCTTTGCCAATAGCGGACCGTCGGCTATTTGGCCGGATGACGGCAAGAGCAGGCGTCTCTGGACTGTCACAGAAGTGCTCGCTCATGCGAATGCCAGCTGTCGCAACCTCATCCAGGCAATGCGCGATTATATATGTTCGCGGGTCCAGGATATTCACTTCCGTCGTCTCTTCCGACTTCACGAGCGATCAACGCGTTGACCATGGCATTCAGGCGCAAAATGTTGCGCCGTTGATCCGGACGCGATGCGAGATTGACTATCTCGTTCGGGTCGGTCTGCGTGTCGTACAGCTCGAGGTCGTTATTCGCTGACAATTCCTTCCAGCTTCGCGGTTGCTGATGATGCTCCGGCGCAAAATAGCGTGCGAATTTCCAGCGGCCGTCGTGGACTCCGCGGTGCAACCGGCGGCGTGACAGGTCGAAGCGGTCGGTAAACGGAGCGGTCGCGGGCTGTCCTGCCTTCGGCGCCCAGCCATAGGCCACCGCATAGTTGAACAGATGACCTCGAATGTCACGCTCGGTCCGCGCGTCGGGCTCGGCGAGCAGCGGCGTCACGTCGATGCCCGGCAGATCCGGAAAATGCTCCTTTCGCCATGCCATATCCTTGCCGCCGAGCGCGAGCAGCGTCGGCGCAATATCGACCGCGCTCATCAGCCGGCGCGAGCGGCGGCCTCCGCGCACGTCGGGGTGGACGACAATCATCGGCACGTTCGTTTCCTCGCGATAGATCGTGCCCCCCTTCTGCCGCATCCCATGCGCGCCGGCGCGTTCGCCATGGTCGGAGGTATAGACGATGATCGTGTCCTCGAGCTGTCCGCTCGTCTCGAGCGCCCAGAGGAGCTGGCCGATCCGCCGGTCGACGTCGCGGATACAATTATAGTAATAGTTGCGGAAACGGCGCCACGACGCCTCGTCGCTATGGTCCAGCGTACCGTAGGTACGGACGTTCGACTGGGCGATCGCGCGGTGGGCCTCGGGCTTTCCGCTCAGATCGTCGCGGTAGAAGCTATCCGGCAGTTCGAAGCCATTATCCTCGGCATAGAGCGGGTCGCCCGGCTCGCGGCGCAGCGGCCCCAGAAGATACGGGTGCGCGCGTGTCTCGGTCTGCTTGCCGGTTGCGTCATAGAACATGATGTCGTGCGGGTTGAGCAAGCCGACGACCATGAACCACGGCTTGCCCCCTGCCTTGTCGCGTCCCTTGAAGTCGAGAATGCTGCGCGAGGCGTCGGCGGAGATATATTGATCGTGCCGATAGCCATCCCACGTCAGGCCGACCGCCTCGCCGTCGAAGCCGTAGTCGTCGAAGCCATATTCTTCCATGGCCTTTTCGGTGGCGGGGTAGATCATGCCCGACACCTGGTTCCAGTTCCGCTTCTCGTTGATCGGCGAGAGGTGCCACTTCCCCTTGTAGCTGGTGTAATAGCCCGCCGCGCGCATCATATGGCCGAGCGTCGGCAGGTCGGTCGGCAGCACCGGATCCTCGGCGCCGCTCGAATTGAGATAGATGCCCGTGCGCTGCGTATGATGCCCTGTGAAGATCGTCGAACGCGACGGACTGCACGGGGTGGTCTGGACATGATAATTTTCTACGAGCAGCCCGCGTGCCATCAGTTCGCGATGACCCGGCAGCTTTTCGAGCAATCCGGACGGAAAGCTGGCGATGCTCTGCTCCTGATCGGTGACGATCATCAGGACGTTGAGCTTGCGGCCGTCCACCGCGGAGACGCTTGCCCGCGCGCCGGACGCCGCGAACGCCCCCGCGCCGCCCAATCCGCCAACGAATGTGCGGCGATCAACCGTCCAGACCATCTCGCGACCTTTCCTTGTTCTGTTCGCTGTTCCGCCTAGAAGCGCAGGACCGCTTCCAGATTGACCGTCCGCGGCGGGTTGATCATCACGACATGACTGTTCCCGCCGAGCAGCGGCGTGTTGATCGCCTGGCTGAATGTCACCTCGTTGGTCAGATTGCGCCCGACGAGCGCGAGTTCCCACGCGCCGTCTTCCTTGCGGATCGCGAGGCGCGCGTCGAACTTGGTATAGCCCGGCTGCGCGTTCAGCGGGTTCATGTCGCCCTGCAGATAGGATTTTGAAGTATAATCGGCGGCGCCGCGGGCGCTGACGATCAGGTCATCGCTCACCGGCACGTCGAACTGCACATATCCCGACGCCTTCCATTCGGGCGCGCGCGTCAGGCGCACGCCGGACAGATTGTTCGTCGCGGGCGTGCAGGTCGCCGGGGCATTGTACAGACAGGGTCCGCCAGGATAGTCGTTGTATTTCGCATCCAGATACGCCCCCGTGGCGCCGAGGCTGACAACCGAATTCGGCCGATAGCGCGCCTCGACCTCGACGCCTTGCGCGGTCGCCTTGGCGGCATTGCCGGTAATGAAGGCGGTGCCATTGTAAGACGACACCTGCAGATCGGCGAAGCGCGTCCGGAACAGCGCGATGTCGAGATCGAGCTTGCGATCGAACAGCCGCATCTTGGTGCCCAGCTCCCACGCCCGCGCGCGCTCGTCGTCGAAGTCGAAGCGACCGTTGTTGTTGCGGATGTTATAGAGCAGCAGGCCATCGTTCGACAGGAAGCCCCCGCCCTTCGTCCCCGTCGCATAGCTTACATAAGCCGACATCGCCGGGCTGAATTCGTAACGGAGGCGGAGCGAATAATCCCAGAGCTTTTCGGTCCGCTCGCCGGTGATATCGAAGTCGAGGTTGTTCGCCGGGATGCGGGGGCCGACATTGGTGCTGGTCCCGCGCGCTTCCTTCTTTTCATAGCTGTAGCGCAGGCTGCCGCTGAAGGTCAGCGCATCGGCGAGTTCCGCCTCGACGATCGCAAAGGGCGACAGCGACCAGGATTTCTGGGTAAAGCCGCGTGTTCCTTCGGCCTGCGGCAAGGTCGTCCCCACCAGATTGCCATTGTAGCTGATGAGTTGGAGGATATCGAGATCGGCATCGGTGTAGGTGGCGCCAAACGCGAGGTTGATCCCCGCCGCGACGTCACGCGAGACGCGCAGTTCCTGGAAGAACTGGCTGCTCTCTTCGGCCTGCAGCGTATTGAGCAGGTTGATCGGCCCCGGGATCGTGTTGAACGTCCGTTCCGAATCCACCGCCTGATAGGCGGTGATCGATGCGATCGTCCAGTCGCCGGGGGTCCAGTTGACCGTCATCGCGCCGGTGCGCGACTTGGTGACGTCATATTCCTTGGGGAAACCGCGGCTGAACCGCCAGAAACCGGGCTTGTCCTGCGCCGCCGCGCCGCCGCTGGCGTTGCGGACGATGTTGCAAAGGTTGCAGTTGGCGTTGCCGATATTGTTGTAGACGGCGTTCGATCCGTTGATCTCGTTGCGGAAACCCTCGACCTTGAGCAGCACCTCGAAATCGTCGCTCGGCTCCCACAGGAGCTGGGCACGCCCCGACCGGTACTTCGAACCATTGTCATCGAACCCTGTCAGCCGGTTTTCGATATAGCCGTCGGCCTGCCCGGCGCCGCCGCTCACGCGCAAGCTCAGCGTGTCGCTGATCGGCCCTGACAAATATCCGCTGAAATTCATCCCGCCTTCCGCGAGTTCGGTGCCCGCGCGGAACTCGGCCTCGAAATCGCGGGTCGGGCGGCGCGTCACCATGCTGATCGCCCCGGCATTGGTGTTCTTGCCGAACAGTGCGCCCTGCGGCCCGCGCACGACCTCGATCCGCTCGACGTCGAGGAACGGCACCTGCAGCGAACGCGCGCGGCTGGAATAGACGCCGTCGACGAACAGCCCCACCGACTGTTCGAACGCGAGGTTGTTCGCGCCCGACCCGAGCCCGCGGATGGTGATCGCGTAATTGCCGTTGGTGTTGTCGATCTGGAGATTGGGAACCGACGACTGGAGGTCGGTGAACAGGCGCTGGCCCTGCTGCTCGATCGCTGCTCCCGTGACAACGCCGACCGAAATCGGCACTTCCTGAAGCGTTTGCGGGCGGCGCGAGGCGGTGACGATGATGTCCTCGGTGCCGGCTTCGGTCGCACCCGCCGCTTCGGCTTCCTGCGCCGCCGCCGGTATGGCGATGGCCATCATCAGGGTTCCGGTGGCGAGTGCCGTCATGGCTCGGTGGTGGCGTGTCATCCCTCTCTCCCTCATTCGCAGCCACCGGCCGGAAGAGCATTTGCACTTCTCGACTCCATGGCCCTCTATTATGTATCAATTGATATATTTTGAGATGGCGAAAATCAATAGTATTCTAAGTATTTTTCAAAGAGCCTCGAAATCCTGATATTCTGCCGGAAACCGGATGTTTGCCAACCCGCGAGCATTTGCTTTACGCACATCAGGTCCGTAGCAGCGCTGCACATTGAGGTGATCATGACGATGGGAGATTCGCTCGAAGGGCCTGTTGCGCAGCCCGGAAGAGACGCGGTGTCGAACGCATCGCGCAAGGGCGACCAAACGCGCCAGCGCATATTGGAGGCAGCGCTGATCGAGTTCGGGGCGGCGGGCTTCAAATCAGCGACCACACGCCGCATCGCCGAACGCGCGAATACCACGCTTCCGCCGCTGAACTATTATTTCGGCAACAAGGAAGGGCTTTACCGCGCATGCGCGGAAGAAATCGTGGCGCGCTATAGGCAAGCGACCCATGAGGCCGTTGCAAGAGCCAGACGGACCATCGAGACAAGGTCGGGGCCGGAAGAGGCGCGGGAAACGCTCAAGAAATTGATGGCGGCGTCGGTGGAACTGATTCTCGGCAGCGGCGCCTATATATTGGGTAACGGAATCATTGCCCGCGAATTGGCCGAGCCGGGGCCAGCATTCGAGATTTTCTATGATCGCTTGTGGTTGCCTGGCATCGAGCGGAACTCGCGACTAATCTCTCTGATCAAGTCCGAGCCCCTGGTTTCAGCCGAAACCCGCATGCAGGCGATCCTGCTCGTATCGAGCCTCCCCTCCCTTCATACCCGAAGGATTGTTGCGCAGAGAGCGATGGAATGGTCCAAAATCGGCGAGGCAGAATTGCGCCTCATCACACGAACCCTGCACCGGCAAATCGATCATCTCTAGAGAGGGCTCGCTCCAGCGGCCTCCCTGCAAACCGAAGGCCGAATTTGGCCGATTGGAGAGCGTCCGCTATTGGGCAGGCGGACGGGCGAAGCTGACATTGTTCAGCGTCGGTGCCATGCCATTTTCATCGCGCGCCAATCGTCGTATTGAGATTTGGACATCGGATCGATCTGTTCGAGGTCCCGCAGCCAATAGTCGAACCATTGAATGCTCCGCTTGTACACGGCAAGTTTGTGGGCGGGTTGCCATTTGATGTGGTGTTCGTCCGGAAACACGTACAGGTCCGCCGGCGCCTGCGCGGTCCGGAGTGCCGTAAAGCTTTCCAGTGCCGTAAGATACTCTCGATCCGCCGCTTGAAAGAGTATGGGTGGTGACACGCCTCGAAGAGGAGACCCGGATCGGCAAGGGCGGGACCCTGGCGGC
>JALDYH010000250.1:0-5226 GCA_032154175.1 Sphingopyxis sp. | reverse complement strand
GTACACGGCGGGGCGGCCGGATCCGCGCGTGAAGGTGCGGGTGGCGACGGAGGGGACGGACGCGGTGGTGGAGGTGACGGACAACGGGCTGGGGATGAGCCCGGCGACGCAGGCGTCGCTGTTCCAGCCGTTCTTCCGCGCCGCGGAGGTGCGGGCGAGCGACTACTTCGGTCCCGGGGCGGGCGAGGGCGGCGGCGAACGCAAGCAGGTGCTCGCCGATTGCTCGGCGAAGCAGTTGCTGCCGTGCGAGGTGTTCGCGACGATCCGCTCGAGCACCAACCGGCGTTCGCCCGGCGCCTCCGCGCGCAAGTCTTTCGCTGCGTCGGCATGGGTCGTCGGCGGCAGCGCCGACGGCTATAACGCCAAACTCTATATCGCGAGCGGCTACCGCAATGCCGACGATGCGACCGCGGCGGCGATCAAGGCGTGCCGCGACGCGACATCGCTTGCCTGCGAGAGCAACACGCTGACCGGCAACGGGTTCATCCAGACGTACCGGATGAACGGCGCCGACGACAGCGCGACCGTGGAAACGACGGCCAAGCGGGCGAAGGCGGCGGCGCAGGCGAACTGCAAGAAACAGAAGAGCACGGCGTGCGACCTGCAGGCGCAGTTCGACAGCCGCAAGCCGGGGCTGTTCGTGCACGACTTTGCGGGAGGCGGCGCGCGATAGCGCAGCCCGCGCGGCTTTGCGATTATGCATGCGCGCGGCTAGACGAGGGTTGTCGTATCGGTCCAAGGCGCGGCGCGGACGGGGACCGGAAGGGAGGCGGGCATGAAATCCTTGTTGGCGGCGGCGCTGGGCATGATGCTGGCGGCGGCGAGCCCGGCGGATGGTCCGGCGGTCGGGGTCGACGACCTCGCGTGGATGGCGGGGCAGTGGAGCCGCGAGGAAGGCGGGCGCTGGACCGAGGAAAGCTGGACGAGCCCGCGCGGCGGGACGATGCTGGGCCACAGCCGGTCGGGGCGCGGCGACGACCTGCGCGAGTTCGAGTTTCTGCGGATCGCGGCGGGGGAGGACGGCACGCCCGCCTATATCGCGCAGCCCGGCGGAAGGGCGCCGGTCGCGTTCCGGCTGGTGCAACGCGATGCGGCGAGCGCGACCTTCGAAAATCCCGCGCATGATTATCCGCAGCGCATCCATTACGCCCGCGACGGCGATACGCTGACCGCAACGATTTCGGCGATCGACGGATCGAAGACGATGCGCTGGGTCTTTCGCCGCCGCTGACGCCGCCCTATGCCGGACCCGGCAAGATGGCCCGGGAGATGTGCGGCAATGGACAAGACGGGACGGCTCTTCGCGATCATCGACAGCCTGCGCCGCCGCCGGCACGCGGTGACCGCCGAGGCGCTGGCCGCGGAGCAGGGCGTGTCGGTGCGCACGCTCTATCGCGACATCCAGGCGCTGGTCGCACTGGGCGCGCCGATCGATGGCGAGGCGGGGGTCGGCTATGTGCTGCGTCCCGGATTCTTTCTGCCGCCGCTGATGTTCACCGCCGACGAGCTGGAGGCGCTGGTGCTCGGCGCGCGCTGGGTCGAGGGCTGCCAGGACGGCGGCCTGTCGCGCGCCGCGGCGCTGGCGCTCGCAAAGATCGCGGCGGCGAGCCCCGACGAGCTCAAGCGGCGGATCGACGAGGCGGGGCTGTGGCCGGTGAACAGCCGCTGGCGCGAGACCGACGCGCCCCTGCTCGCGACCGTGCGCGAGGCGATGCGCGCCGAAAAGACGCTGCATATCGATTACGCCGACGAAAAGGGCGCGGCGACCGCGCGCGCGATCTGGCCCGCGGCGCTCGCCTATTATGAGGAGAAGCAGATCATCGCCGCCTGGTGCCTGTTGCGGCAGGATTTCCGCAGTTTCCGCATCGACCGGGTGACGTCGGCGCGGATCGACGACGAAGGGTTCGGGCGGCGGCGCGCGGTGCTGATGGCCGATTTCTGGCGGCACCGCGATTTTGCCGAACAGCATCCTGACACGATCTGTCAGCAGGACAGACTAACTCCTGCCGGGTGAAGGGCGGCCGGCGATCGGCGCCCGACGGCAAGGATTTCAAGCGATGATCAAGACCCACCATGGTTCGTGCCACTGCGGCGCCGTCAAGTTCGAAGCCGATATCGACCTGTCGGCGGGGACGGGCAAATGCAATTGCTCGATCTGCACCAAGAAGCGGGGGTGGAATGCGCAGGTCAAGCCCGATGCCTTTCGCTTGCTGACCGATCCCGCCGCGCTTTCCGACTATCAATTCGGATCGAACAGCGCGCATCATGTCTTTTGCAAGACATGCGGCGTGTCGTCCTTTGGCCATGGTTATGTCGAGGAAATCGGCGGCGCCTATTATTCGGTTGCGATCGCGTGCCTCGACGACGTCGATCCCGCCGGGATGGCGGCGCTGCCGGTGCAATATATGGACGGCGCAGGGAACAACTGGTGGAACCCGCCCGAGGTCACGGCGCATATGTGAGTACAGGGCTGGCCGTGCGATGTCGGTTTCGGGGTGGAAGTCGGTTTCGGGGTGGGAAGCCGACGGTCCGGTCTGGGCAATGCGATGGAACCGACAGCCCGCGTCAACGCAAACTACTGGATGACCGCCTCGATATTGTTGCCATCCGGATCAAGTACGAATGCAGCGAAGTAGCGGTCGTGGTATTGGGGACGCGGGCCGGGAGGGCCGTTGTCACGACCCCCATTGGCTATTGCTGCATCATAGAAGGCCGATATGGCATCCCGATCAGATGCGACGAACGCAACATGTGTCTGAGATGGATGGCGATCCTGTTGTGCGATCCAGAAGAATGCTCGCCCATCACGCCCATATCCCGCAGCGTTCTCGCCATCCGCGAATAGTCTGACAATGCCGAGGGGGGCGAGTGCCCGATCGTAGAATGAGCGAGACTTGGTGAAGTCAGCGACTGCGACGGTAACGTGATCGAGCATCAGCGCAATCCATTCGAATGGGCTACAGCTATGTCTGTTTTCATGTTCATGCACAAGATCGCGGAAGGACTATAATCGGTCATTGCCGCAGTCAGGCCGTCCGGCGCGCGAGGTAGACGCCCGCGATCATCAGCGCGATCCCTGCGACGCGTTTCAGGTCGATTGCCGAGCGCATCGCGCCGAACAGGCCGAAATGATCGATCGTCGCGGCGCTGACCAGTTGGCCGACGAGCACGAAGAAGATCGCGTTGCCGACGCCGAATTTGGGCGCGATGAAGGTCACCGCGATGACGTAGAAAGCGACGAACAGCCCGCCGAAATAGAATTGGAAGGGGATGTCGGGCGAGAAGCGGATCTGGCCGACCGACCCGGTCATCAGCGCCCCCGCGGTGGCGATCAGGAAGGCGAGGCCGAACAATATCATCGAAGCCGCCATCGGGCTGCCGAGCCGGCCGCCGAGGCCGCCGTTGAGCGCGGCGAGGATCGGGATGCCGACCCCGGTCAGCAGCATGATCGTGGCAAAGGCGGGGGCGGCGTTGTGGGCGGTCATCGTGGCGGCTCCTTCGCGGTTTGCGAAGCACGATAATCGAGCACGGGCAAGCCGCCGATCCCCCAATTTTCAAAATCGACCTCGTCGATCGTGACGACGGTCGTCGCGGGGTTCTTGCCGAGGACGCGCTGGAGCAGTTCGGTGACGCCGCCGATCAGTTCGGCTTTCTGGTCGGCGGTCGCGCCTTCGCGGGTGATCCTGATATTGACGTAGGGCATGCGCTCTTCCTCCGCTGTTGCCGGCCCGGTTGCACGGCCGCCGGACACCGTTCCGAAGCGGCGTGTAGCTGGCCTTCCGGGCGGGGGCAACGCGGCGGCGACCGGGGTTCAGCCGGGGCGACGGCGTTTCGCCGCCCCGGCTGCGCTTCCGCTCCGGCCTACATCCGGAAGCTGGCACGGACGTAATAATAGCGTCCGGGCAGATCATAGGCGGTCGGGTCGAAATTGTTGATGTCGCAACTGATGCAGCCCGGCGCCTTGACGTCGAACAGATTGTTCACGCCGAGCGCGAAGCCGAAGGCCTCGGGGTCCTCCGCGGGGAACCAGCGAAGCTGGAAGTCGGTGTAGAAGCGCGCCTTCAACCTGTTGTCGTCGGCCAGCGGTTCGCGGATCGCCGACACATAGCGGCCGGTCAGCGTCGCGCCGATCGAGGTGCCGTCCCAGTCGAGGATGCCCACCGACTTCCATTTGGGGAAGGCCTGACTGGGGCTGCCCTGTTCGGTCCCCTCGCGGCTGACGACGAGCGCGCCGTCGGCGGTCGGCACGATCACGTCATAACGGGTGAGGATCGTGTTGTTCCAGGTGAAGCCGAACCGGCCGGCGGAGGTCTTCTGCGTCCGGTAGGTCAGGTTGGCGTCGATCCCCCTGGTGCGGATGCCGGCGATATTCTGGAGCAGCCCCTCGATGAAGGTCAGCTGTCCGCCGCCCGGCGCGCGGGTGACGAGCGCGCAGGCGTCGGCATCATTCTGTGCGACGCACTGGGCCAGCGTAATCTCGGCATTCACCGCCTGGATCGCCCCCTTGATCTTGATGTCGTAATAATTGGCCTCGATCGACAGGCCGGGGATGAACGAGGGGCTATAGACGCCGCCGAAAATCCAGCTCTTCGAACTTTCGGCCGCGAGGTCCTGATTGCCGCCGACGAGCACCGAAATCTGCGGATTGGCTTGCGCATAACCCGTCGCGGGAACCCCCTGCGCAATGCAGTTCGCCCGGATCGTCGTGTTGTTGTTCCAGTTCTGCCCCGCGGTCGTCGAGGTCGAACAGGGATCGTTGATCGGCTGGTCGAAGCGCGACTGGGTGCCGAACAATTCGCCGATCGACGGGGCGCGGAAGCCTTCGGCATAGGAGGCGCGGAGACGCAGGTCCTGGACCGGTTTCCAGTTGACGCCGCCCTTCAGCGTCGTTGTCGAGCCCGAGGTCGAATAGTCCGACCAGCGCACCGCGCCGGTGAATTCGAGCAGGTCGATGAAGGGGATGTCGGACAGCACGGGGGCGCTGAGTTCGGCATAGGCTTCCTTGACGTTATAGCTGCCGCGCGTCGGCAGCGCCGGAATGTCCGAACTGAAGCCCGCCGCGACGATCGGGTCGGGATCGAAGCTTCCTTTCAGTTTGCGATATTCGACCCCGACCGCGATGCCGAGCGGCCCGCCGGGCAGGTCGAACAGGCTGCCCGTGACGTTCGCCGAGGCGCTGAAGGTCGACTGGCGGCTGCGGTCGCGCTGGGTGAACATGACATAGTC
>JALDYH010000249.1:0-5228 GCA_032154175.1 Sphingopyxis sp. | reverse complement strand
GCCGACTTGGCGATGCAGCGGAAGGTGCCGACGAGGTTGATCTGGATGATCCAGTTGAAGGCATCGAGCGGGAAATGCTTGATGCTGCCGTCTTCCTTCGAGCGGCTCGCGGTCTTGATCGCGTTGCCGGTGCCCGCGCAATTGACGAGGATGCGTTCCTGCCCATGCGCTTCGCGCGCCTTGGCGAAGGCGGCGTCGACCGACGCGTCGTCGGTGACGTTGCATTCGCAGAAAATGCCGCCGAGTTCGGCCGCGATCGCGAGGCCCTTTTCTTCCTGCAGGTCGAAGATCGCGACCTTGACGCCCTTCGAGGCGAGCGCGCGCGCGGTCGCAGCGCCGAGGCCCGAGGCGCCGCCGGTGACGACGGCGGATACGGTGGAATCGAGTTTCATGGTTTTCTCCTGATTATATTCTGTTGCTTACAGCCGTTCGATGATCGTGACGTTGGCCTGACCACCGCCTTCGCACATCGTCTGAAGGCCGTACTTGCCGCCGGTGGCGTCGAGCACGCCGAGCAGCGTCGACATCAGCTTGGTCCCCGAAGCGCCGAGCGGATGGCCGAGCGCGATCGCGCCGCCGTGCTGGTTCAGCCGCGCATGGTCGGCGCCCAGATACTGGAGCCACGCGAGCGGCACCGGCGCGAACGCCTCGTTGACCTCATAGGCGTCGATGTCGCCGATCGTCATGCCCGCCTTCTTCAGCGCGCGTTCGGTCGCGAACAGCGGTTCTTCGAGCATGATGATCGGATCGCCCGCGGTCACCGAAATATGGTGGATGCGCGCACGCGGGGTCAGGCCGTGGTCCTTGAGCGCCTGCTCCGACACGACGAGCGCCGCCGAGGCGCCGTCGCAGATCTGCGAACTGGTCGCCGCGGTGATCGAACCGCCTTCCTGCAGGATCTTGACCCCGGCGATGCCTTCGAGCGTCGCATCGAAGCGGATGCCTTCGTCGACGAGGTGGGTCTGGCGGCCTTCGGGGGTATCGATCTCGACCCCGACGATTTCGCGCCTGAAATGGCCGGCCTCGGTCGCGGCCTTGCCGCGGCGGTGACTTTCGAGCGCATAGGCGTCGAGGTCGTCCTTGGTCAGGCCGTATTTCTTGACGATCATCTCGGCGCCCATGAACTGGCTGAACATGATGCCGGGATATTTTTCCTCGAGCCGCTCGGATTTATAGTGGCCGAGCCCTTCCTTCATGAAGAGCGTCGCGACGCTGCCCATCGGCACGCGCGTCATGCTTTCGATGCCGCTGGCGAGGACGATGTCCTGCGTTCCCGACATCACCGCCTGCGCCGCAAACTGGATCGCCTGCTGCGACGATCCGCACTGGCGGTCGATCGTCACGGCGGGGATCGAGTCGGGGAGCTTCGAGGCGAGCACCGCGTTGCGGCCGACGTCCATCGTCTGCTGCCCGCCCTGCGATACGCAACCGGTGATGACGTCGTCGATCGCCCTGGTGTCGAAATCGTTGCGGTCGGCGATGGCGTCGAACACCGCGGCGCCGAGGTCGACGGGGTGGACGCCGGCGAGCCGGCCGCCGCGCTTGCCGCCCGCGGTGCGGACGGCGTCGACGATATAAGCAGTAGCCATGGGAGAATTCCTTTCGCTTCACTCCCCTCCCGCAGGCGGGAGGGGTTGGGGGTGGGCGCGAGCGGAGCGAGCATCCGGGGGTGGTCGGCCCACCCCGCTGCGACTAGCGAGCAAGCTCGCAAGTCTCGCTGCCCCTCCCGCTTGCGGGCGGGGAAATTACAGTTTCCGCCCGATCAGTTCCTTCATGATTTCGTTCGTGCCGCCGAAGATGCGGGTGACGCGCGCCGCGCGCCAGGCGCGGGCGATCGGATATTCGTTCATATAGCCCGCGCCGCCGTGAAGCTGGAGACATTTGTCCATCACTTCCCACTGGAGTTCGGTGTGCCACAGCTTCGCCGCGGCGCCCTCCTCGGGGGTCAGTTCCTTCTTCAGATGCCGCGACAGCGCCCAGTCGAGGTGCGCCCAGCCGACCTGCAACTTGGTTTTCAGATCGGCGAGCACGAAGCGCGTGTTCTGGAAATCGAGCACGGGCTTGCCGAACGCCTTGCGGTCGCGGGTGAACTCGACCGTATCGTCGAACGCGCGCTGCGCCGAGGCCTGCGCCGACACCGCGATCGACAATCTCTCTTGGGGAAGCTCGCTCATCAGATAGATGAAGCCCTGTCCCTCTTCGCCGAGGCAGTTGGTGATCGGCACGCGGACATCGTTGAAAAACATCTCCGACGTATCGGCCTCGTCCTGCCCGATCTTGTCGAGGTTGCGACCGCGCTCATAGCCTTCGCGGTCGGCCTCGACGAGCACGATCGACACGCCCTTCCACGCCGGCTGCACCTCGGTGTCGGTCTTGACGCACACGAGGATCAGGTCGGCGTTCTGGCCGTTGGTAATATAGGTTTTCGACCCGTTGATGACATAATGATTGCCATCCTTCTTCGCGGTCGTGCGCATCCCCTGAAGGTCGCTGCCGGTGCCCGGTTCAGTCATCGCGATCGCGGTGATCACCTCGCCCGACACCATCTTGGGCAGCCAGTGCTTCTTCTGCTCTTCGCTGCCATATTTGACGATATAGCTGGTGACGATGTCCGACTGGAGCGAGAAGCCCGTGGTCACGCGGCCGTAATAGGCGCTTTCCTCGTCGACGATCGCATTATAGCCGAAGTCGAGGCCGAGCCCGCCATATTCCTCGGGCACCGTCGGGCACAGCATGCCGAGCTCGCCCGCCTTCGGCCAGATGTCCTTGGGCACGATGCCGTCCTCGGCCCATTTCGCGGCGTTCGGGGCGATTTCCTTTTCGAGGAATTGGCGGACGGTGGCGCGAAACGCCTCATGATCGTCGGAGTAAGCGGAGCGCGACAGATTATCGAGCGACATGGTCTTTCCTTTTCCCGTTGCGCGGCCGACGATGACGGGGAGCCGGCCGCACCAAAATGCCGCGCGCTTTCGCGTCGGCTTCGCGGAGCACCTGACCTTACGTTTACGTGCACGTCAAGTATAAATGCCGCTACGGCATGAACTCTTCCCTCGCCGCCCTGTCCTTCCGTCGTCATCCCGGACTTGATCCGGGATCCATTGCGGCGCTCGGCGGCCGGCAGCGCACGACCTCGTGCCCCCTCAGGATCAAGTCCGGGGTGACGAACGTCGCGGGCGCCCCTCGCCCTCGTTCCGGGCAACGAATAGGTTTGCAGCCGCTGGGCAGTATCGGCAGCGCGCGCTAAGACCGCTCGATGGTCGAACTGCTTCTCGATGCCGGCGCCTTGCTCGGCGAATCGCCCTTCTGGCACGCCGCCGAAGCCCGCCTCTACTGGGTCGACATCGACGGCTGCAAAATCCATCGCACCGATCCCGTCAGCGGCACCGACGAGACGATGGGGCTCGCCGAGCAGGTCGGCTGCATCGCGCCGAGGGCGGGCGGCGGACTTGTCGCGGCGCTCGAAAACGGCTGCGCGCTGATCGACGACTGGGGCGCCGCGCCGCGCCCCTTCGGCCCCGCGGTGCTCGCAGACAAACCCGAGCAGCGTTTCAACGACGGCCGCGTCGATGCGGCCGGCCGGCTGTGGGTCGGCAGCCTGACAAGCGACAAGGCGAACCCCGCCGCGACGCTCTACCGGCTCGACCCCGACGGATCGCTGACCGAAATCTTCGGCGGGCTCACCACCAGCAACGGCGCGGCGTTCAGCCCCGACGGGCGCACCTTCTACCACGCCGACACGCCGACACACGCGATCCGCGCCTATGATTTCGACGCAGCCGCCGGGACGCTGAGCAATGAGCGCATCTTTCACCAGTTCGAATTCGGCAACGGCCGTCCCGACGGCGCGGCGGTCGATGCCGAGGGCTGTTACTGGTCGGCGCTGTGGGACGGCTGGCGCGTCGTGCGCCTCTCGCCCGCGGGCGAGCTGATCCAGACGGTCGAGCTGCCAGTGCAGCGCCCGACGATGATCGCATTCGGGGGACCAGACCTCAAGACCGCCTTCGTCACCAGCGCAGGCAAGAACCTCACCGACGAGGAGCGCAAGGCGCAGCCGCACGCGGGCGGCGTCTTCACCTTCCGCGTCGACGCACCGGGGCTGGCGCAATCGGAATTCGGGGGATGAAGCCCCCGAAGCGGGCGGCGTAGGGATTCGCGTCGGCGGCCCGCTGCTTTTTCGCTTTCCTACATTATACGGCGGGCATAGCCTCCCCCCATGCACGCCCCATCGGCTACCTCCGTCTCAAAAACAAACCCCGGAACGCGCCAGAGGGGGGCAAAGAGGGGGTACGTAGCGTGACCTTCGTGACCTTTGGAATAAAATTACACGAGCGGCGACCGTCGCTTGCACTGCTTCGCCATCCCGGTTTAAGGCTCGGAAAGATTTCATTCGAAACCTTTTCCCCCGGGAGTTACGCCGATGCCGCGCCAAGCGCACCCTTTTGCCCGCCGCATATCGATGATGCTTGCATCCACCGCGATGATCATGGGTTATAGCCAGATGACCGCAACCGCCGCCGAACCGACCGCCGCCGCCAAGCCGGCTTCCACCGCTCCCGCGGGCGAAAACCCGATGCTCGCGCCATGGACCGGCCCGTTCGAGGGGGTGCCGCCGTGGGACAAGATGGACCCCGAACTGTTCCCGGACGCCTTCACCAAGGCGATGGCCGAAACCAAGGCGCAGGTGCAGGCGGTGATCGACAATCCCGAAGCGCCGACCTTCGAGAATACGCACGTCCCGATGATGCTCGCCGGCGACACCGCCGACCGGCTGTTCGCGCTGTGGGGCGTGCAGTCGTCGAACAAGTCGAACGACCGCGTCGAGGCGATCGACGCCGAGTGGAGCCCCAAAATCTCCACCTTCTATACCGAGCTGTTCCTCGAACCGAAGCTCTTCGCGCGCTACAAGGCGGTGTACGACAAGCGGAACAGCAGCGGCCTCAATGCGCAGCAGATCCGCATCGTCGAGCGCAGCTATGACGAGATGGTGCGCGATGGCGCGAACCTGTCGCCCGAAAACAAGGCGAAGCTGGTCGCGATGAACGCCAAGCTCGAAGGCCTGTTCTCCAGCTTCTCGTCGAAACTGCTCGGCGATGAAAAGCTTTACACCTTCGTCACCGACAAGGCCGAACTCGCGGGCCTCGAACCCGGATTCGTCGCCTCGCTCGCTTCGGCCGCCGAAGCCAATGGCAAGCCCGGCCAGTGGGCGATCAAGAACACCCGCTCGTCGG
>JALDYH010000248.1:0-5237 GCA_032154175.1 Sphingopyxis sp. | reverse complement strand
GATGGACAATATCCAGGTCGCGCTGAACCGCGAGGCGAACAAATATGGCGCCGAGATCATCGATGTGCGGATCAAGCGCGCCGACCTTCCCGAAGGCGCGACGCTCGAGGCGGCGTACAACCGGATGCGGACCGCGCGCCAGCAGGAAGCGATCTCGATCCGGGCCGAAGGGCAGAAGGAAGCGCAGATCATCCGCGGCGGCGCCGACGGCGAAGCGGCGCGCATCTATGCCGCGAGCTTTGGCAAGGACCCCGACTTCTATGATTTCTACCGCGCGATGCAGAGCTATCGGCAGACCTTCCTCGGTGAAAACAACCAGGGCGGGACGTCGATCATCATGTCGGCGGACAATGAATATCTGAAACGTTTCCGCGGTAACTGAAGTCATGGCGGCTGGCGAACGGCGCGATGAACCGAACGTGCAAGCGTCGTTCATGTTCAATCGCCGTTCAGCCAGTTCGCCGCAGACCGCCGCAGCCGGGGCAGATGAGTTTTCGTAAGAGAAAAGGATTACCGATCGTGCGTTATGTTTATGGCATCACTTCGGCCTTGCTGGCGGGTGGCACTGCGCTGGCGCTGGTCACCCAGTCTCCCGTCGGCGCGCAGGTCGCGCAGAACGAAAAGAGCGAAATCGCCAAGGTGATCCCGCGTTCGGGCGCGCCCGAAAGCTTCGCGGACCTTGTCGAACAACTGCAGCCCGCGGTGGTCAATATCTCGACCAAGCAGGAAGTCACGCTCGGCGTCCGGCTCAATCCTTTTGCGGGAACGCGCGAACCGATCACGCAGGAACAGCAGGGCGGCGGTTCGGGATTCCTGATCTCGGCCGACGGCTATATCGTCACTAACAATCATGTCATCTCGGGCGGCCCGCGCGGTGAGGAAGTGAACCAGGTCACGGTGACGCTGACCAATCAGAAGGAATATAAGGCGACGATCGTCGGCCGCGACGTCGCATCCGACCTCGCGCTGCTCAAGATCGAGGCGAGCGGCCTGCCGTTCGTCAAATTCGCTGACAGCAGCACCGCGCGCGTCGGTGACTGGGTGATCGCGATCGGCAACCCGCTCGGGCTCGGCTCGACGGTGACCGCGGGCATCATTTCGGCGGTCCAGCGCAACATCGGCACCGGCACCGCCTACGACCGCTACATCCAGACCGATACCGCGATCAACCGCGGCAACTCGGGCGGCCCGCTGTTCGATCTGCAGGGCAATGTCGTCGGCATCAACAATATGCTGATCTCGCCCGTCGGCGCGAACATCGGCGTCAACTTCGCGATCCCGTCCGACGCCGCGATCCCGGTGATCAACGCGCTGCGTGCGGGCGAAAAGGTCCAGCGCGGCTATCTCGGCATCGGCATCGCGCCGGTCGACGAGGATCTGGCGGCGGCGCTCGGCCTGCCCAAGGACCGCGGC
Source organism: Sphingopyxis sp. (assembly GCA_032154175.1). Lineage (GTDB taxonomy): Bacteria > Pseudomonadota > Alphaproteobacteria > Sphingomonadales > Sphingomonadaceae > Sphingopyxis. The sequence continues at coordinate 3,824 of JALDYH010000248.1, read as the reverse complement.
GAATTCATCCAGCGCATCGAACCCGGACAGGCGGGCGAAAAAGCCGGACTGAAGCGCGGCGACGTCGTGACCAAGGTCAACGGCAAGGACGTCACGCCGCAGCAGACGCTGTCGTACATCGTCTCGAACACCAAGCCGGGCACGCGCATCCCGCTCGAGATCATCCGCGACGGCAAGGCGATGACGATCCAGACCCTCGTCGGCACGCGTCCGCCCGAAGAAGAACTGGCCGGTTCAAACTTCGACCCCGAAGCCGAGCAGACCGAGCCCGAGGATCCGGCGGGCGCCGCCGACAAGTCGATCCAGGAAGAGCTCGGCCTGTCGGTGCAGGTCGTGACGCCCGATATCGCGCGTGCGGTCGGCGTCGATGCCGGGACCAAGGGTCTCGTCGTTGGTGCCGCTTCGGCGAACAGCGACGCGGGCCGCAAGGGTCTGCGCCGCGGCGACGTGATCCTCAGCGTGAACCGCACACCGGTCGCGACGAGCGAGGCGCTCGCGAAGGCCGTCGCCGACGCCAAGAAGGCAGGCCGCGACGCGGTGTTGCTTGAAATCCTGCGTCGCGGTGGCCCGTCGGGCTTCGTCGCGATTCGCATCAAATAATCCCCCGGGTTTCCGCCCGGCAACAAGGGGCGCCGCGACCATCGGGTCCGGTGCCCCTTTTTGTTTGCGCGCGACAATCCATGTTCATAATATGTTCTTGCAATAACGAGTCGGGAGAATGATGATGATTGGCTATGTGACGCTGGGGACGAGGGATCTCGACAAGGCGGCGGCTTTTTACGACGCGATCGCGGCCGAGCTCGACACGCCGCGCATGATGGAATTCGACGGCTTTATCGCGTGGGGCAAGCCGGGCGGCGGTGCGGGCATCGGGTTGACCCGACCGTTCGACGGCAATGTCGCAAGCGTGGGCAATGGCGTGATGGTCGCGCTAGCGGCGAAGGACAAGGAACAGGTCCAGCGTCTCTACGACATCGCCCTCGCCAACGGCGGTACATGCGAAGGTCCGCCGGGACCGCGCGGAGAGGGGTTTTACGCCGGATATTTCCGCGACCCGGACGGCAACAAGCTCAACGCCTTCATTATGGGGTGAACAGGTTGGCGCTGGTGCCGGTTTAGGGTGGAGAGCTGCCCCTTTTTGTGCACCCCGGCGAAAGCCGGGGCCTAATGCGGTCACACGCCAGGTCACGCTGGAATTCTGGGCCCCCCGCTTTCGCCGGGGTGCACATTTCGACCGGCAGCAACCGGTCGTTAGCCAGCATTGGGCCCGCCACGATCGGTGCCCGTTTGCCGATTGCCTGACCTTCTCCTCCGCTCTAACCTCAATACTCGGTAACCAAGTGGAGGACAGCGAGTGAGCGAAGGCAGCACGGCAAGCGAAATCTATATCGGCCTTGGCGGCGGCGGGGCGGCCGACGGCCCGCGCCAGTCGCTCGTGCTGAAACGCGCGAACCGTCACGGGCTGATCGCGGGAGCGACCGGTACGGGCAAGACCGTGACGCTCCAGGGCCTTGCCGAGGGTTTTTCGGCGGTCGGCGTTCCGGTATTCGTCGCCGATGTGAAGGGCGACCTTGCCGGCATGGCGATGGCGGGTAGCCCGACTGCAAAGACGCACGAAATTTTCGCCGCACGCGCCGCCGAGATCGGCGACAGCGAATGGGCGTATCGCGACAATCCGGTGATCTTCTGGGATCTGTTCGGCGAGCAGGGGCATCCCGTTCGCACCACGATTTCCGAAATGGGGCCGCTGCTGCTCGCACGGCTGATGGGGCTGAACGAAGTGCAGGAAGGCGTGCTCGCCATTGCCTTTCGCGTTGCCGACGAACAGAATCTGCTGCTCCTCGACCTCGGCGACCTGCAGGCGATGCTCGCCTGGTGCGCCGAGAATGCCGACGAACTTACGACCAAATATGGCAATGTGTCGAAGGCCACCGTCGGCACGATCCAGCGGCAGTTGCTGACGCTCGAAAGCCAGGGCGGCGATCATTTCTTCGGCGAACCCGCGCTCGACATTCAGGACATGATCCGCACCGACGAGAATGGCCGCGGCTATGTGAATATCCTCGCCGCCGACAAGCTGATGGCGAGCCCGAAGCTCTACGCGACCTTCCTGCTCTGGCTGCTTTCGGAGATGTTCGAAACGCTTCCCGAGGTCGGCGACCCCGACAAGCCGAAGCTCGTCTTTTTCTTCGACGAGGCGCATCTGCTGTTCGACGATGCGCCGCCTGCGCTGGCCGAAAAAATCGAACAGGTCGTGCGCCTGATCCGCTCGAAGGGCGTCGGCGTCTATTTCGTGACGCAGAATCCGATCGACATTCCCGAGGATGTCGCGGGCCAGCTCGGTAACCGTGTCCAGCACGCGCTACGCGCCTTCACCCCGCGCGACCAGAAGGCGGTCAAAGCCGCCGCCGAAACCTTCCGCCCCAACCCCAAGATCGACGTCGCGCGCGAGATCACCGAATTGAAGGTCGGCGAGGCGCTGGTGTCGCTGCTGATGCCCGACGGCGCCCCTTCGCCGGTCGAGCGCACGCTGATCAAGCCGCCCTGCTCGCGCGCCGGCCCTCTCGACGCCAAGGAGCGCGCGATCATCAAATCGATCTCGCCGGTCGAAGGAAAATATGACGAGGCTGTTGACCGCGAGAGCGCCGAGGAACTGCTTGCCGTCAAAGCCGAGCAGGCGCAGGCCGCTGCGGTCGAGGCGAAGGCGCAGGTCGAGGCCGACAAACAGGCCGCGATCGCCGCGAAGGAAGAGGCGAAGCAGAAGGCGGCCGAGGAACGCGAACGGCTGCGGCTCGAAAAGGCCGCGGCGCGCGAAGCCGCAAAACCGTCGATGACCGAAAAGATGGTGCAATCGGCGGCGCGTTCGGCTGCCACAAGCCTCGGCCGGCAGGTCGCGGGAAAGTTCGGCGGCCAGCTGATGCGCGGCATATTGGGCAGCCTGTTCAAATGACCGGAATCGCGGCGATGGAGGCGAGTCTCGCCGCTGTCGCCGACGCCGGCATCGATATCCGCCACAGCCTGTTCGACCGCTTTTTCGCTGCCTATCCCGAACGGCGCGCGAGCTTCTTGGTCGTCGATGCCTCGTCGCGGCGGATGACCGACGAGACGCTGCAGATGATGTTCGGGCTGGCGAAGGGCGAGACCTGGGTGTGGCCGCTCGTCAGCGAACTGGTGCACACGCACCGGGCCTATGGCCCGCTGCCGATCGCCGAATATGACGCCTTCATCGACATGACCGTCGCCGAACTCGGTTTGGCGGCGGGAACGGCGTGGACGTCCGATTGTGCGGCAGTTTGGCAAGAACAGGCCGAAGCGCTCAAGGCGATGATACGCCGCGCCCGCGCCGAATGGCAGGCAGCGCTGCCCGATCCGGTCACCGCGATCTGATCGGTTGCCTTTTGCCACTCGACTCGCGTCACGAGTTGCGGCAGCTTCGACGTCAATGACAAAACCGATATTGCCTGGAGAGGTAGCCGCCGCCGTCGTCGACCCCGTCGCATACGGCCAATGGGATCCGCTGCACGAGCAGCTCGCCTGGGCACGGGCGAACGCTCCCCTCGCCGTGGCGGAAAATCCCGAACTCGACCCCTTCTGGCTGGTGACGCGCCATGCCGACATCATGGCAATCAGCCGCGACCCGGTGCGATTCGCAAACGGTCTCCGCCCGACCGTGCTCACCAACCGCGACGGCGAGGCGATCGCGCGCGCGGCGACGCCGAACAATGACGGGCACCTCATCCGTTCGCTGGTGCAGATGGATGCTCCCGATCATATGAAATACCGGCTGCTCACGCAGAGCTGGTTCATGCCCAAGAATCTGAAGA
>JALDYH010000247.1:0-5281 GCA_032154175.1 Sphingopyxis sp. | reverse complement strand
CCGTCACCCTGTGGCTCGGGGCGAGGCCTGCCACCGCCCCATCCGGGGTTGCCCGTCACCGGCGGCGTGCCCGTCGCGCCATCGCCGCGACCCGGCCGCGTGCCGCGCGGGCCGTCATTGTCGCGATCGCCGCGGTTCCAGCCGCCGGGACGTCCGGGTCGCCCGTCGCCCGGCCGTCCATCGTGGTCGCCACGATTCCAGCCGGGGCGTCCCGGCTTTCCGTCGCCGCGTCCGCCATGATGTTTCCACCAGGCGCGGCGTCCGCCCCAATAGTTCAGATATTGCCCGCGGAGCGGGTAACGGTTGCGGTAATTGTCGAACATCCACATGCCGTAGCCGGGATAATAATAATCGTCGTACCAGCCGCCGCCGAAACCGATCTGCGCGAAGCCGCTGCCATAGTCGGCACCATCGTAGCAGTCGTAGCCATAGCCATCGTCATAGGCATAGCCGTCGCCATCATAATAAGCGTCGCCATAGCGCGCGGAACAATCGCCGCCCGACGCATAGCTCGATCCATAAACATCGCCATAATAGCAGCCACCGAGCGTCGTCGTCGCGAGCGCGCCGAGCGCAACGAAAAGGGGGCGCCTGAAACTCTTGGCCATAGCTTTGTCCTTTTGGGTCCAACGGATGCGACCCGTTACCTTGGATAGCAAATTGCACGAGTCGAGTTGAATTTGCGGTGAATAGTGTCCCACGTCCGGTCCGGCGTTACTTGCATCAGTGTCAGTAGTTCGTTACGCATCGGGCCAAGGCAAGATGGACGAGGATTTGACCCGATGAACGCGCCCACGAATATCCACTGGTCCGAGGCCCGCTTTGGCACCGAAACGGGGCACTGGCTGCCGCGCAATCCCGACAGCGCCATCGATCATATTCCGGGCGAGGACGGCATGCCCGTCATCGGAAACACGCTCGAACAACTCGGCGACTATCGCGGCTTCACCAACCGCATGGTCGCCAAATATGGCCGCGTCTATCGGAACAACAGCTTCGGCGGGCGCAGCGTCGCCCTTCACGGACCCGAGGCGAACGAACTGGTGATGTTCGACCGCGAGAAAATCTTCTCGTCCGAACAGGGCTGGGGCCCGGTGCTCAACCTGCTCTTTCCGCGCGGGCTGATGCTGATGGATTTCGAAAAGCACCGCGCTGACCGCAAGATATTGTCGGTCGCGTTCAAGCCCGAACCGATGCGCCATTATGCCGAATCGCTGAACGAGGGGATCAAGAGCCGCATTGGCATGTGGAGCGGCAAGACCTTCAAATTCTATCCCGCGATCAAGGAGCTGACGCTGGACCTTGCCGCGACCAGCTTCCTCGGCATTCCCTGGGGACCGGAGGCCGACAAGGTCAACAAGGCGTTCGTCGACATGGTGCAGGCTTCGATCGGCGTCGTTCGCCGGCCGCTCCCCTTCACGGCGATGGGCCGCGGCGCGAAGGGACGTGCTTATCTGGTCGACTATTTCGGCCGCATGGTGCCCGAGCGGCGCGAGGGGACGGGCGAAGATATCTTCAGCCAGATTTGCCGCGCGCAGGGCGACGACGGCAAATATCTTTCGGTCGAGGCGATCGTCGACCATATGAACTTCCTGATGATGGCGGCGCACGACACCATCACCAGCTCGCTGACCTCGCTCGTATGGGAGCTTGCGAAACATCCCGAATGGCAGGACCGGCTGCGCGAGGAAATGCTTGCCGTCGCGCCGGCGGGCGAGGGGGTCGGCCACAACAGCCTTGGCCAGCTCGAAATGACCGAATGGGCGTTCAAGGAGGCGCTTCGGCTCGTGCCCCCGGTGCCGAGCTTCCCGCGCCGCGCCTTGAAGGATTTCGAATATGGCGGCTACCGCATTCCCGCGGGCACCTCGGTCGGGGTCAGCCCCGCCTATACGCACATGATGGCCGAGCATTGGCCCGAGCCCGAAAAATTCGACCCGATGCGCTTTTCGCCGGAGGTCGCGCGCGAGCGGCACAAATATGCGTGGGTGCCCTTCGGCGGCGGCGCGCATATGTGCCTCGGCCTCCACTTCGCTTACATGCAGGCCAAGATATTCTTCCATCATGTGATCACCACCCACCGTATCGTCGTTGCGGAGGGTTACGCGCCCAAATGGCAAGTGCTGCCGATCCCGCGGCCCAGGGACGGGCTGACGGTGAGCTTCGTCCCGCTGAGCTGATCGCCGGTCGCCCGCTTGTTTGCGCGGCGCGGCAGCTTATCTCCGGTCTTTCGGGATTGGCGGGGGCGAAGATGGTTTTTGCGCTTTTTCTGGCGGGCTTGATGGCGGTGATGTTGTTTGCGCGCGATACGGATGTCGCGCGCTGGCTGCACCGGGCGACGGTGGAGGAGCCGCTTCGTTTTTTCGGGCGCCTCGAACGCAAGCATATCCTCTTCCTGATCGTCGGCCTGTTCGCCATTCAGGCATATGCCGCCGTGCTGCCTGCCGAACTCGCGATAGCGCTGGCCTGGGACATGACCGCCTATGTCGACGCGATGATCGCCACATGGGCGCTGTCGACCGTCGCGCGACTGGGGGCGATGAAGGCATGGGCGGGCGGGCGCATGACGGCGCTGCTGGCACCGTTCCGGCGTCTTCGCATGCGGATGCGGCGAAGCCGGCCGGCCCGGCCCGTTACGCGCAAACCCGCTGCCAATGATGACGACCCATGGCCGACGCTGGTGGCCGCCTGAGCGTAAGCCGCGAACGCCCGCTATGGGGTGGGAAGCGGACTCTATGCGGTGCGTAACATGGTCGACAGCTTGAGCGCGTAAATTACCATTACGGACTGGGCGAATAGAGCGACCTGCTTTTCATAGCCGCCAAACAGATGCCAGCCAGCGTAATAAATGACCGACGATGCGCACACCGCGAGGAGAAGGGCCGCACAGACAATTCTTTGACGCGAGCTTGCGGGAACCATCTCTGGCAGACCGTCACGTTTTCTCTGTCGAAAAGAAACTATAACCGCCACCGCGAGGGCGATACCGACGAAGCCCCATTCAACGAAAATAGAATTCAAATCGATCATCCCACTGTCATACTACATCAGCTAAGGTCCGCAATTGGGATCGAAAACCGCCGCCCATCAGCCGAACATTTCCAGCCTGAACCATCAGCCTCGAATAAACAGATTCCGGATCCAAGGCGACCGCGCGCGCGTCGCCTCGCGCCAGTCGCCATCCTCGCCCGCATCGGCGGCAATCCGGCTGGGATCGAGCAGTTTCAGCCGTGCGCCGCGAAACGCCGCCGCGCGATAGGTGACGAAGGTCAGCCCATGTTCGAGCGCCGTCGCGGCTATTAACGCATCGCGGTCGTTGTCGAGTGCGAGCGTCGACCGCCGGCGCGCGACGGCGAGATCGACCGGCAGGACACGTCCCTCGAATGCGGGCAGCAATTGCCCGTCGATCCAGTCGCGCCACGCGGCGCCTGCGGCCTTGCCCTGCTTTGCCGCCAGCACGGCGGCGCTTTCCAGCTCGACAAGCGACAGCGCCGAAAGGAACATCGATTGCCGCGACGTGCGCTGCGCCCATCCGGCCAGCGCCGCGCCATCGCCATCGGTTCGCGCATGGCGCAGGTCGAACAGGATTTCGGCGTCGAGCAGAAACATCAGTCGCGCCGCTCCAGCGCCTTGCGCAGATGCGCGCGGTCGAGCGCGATCTCGCCGGGCGGGGCGGCGAGCAATTGCGCCATCGTCTCGCGCTCGCCGCTCAATTGCCGCCAGGCGTCGATGCTGATCAGCACATGGGTGGGCCGCCCGCGGTCGGTGACGAACACGGGTTCGACCAGCGCGAATCGCTTCGCCCGGCTGACATCCTGATTGAGTTCGCGGCTCGTGACGCGCTTCATCGCCATCCTCGCTTGTGCAAGTCATCGCACATTGTGATCGTTCACATGTAGGTATGTTACTACACTGTGACCGCCCCGCAACAAAAATGATCCAGCTCCCGGAAATCGACGGGTGCGGGCGCGCCCAATCGCGATCTTGGCATTGCGCCGACGGCACTTTCATGTCTCCTGATACCGGGAACAGGCAGATGGCGGCGTTATTCAGACCGCAGATGCCCGGGTGGGAGAGCTAAATTGGTATCAGATATGTTCGATGAGCTGCTCCGTGCGATCGGCGATGTGCTCGGCGCGCACGGCCCGGCGGTCAATTCGGCCGCCAGCTACACGCCTACCGACTTCAGCATCCATTTCTTCCTGCAGATCGCGGTGATCCTGATCGTCTGCCGCGCCGTCGGCTGGGCCGCGAAGAAATTCCTCGGCCAGCCGCAGGTCGTCGGCGAAATGATCGCCGGCGTCCTCATAGGGCCCTCGCTCTTCGGCCTCTTCTTCCCCGAATTTCAGGCGGCGCTGTTCCCCAAGGAAACCCGCAACATCCTCTATGTCTGTGCGCAGGTCGGGGTCGGCCTGTACATGTTCCTCGTCGGTACCACGCTCCGCCTCGACCATTTCCAGTCGAAGGCGAAGAGCGCGATGGGGGTTTCCGCCGCGGGTATCGTCGCGCCCTTTCTGTTCGCCGCGCTGATTACCCCGTTCCTGCTCGACGTTCCGGGTCTCTTCACCGAAGGACTGAGCCAGGGCAGCGCGACTTTGTTCATGGGCGCGTGCATCGCGCTCACCGCTTTCCCGATGCTCGCGCGCATCATCAACGAGCGCGGCCTCGCGAACACCGCGCTCGGCACGCTGACGCTGACCGCCGGCGCGTTCGACGATGCGGTGTCGTGGTGCGTGCTCGCGATCGTGCTCGCGACCTTCGGCGGCGGGCCCGGCGTCGCGTTGATCGCAATCGTTGGCGGGCTCAGCTTTGCGCTCTTCATGTTCTTCATCGGACGCCGGCTGCTCGTGCCGCTCGGCCGTATCGTCGAAAAACAGGGAGAGATGAGCGACACGATGCTGTCGGTCGTCCTGATGCTCTTCGCACTCTGCGCCTTCGTCATGGATGCGGTGGGCATCCACGCGGTCTTCGGCGGTTTCATCCTTGGCGTCTGCATGCCGCGCGGCAAGCTGACCGAGGAGATCAAGCGCAAGGTCGCGCCGATCACGATCCTGCTCGTCCCGGTCTTCTTCACTTACTCGGGGCTCAACACGCGGCTCGACACGGTGAACAGCCTGTCGTTGCTTGCGCTCGCGCTCGGCATCCTGCTCGTTTCGATTGCCGCGAAGTTCGGTGCCTGCTGGCTGGCGGCGCGACTTGCGGGTGAGGACAACCGTACCGCAATGGGCATCGGCGCGCTGATGAACGCGCGCGGGCTGATGGAACTCATCATCATCAACATCGG
>JALDYH010000246.1:0-5282 GCA_032154175.1 Sphingopyxis sp. | reverse complement strand
CATCCTGTTCCTCGGCCTGCTTGGCGAATTCGACGATCAGGATCGCATTCTTCGCGGCGAGCGCGATGAGCACGACGAGCCCGATCTGCGTCAGCACATTATTGTCCATGCCGCGCAGGTTCACGCCGATCATCGCCGCGAGCAAACACATCGGGACGATGAAGATGATCGCCAATGGCAGCATCAGGCTTTCATATTGTGCGGCGAGCACGAGGAAGACGAAGACCACCGCGAGCGCGAAAACGATACCTGCGGTATTCGCCGCCGCCTTCTGCTGAAAGGCGATGCCCGTCCATTCGGTGCCGTAACCCGCCGGCAGCGAGTCCGACGCGAGCTTTTCCATCGTCGTCAGCGACGCGCCCGACGACGAACCCGGAGCGGTGTCGCCATCGATCTCGACCGCGGGGAAGAGGTTGTAGCGCGTCACGCGATACGGCCCCGTGCGGTCCTCGAAGTTCGCGACCGATCCGATCGGCACCATCGCCCCCGAGTCCGACCGCGTCCTGAGGTTCGCGATATCGGCGACGGTCTGGCGATAGGGCGCATCGGCCTGTGCGGTGACGCGATAGGTGCGGCCGAGCAGGTTGAAGTCGTTCACGAACGCCGAGCCGAGATAGACCTGCAGCGCCTCGAACACGCGCTCGGGCGGGACGCCGAGCATGTTCGCCTTCGCCCGGTCGATATCGGCATAGACGCGCGGGTTCGACGGGTCGAAGAAGGTGAAGACGTTGGCGAGACCCGGGGTCTGGTTCGCCTTGCCGATCAGGTTGTTCGTCTCGTTCGCGAGCGCGGCATAGCCATTTCCGCCGCGATCCTGGACGATCATCCGGTAGCCGCCCGCCGAGCCGATCCCCTGGATCAGCGGCGGCGGGATGATAACGATCTGCGCGTCGGCGATGTCGGCAGTGTTCGCCCTCGCCTGGTTCATGATGTCCTCGAAATTGACGCCGAGCTTCCCGCGTTCCTCGAAGGATTTGAGCGGGAAATAGGCGGCAGCGGAGTTCGGGGCGAGCGTCTGCGACGGGCCATCGAAGCCCGCAAGCATCACCGAGCCGAGGACACCCTTGATCGGCAGCACGCGCCCCGCGACCTTTTTCAGCACCGCATCGGTGCGTTCGACCGAAGCGCCCGGGGGCAGCTTGGCGACGACGAGGAAGTAGCCCTGATCCTGTGCGGGAATGAAGCCGGTCGGCGTCGCCCAGAACAGGCCCGCGGTCGCCGCGATCAACCCGGCATAGGTAATCATCATCTTCTTGGGCGCACGAACCAGCCGGTCGGTGAGTGCGGCATAGCCATCGCTCATCCGCTCGAATCCCCGGTTGAAGGCTTCACCCGCACGGTGGATGAGCTGCATCAGCCATCCCTCGTCCTGGCTCGGAGCGTGCGGCTTGAGCAGGATCGCCGCAAGCGCCGGCGACAGGGTAAGCGACAGGACGAGCGAGATGATCGTCGCGGTCGAAATCGTCACGGCGAACTGCTGGTAGAAGGCGCCCGACAGGCCGGTAAGAAACAAGGTCGGCACGAACACCGCGCAGAGCACGAGCACGATCGCGACCAGCGCGCCCGACACCTCGTCCATCGATGTGCGCGCGGCTTCGAGCGCCGACATGCCCTTCTCAAGGTTGCGCTCGACATTTTCGACGACGACGATCGCATCGTCGACGACGATACCGATCGCGAGCACCAGCCCGAACAGCGACAAATTGTTGAGGCTGTAGCCGAACGCCGCGAGCACTACGAAGGTCCCGATCAGCGACACCGGGATTGCGAGCACCGGGATGATCGCGGCGCGCCACTTCTGCAGGAACACGAGGATCACGATGACGACGAGGAACACCGCCTCGATCAGCGTCTCCATCACCGCGTCGATCGACTGGGCGATGAACTCGGTGGGGTTGTAGATGACGCGATATTCGAGCCCCTTGGGGAAATTCTTCGACGACGCCACCATTTCGGCCTCGACCGCTTCGGCCGCGGCGAGCGCGTTCGAACCGGGGCGCTGGAACACCGCCATGATCACCGTCGGATCGCCCGACAGATAGGTGTTGCTGTTGTAATCCGACGCGCCGAGCTCGACGCGCGCGACGTCCGACACGCGGACCTGCCGGCCGTCGGCATCGCTGCGGATGACGATGTTCGCGAAATCCTTGGGATCGGTCAGGCGGCCCTGCGTTTCGACGTTGAGCTGGAAATCGCTGCCGTTCGCGTAAGGAGGTTGCCCGAGCGTACCCGCCGCGACCTGAACATTCTCGCGCCGTAGCGCGGCGACGATCTCGCCCGCGGTGAGGTCGAGCGCAGCGGCGCGGCCGGGGTCGATCCAAACGCGCATCGCGTAATCGCGGCTGCCGAACAGCCGCACATCGCCAACGCCGTCGATACGGGACAGGCGATCGCGGAGCTGGGTCAGCGCATAGTTGGAGATATAGGCACGATCGAGCGATTTGTCGGGCGAGACGAGGTTCACGACCATCAGGAAGTCGGGCGAGGTCTTGCGCGTCACCACGCCCAGCCGCTGCACGGTCTCCGGAAGGCGCGGGGTCGCGATCGCGACACGATTCTGCACCAGCACCTGCGCGGCATCGAGGTCGGTGCCGATCTTGAAGGTCACGGTGATCGTGACGACCCCGTCGCCGGTCGACTGGCTGCTCATATAGAGCATGTTGTCGACGCCGTTGATTTCCTGCTCGATCGGCGCCGCGACCGTATCGGCGACGGTTTCCGCCGACGCGCCCGGATAGCTGGCGGTCACGGTCACCGTCGGCGGGACGATATCGGGATATTGCGACACGGGCAGGCCGATATAGGCGACCGCGCCGACGATGGTGATGATGACAGCGAGCACGGCGGCAAAGATCGGCCGGTCGATGAAAAAGCGTGATAGGCGCATGGGAGAGCCCCTGTTCTATGTCCAAATCCGAACCTCCCCCTTCTGCGGGCGGGAGGGGCAGCGAGCCCCGGGATCTGATCCGGGGCGGTGCGGGGTGGAGCCATCGGGCTTGACGGGAGGTCGCGAGACCCCACCCCTACCTCTCTCCCGAAGGAGAGGGGCTTAACTCAACTCACTTCGTGAAGGTCGCCTGCGCCGAAACCGGTTCGGTTGCCGCCGCGGCTTGCTTCTGCGTCGTCGCGGCGATCTTGCCGGCTTTGGTCACCGCCTTGGTACCGGGACGCGCGAACTGGTATCCGGTGATCACCACCCGGTCGGTCGGCGTCAGGCCCGACCGGATGACGCGCAGGCCATCGAGCTCGGGCCCGAGTTCGACCGGCTTCGCCGCGACCATGCCATCCTTGCCGACGACATAGACGATCTTGCGCGCCTGGTCGGTCTGCACCGCGGCGGCAGGGACCAGCAGCGCGCGCGCCGTCTGGCCCGTCGACAGGCGCATGTTGCCGAACATGCCGGGGGTCAGAAACATTTCGGGGTTCCGGAAGCTGGCGCGGGCGCGGATCGTGCCCGAACGCGGGTCGAGACCATTGTCGGTAAAGTCGAGTTGGCCCTTCCAGCGATAGTCGCTTTCATCCTGCAGCCGGACTTCGACCGCCGCCCCCTTGTCGCCGCCCTCGCGCTTGGTCTTGAGGAACAGCGCTTCCGAACCCTGGAAGGTGAAATAGACGGGATCGAGCGCGTTGATCGTGGTGAGCAGCGTGCCGCCGGCATCGCCCGCCGACACAAGGTTGCCCGCGTCGATCTGGCGGTCCGAGATGCGCCCGCTCAGCGGGGCGCGGACGGTGGTGAATTCAACGTCGAGCGCGCGCGCCGCGATACGGGCATCGGCGCCGGCGAGCGCCGCATTGGCGGCGTTGACGCGGGCACGCAGGCGATCGATCTCGCTCTGCGACACCGCTTCGATATCGACGAGACGCCCGGCACGATCGAGTTCGAGGCGGGCGAGCGCGAGGTCGCTGCGCGCGCTCGCCGCCGAGGCGCGGGCTTCGGCGAGCGCCGCGCGATACGGGCGCGGGTCGATGGTGAAGAGCGGCTGGCCCTGACGGACGATCTGGCCGTCGGTGAAGTGGATCGCGGTGATCGCTCCTGAAACGCGCGGGCGCACTTCGACCGCTTTGCTCGCCTCGAAGCGGCCGATATATTCGTCCCACAGCGTCACATCGCGCGCGATCGGCGCGGCGACGGTGAGCACGGGCGCAGGGGCAGCGGCTGCCTGCGGCGGCCCATCGCGCAGCAACCACCAGGCGCCGATCACGAGCACGAGAAAGGCGCCGATCCACGCGGCGCGGCGGCCACGGCCGGGATGGAGCAATGTCTTGAGTTCGCGACGGACCTTCGCATCGGCGGGGTCGAGCTTTTTGATCGGGGTGTGGACGGTCATGGAAATGCCCTCTTCTTTTCGTTCGTTTCAGTCGCCTGCGCGTTGCGCGCAGAAATCCGGCACCGGAAGGGCGCGCTTCCGGCTGATTTCGAAATTGATCCTTGCTGCCAGAGGGCCCTCTTCGAAGAGGATGGCCGCCCTGTCCCGCTGCACGCATGTCATGCGCGCGCGAGGTCCCTGTTATGCCTTGCGGGCGAGCGTCAACGGACGCCCGACCGGAACAAGACCCGCTCCCGGGAAAATATTCGATGATGAAATTTCCGACCGCCGCATGATCTTTGCCACGCAGCGGTCGGTCTCGGGGGAGAGAGCCTTATCTTTGTATACTGATTGGTATATAAGTCATGTTGCGCTGCGTCAAGACCATTCTGTACCGGGCAGTAAAAATAATTCTACTAGCGCCCCGGCCACAGCTTCAGGCTGGTTTCGACGAGGCGCTCGAGCTCGGCGCGCGTCGCGCCGGCACCCGCCTGCACCGACATGCCCTGGTTCACGGCGGTCAGGAAAGCGGCAAGGCCTTCGGCGTCGGTGTCGGGCGGAAAGTCCCCTTCGTCCTTGGCGCGCGCGAAGCGTTCGAGCATCGCGCGCTTCGCTGCCGCGCCGCGTTCGAGCACCGCCTGCCGAATGCATTCGGCCTCGGCGCCGCACGCGACCGACGTGATGACACCAAGGCAACCGTTCGGATTCTCGGGGCAGGTATACATGTCGAGCGCGCCGTACATCAGTCGCTCGGCAACACCGCGCGCGGTCGGCGCGTCAAGCGCCGCATGCATATAATCCGCCTTTTCGCGCTCATAGAGGTCGAGTGCCTTGTTGAAGAGCGCTTCCTTGTTGCCGAAGGCCGCGTACAAACTCGGCTTGGTGATCCCCATCGCCTCGGTCAGATCGGCCATCGAGGCACCCTCATAGCCCTTCGACCAGAAGACGCGCAGCGCCGACGCCAGCGCCGCATCG
>JALDYH010000245.1:0-5318 GCA_032154175.1 Sphingopyxis sp. | reverse complement strand
GGCAGATGAGCCACTGGTCGCTCGAAATGGGGATGCAGCCGGTGATCATCAGCGGATTGGTGCAGGGGCTCGGCATGGGCCTGATCTTCATCCCGCTGAACACCATGGCCTTCGCGACGATCCAGCCGCAATATCGCACCGACGGATCGAGCCTGCTCAACCTGTTCCGCAGCATCGGCGCGTCGGTCGGCATCTCGGTCGTCACCACATTGCTCGGCGCGAATATCCAGACGAGCCACGAGGATCTGGCGGCGCATGTCACCAGCGGTTCCATCAGCATCCTCGACCCGTCGACCGCCGACCGCTTCGGCATCGCGGGCGATACGGCGCTGGCGATGGTCAATGCCGAGATCAACCGGCAGGCGGCGATGGTCGCCTATATCGACGATTTCTGGCTGATGATGTGGGTGACGCTGGCGTCGGTGCCGCTGGTGCTGCTGCTACGCCCGCCGAAACCGGGCGGACCGCGGGCATCGGCGGCGGATATGGGCCACTGACACCTCAGGAGCCCCGGCGCTCCATGACGAACTGCATGAACTCCATGGGATCGGGGCTTTCGTCGAAGGTCGGCACGCCGTCCGCGATCACGATCCAGTCGCGCTTCCGCTTCACCCAGATATGCGCGAAGGGTTCGAGCCCCGACGGATCGTCGAGCGTTCCGGCGCGCACGATCGTCATCGCGGGGTAGACGTCGTTCGCATTGCACACGCGGCTGAAACATTCGGGGCAATGCTGGTTGGTCGTCGTCCCGCCCGACGGGCGCCGGGTCGAGAAGGCCACGACCCGCCCCGTCAGCGTCAGCGCGTCGGTCGATACGATGATCTGGTCGGCAAAGGCGCTCGCGGTCGATTTCTGGCAATCGAGGCAGTGGCAGCAATAGTTGAGCAGCGGCCCTTCCTGTTCGAAGCGATAGCGAAGCTGGCCGCAGCGGCAACCGCCGGTGATTTCGGTCGTCATATCAGCGGAAGAAACAGTTGGTGCCGGCGAACAGCGCGTCGATCTTTGCGGCGTCGCCGGGCGCGGCGAACATGCCGCCGATGACATTGTCGCCGGTGCCGATGCTGAATTCCTCGCCGAGCGTGCTGTCCTCGAGGTCGACGATCGACACCGATTCGGACGCCTTGGCGCGGGTGGTGCCGACGCCGATGCCGCTCATCGTCGAATAGGCGGCGGCCCCGGGCTCGTTGCCGAGGAACCAGCCGACGAATTTGCCGTCCTGGAAATTGAGCGTCATCGCGTCGTAACGGGTGAATTCCATCGCGCCCGCGCCGCATTCCGCGTTCGTGCTGCGGTCGTCTTCCTTGCCCGCGACATTGGCGAGCGCGGTTTCGGCCTGCGCGCGCGGCGCGCCGAAGGCGAGCAGGCTGGTCTTGCCGCTGGTCTTGTCGACAAAGCGCAGCCCTTCACCGTCGAGACTGACCGCGGTGGTCGCTGCGTTCGGGCCATCGGCCTTCGCCTCGGGCACAACCGGCGCGACGGGGTCCGCATCGGCCGGCGCCTTGTCGGCGGCCGGTTTGCATGCAGCGAGCAGGCCGATCATCGCGAGGGTCGTGAACTTGCGCATGCCTGTCTCCTGTCGCGGCGCGGGATCGCCAGCACCATTATCGCACCCAATGTCGCGAGCGCCATATCCTTTTGCGCGTCCCAGATATCGCCCTGCTGCCCGTTATAGCGGTCGGCGGTCTCGCCCGCCGCGACGATGGTGAGCAGCCATTCGAAGATTTCGTAGAGGCACGAGATGGCGAGCACCCAGCCGAGCACCGCAAGCGTCGCACCGCGCGCACCGAGCCCGCCCCAACGCCGCGCAATTTCGGCAACGGGGACCACCGACAGCGCCCCGAACGCGAAATGGACGAGCCGGTCATAATGATTGCGTGTCCAGCCGAAAGCGTCGGACAGGCTCGTGCCGGCCAGCGCACGCGTCCAGTCGTCGTAGGGGACATTGCTGTAGGCATAGCGCCCGCCGAGCGTATGAAGCGCCATGAAGGCGACGATGCAGGCGACCGATGCCGTCGACAGCGGCCAGCGGCGGAGCAGCAAGGGCGAGGCGACCAGCAGCAGCATCGTCGGGATATGCTGGAGCAGCGCGATCTCCGGATAGGGCTGGTCGATCTGCGCGAGCAGCAGCAGCACGAGGAGCAGGCCGAGCAGGCGCTTTTGCGCTTCGGGGGGCGCCGAACCGGCCGTCATCGGCCGAACTCCGTCAGGAAAAAAATGGCAGAAAACTGCCTGGCTTCACTCGCGAATGCAGTAATCGGGCGCAGGGTCGAGGCTTTGATCATCCCGATGACCTAGGACAGCAAGCTATTGCAGGACAGCGGTTTTCGATGCGCTACCAGCGCAGCGACATGCAACTGAGCCCCGCGTCGATATGCGCGATCTGATCGGTGGGGAGAGCACGTATCTCGATACCGCGCGCGACAAGCAAGGCGTGCGTCGCAGACCAGCGGTCGCCGACGAGGACGGTGTCGCGGATGCGCAGGATATTCGCAGCCGCCTCTTCGCCCGGCGGGGTCGTCACGACTTCGAGCCCGTCAAACTCCGGGCAGGCCGCGAGTGCGGGCACGGCAAGGATCGTGCGTTTGTCGATCAGCCCGCAGCCGGTCTTGAAATGAAGGACGCCCGGCGGGGTCTCGGCAATCTCGGCGCGATAACCGAGTTCCGCCAACAGCCCTGCAAGCTCCCCGGCGCCGGTACGGTCGGTACGCGCGGAGAGGCCGATGATCACCCGGTCCGCGAGGCGCAATATGTCGCCGCCGTCGGCATGGCCCGCATTCGGGCCGCTCCCGGTCATTTCCAGCAGGCGTTTGTGGCGGGCGGCAAGCGGCGCGCGGATATGTTCGACCTCGCCCGCGCGGCTCGGCGCACCGGGGCGAAGCAGGATCGCGCCTTCGGGAAAGGTCAGCGCGACATCTTCGGTGAACAGCGCATCGGGAAAATCGTCGAGCGGCGGCAGGACTTCGACGGCAAGGCCGAGTTCGCGAAGCGTCGCGACATAGGCCTCATGCTCGGCCACGAGACCGTAGAAATCGGGATCGGGGCCACCGTCGGCGCGGATGCCCTTGACCGCCGATCGGGCGGGCGCGCGGCAGAGCGCATGGGTGAAGCGCGTGGGATCGGCGTTCATTCGTTCGTCCGCTCGAAGATCCTGCCGCACAGGAAGACGGCATCGCCTTCGCTCCAGTTTTCGAGACGGCCATCGACGAGATCGAATTCGTACAGCGTATCATCGAGCCGGATCGCAAGCGGCGAGTCGCGCATCCGTTCAATGCGATAGCTTCCGAGCGACCGCCAGCCTTCGACCGTGAGTTCATACCGGAAATCCGGCTCGAAGCGGATGAGCGCATCGACCTGTTTCGTGCCGGGGGTTTCGCCCTCCTCGCATTTCTCGCCGATCATTTTCCACGTGCCGAGAATTTCGTCGGGCGCGACCGCACTATCCCCGAAGGATGGTGCAGGCACGCTTCTGGCTGCGGCGGACGGAACGATGGACGCTGCCAGAACCAGCGCCCCCGCGATCAGGACCATCCGCCGCACCATATTCAGCCTTTCTTCAGATGCCGCCGTCCGAGAAGCTCGGCGATCTGCACCGCGTTCAGCGCGGCACCCTTGCGAAGATTGTCCGAAACGCACCAGAGGTTCAAGCCGTTGTCGACCGTCGGATCCTCACGCACGCGGCTGACGAAGGTGGCGAAGTCGCCGACGCATTCGACGGGGGTGATGTAGCCGCCGTCCTCGCGCTTGTCGTGGAGCACGACGCCCGGGGCTTCGCGCAGGATGCGCTGCGCATCCTCGGCCGACAATTCATCCTCCATCTCGATATTGATCGCTTCCGAATGGCCGACGAAGACGGGGACGCGGACGCAGGTCGCGGTGACCTTGATCTTCGGGTCGAGGATCTTCTTGGTCTCGACGACCATCTTCCACTCTTCCTTGGTCGAGCCGTCGTCGAGGAACTTGTCGATGTGCGGGATGACGTTGAAGGCGATCTGCTTGGTGAACTTCTGCACGTCCTTTTCGTCGCCGACGAAGATCTGGCGCGTCTGGTTCCACAGCTCGTCCATGCCCGCCTTGCCCGCGCCCGACACCGACTGATAGGTCGAGACGACGACACGCGTGATCCTGGCGGCATCGTGCAGCGGCTTCAGCGCGACGACCATCTGCGCGGTCGAGCAGTTGGGGTTCGCGATGATGTTGCGCTTGGTATAGCCGTCGATCGCGTCGGGGTTCACCTCGGGCACGATCAGCGGCACGTCGGGGTCCATGCGGTAGAGCGAGCTGTTGTCGATCACGACGCAGCCCGCCGCGGCGGCCTTCGGCGCATGGATCGCGGTCGCGTCGCTGCCGATCGCGAAAATCGCCATGTCCCAGCCCGCCCAGTCGAAATTCTCGATATTCTGGCACTTCACGGTTTTACCGGTATCGCCGATTTCGATCTCGTCGCCCTGGCTGCGCGACGATGCGACCGCCGCCAGTTCGTCGTATGGAAATTCGCGCTCGGCGAGAATGGCGAGCACTTCGCGCCCGACATTGCCCGTGGCCCCGGCGACAACGATACGATAACCCATTTATTCACTCCTCAGTGCAAATACTCGGTTGAAAACATTAATCTAATTCAGACTTTCCAGCGGAAATGGCCGGTCAGCCTGTGCTTGAACAGCGCATCTTCCTCGCGCGTGCCGCCGCCGATATTGTGGAGGACGAGCGGCACGCCGGTCGTGTCCTTGCGGTCGGACACGATGCCGGTGTGCGGCAGCCGGCCGCCGACCATCTGCGTAAAGATGTCGCCCGGACGCCAATCGGCGGGATCGTCGGTGACCGGCACGGACGCGCCCTGCCGCCGCCAATAGGTCGCGAGGTTGGGCACGCGGCGATGATCGATGTTGCGGTCGGGGCGCCCTAACCCCCAGTTTTTCGGATAGGCCCCAAAATTGGCGCGCATGTCGGCATTTACAAGGGCCTGTAGGTCGAGCGCGAGTGCATCGCGGAAGGCGCGGATCACGACGTCGGTACATACACCCTTCGCGCGGTCGACATCGCCGTTCGGGAAACGCAGCACGGTATAGGCGGGGTCGTACGTCAGCGTGACGCCGACCTGCCGCCGCGCCGCGCTTACCAGGCGCTGCGCATTGGTCAGCGCCATCGCCTCGCCCGACACGCCGAATGCGAGCACCGCGCCGAGGAAGGCGCGCCGCGTCGGCTGGAACGGGAGGGGGGACGCTTGCATCAAATTCGCTTTGCCCAAATAAAAACGACCGGCTCTGCCTGTTGGCGGAACCGGTCGTTTTTGAAAGCTGTTTAGGCTTTGGGTGAGAGAA